>JAZRGS010000128.1:0-4678 GCA_045644305.1 Eubacteriales bacterium | reverse complement strand
CGCCCTCGGAGGTGCTGTCGTTAACGTGGGTTACCCAGAAGGTTTTTGCGTTGTCGGGCTTTTCGACAGGTGCCGTGTTGATCGCTTCGACGTTGATGGTCGGGGTGACCGCGAGGGTTTTCGCGTTTACGTCGACGTTGGTAAGGGTAAGCTTGCTGCCAACGGGAGCGTTTTTAAGTCTGAGCATATTCTCGCGCGAGCCGAGAACAGGGTTGTCGGTCAAGCCTTCCCATTCGTGGGACGCGATAAGAATTTGGTTGCTGCTGAGCGTGATAGCTGCGGTATCTGCACCGGTACCCGAGGTGATCGAGGAGATAATGTAGCAGCTGCCGTTCCAGGTTGCAACTACGTTGGTGGTGTAGCTGATGTTATGATTGGTGGTGTTGATGGGGCGCTGATCGGGGGTGAAGATAACCGTGTCGCCCGAGGTTACGTACTTGTTGATGCCGGTGACGTATACCTTGCCGGTTGCGGCAACAGGGTTGTTCATTACCTCAACCTCTTCAAGCCAGATGTGGTTGCCGTTCGGTTCGATAGTGAATTTTACGTAACGCTCGTTGCGGGTTTTGTCGGAACGAACCGTCATTTCAAACATATTCCAATCGTCGCTGCCGTAGGTGCAGTTGCGAACCGTGGTGTAGTTGATGGCGGTGAAGTTTTTGCCGTCGTTGGATACCGAAACGCTGAATTTCGCAGGAACCGCGATGCCCCAGCTTTCCATTTTTGCGGTGTGGATGCGGTAGGTGTTCGAGGAAACGTTGCCGCCCAAGTCTACCACGATTTCGACAGGAGTGCCCGAGCTAAAGCCTGCGAAAGCATTTTCTTTACCGCCGTCGGTAGCGCCCTTCGCACCGTCGGTAAGACGGGTGCCCGTGTCGGAATAAGTATCGTTTCTGCCGCTTGCGGACGCGGTGTAGGATTTGCCGACCGAAATAACCTGTTCGTTGCTTGCAACGGTGTTGTTAAGTGCGTTCTTAAGCTTGATTACAGCCGCTTCAAGCGCAGAATCGCTCGGAGACGCGCTGTTGAGAAGCGAAACAGCCTCGTTGTAAGCGGTGCGAAGCGTTGCAAGGTTCTGCTCGGTATAGTGGTCGTAACGAGCGGTCTTTGCGGTGTTTACAAGCGTTTCAAGCTCGGTCTTTGCGCTGCTCTTGCAGTTGTTGTAGCCGTATTTCGACATGATTGCGGGATAGTCCTTGTAGCAGACGTTAACGTCGAGCATATCCATGCCGATTCCGTTGTATTCATAGTCGTACCAAGCATACTGCCACATGCTGCAGGAGCTCGAATAGTCGTAGCTGTTGGGGTTATACTGTGCGCCGTGGCCGTTGGTCTTTACACGGGGATACCAAAGGTCGTATTTAGATTTGAAGGAAGAGGAAAGCTTATCCAAAACCTGCGATTTACCGCCGTAAACGCCGGGGAAATAGCCACGGGCTTCGAGGGTTTCACACCAACCCAAGCAGAGCTGCTCCATCTTCGATGCGCTGAGTCCGACCTGATTGGTGTAGGTCGAGTCCTCTACGTCGTAATAGATGGGGTATTCGAAATACATATCGTATTTTTCGATCTGAGAAATTACCCATTCGGCGTCCTGCTTTGCGCCTGCATAGGTCGTCGCGAGCGAGTAGAAATAAATGCCGAGAGGCATACCTGCCGCACGCGCGTTTTTGTAATACTGAAGGAATGCCTTGTCAAGCACGTCGGTACGCGAGGAAGAGCCCTCGTAACCGATACGCAAAATGACGAACTGGCATCCGTCTGCCTTCATCTTCGCAAAATCAACGAGCGAATAATTAAGGCTTGAGCCGACGTTCCAATAGGAAACGTCTGCGCCGTAGGCACGGAAGCTCGACTGCTGAACGCCGCCTCCGGGAATCGCCGACGCAGTCAAAACGCCCGTAGCGACGATTGTCGAAAAAATCATCACGAGCGAAAGACAAAGTGCCAAAATATGTTTTGTCGCCTTCATAATGTCCTCCAAAAAAATTCATAAATTCTAAACAATTTATTTTAACTTTTAAACGTCGGAATGTCAAGGTCTTAGCCGTTTTGTCAAAGCTTTTCGGGATTTCGTACAATACGCAAGCTGTGTTTTTGTGATTTGTGACAACCGAAAAATACAAAAAAAGAAAGCCCGCGGCATTCAGACGATGCGTCGCTACGGCGCATCGACCTCCGCAAGGCTTTGCTTTATGATTACTTATTTTAAAGGGTAGCAGCCATAACTGCCTTGATGGTGTGCATACGGTTTTCGGCTTCGTCGAAAACGATCGAACGGTCGCTTTCGATGACCTCGTGAGTGACCTCCATGCAGTCGATGCCGAACTTTTCGTATATTTCTCTGCCGACAACGGTGCCCAAATCGTGAAACGCGGGGAGGCAGTGCATAAATCTGCACTGTGCACCTGCGTTATCCATGATTTCCATGGTTACGCGGTAGGGCGAAAGCTCGCGGATGCGGCTTTCCCAAACCTCGGCAGGCTCGCCCATCGAAACCCAAACGTCGGTGTAAATAACGTCGGCGTTCTTTGTCGCGAGGATCGGGTCCTCGATAAATTCAAGCGTTGCGCCGGTTTCCTTTGCGATGGCTTCACATTCTGCGATAAGCGAAGCGTTGGGGAAATATTGCTTCGGTGCGCAGGCAACGAAGTGCATGCCCATTTTCGCACAGCCGACCATAAGAGAATTACCCATATTGTAGCGCGCGTCGCCCATATAAACAAGCTTTTTGCCCGAAAGACTGCCGAAATGCTCGATAATGGTGAGGAAATCGGCAAGAATCTGGGTCGGGTGAAATTCGTTGGTAAGACCGTTCCAAACCGGAACGCCTGCGTATTCGGCAAGCTCCTCAACGATGCTTTGACCGTAGCCGCGGTATTCGATGCCGTCGAACATTCTGCCGAGCACGCGTGCCGTGTCTGCGATGCTTTCCTTTTTGCCCATCTGCGAGCCGCTCGGACCGAGATAAACGGGATGCATACCCAAATCGGCACCCGCTACCTCAAACGCGCAACGGGTTCTGGTCGAATCCTTTTCGAAAAGAAGCGCGATGTTTTTGCCCTCGTGCATCTTGTGAGGGATATTAGCCTTCTTTTTCGCCTTCAGCTCGATAGATAGGTCGAGAAGATATTGAATTTCTTCGGGGGTAAAATCAAGTAATTTAAGAAAACTTCTGCCTTTAAGTGTCATTTCTGTCTCCTTTAAAGCACCTTCGCAAGGAAGTTTTGCAGGCGTTCGCACTTAGGTGCGCCGAACAGCTCGCTCGGTGCGCCTTCCTCGGCGATAACGCCGTTATCGAGGAAAAGAACACGGTTTGAAACTTCTCTTGCAAAGCCCATTTCGTGAGTTACAACAACCATCGTCATACCTTCGCGTGCGAGCTCGCGCATAACGTCGAGAACCTCGCCGACCATTTCGGGGTCGAGCGCGCTGGTGGGCTCGTCGAAAAGCATAACCTCGGGCTCCATGCAAAGCGCGCGGACGATAGCGACACGCTGCTTTTGTCCGCCCGAAAGCTGGTTCGGGTAGGAATCGGCTCTGTCGGCAAGACCGACACGGTCGAGAAGCTGTCTTGCCTTTTCTTCCGCCTGTTCCTTTGTGAACTTCTTGAGAAGAACGGGAGCGCAGGTGAGGTTTTCGAGAATCGTCATATGGGGGAAAAGGTTGAACTGTTGGAACACCATACCCATTTTCTGACGGTGGAGATTAAGGTTGACCTTTTTATCGGTAAGGTCGTTTCCCTCGAAGAAAATTCTGCCGCCTGTGGGCATTTCGAGAAGGTTCAAGCAACGCAAAAACGTCGATTTACCCGAGCCCGAAGCACCGATAACACAAACAACGTCGCCCTTGTTGATATCAACGCTGACACCCTTCAAAACGGCGGTGTCGTCGAAGGTTTTTTCGAGGTTTTGAACACTGATTATAACGTTTTTATCTGCCATCACTCTTACGCAACCTCCTTTCGAAAACTGCCAAAAGCTTTGTCATAACAACAACCAAGATCAGATACACCAACGCCAAAGCGATAAGGGGATTTACTGCATCGAAGGTCGTGTTTCTGATGTTTGTAGCGGCTTTTGTTAGGTCAACGATAGCAACGTAACCCGCAACCGAGGTTTCCTTCAAAAGCGCGATACATTCATTACCGATAGCGGGAAGAATGTTCTTGATCGCCTGAGGAAGAATGATTTTCCTCATAGCCTGACCCTTCGAAAGGCCCAAACTTCTTGCCGCTTCCATCTGACCCTTGTCGACCGCATTAAGACCGCTTCGAATGAGCTCTGCCATATATGCGCCCGAGTTTATGCCAAACGCAATAATAGCAACGGTAATACCATCGGCGGAAACAAGGATAACAAAGAAGAATACCAAAAGCAGAACGGTGACGGGAATACCGCGGATTACGGTTGTATAAAGGTCGCATATCCAGCTTATAAAGTATAACTGCTTGTTATCGTCGCAAAAATATTTTGCTATCGCAATAATCGAACCGATGATAATACCGATAATCAAAGCGCCCAATGTTATAATCAGGGTAACACCCAAACCGTCAACGAGCATTTGATAGCGATTATCAACGATAAATGTGTTATGAAGTGTTTCAAACCATGTAGTTTCTTGTGTTTCTTCTTTTACAACGATTTCTTCTTCGGTAATGTTTTCATAATTTATAAGA
>JAZRGS010000127.1:0-9971 GCA_045644305.1 Eubacteriales bacterium | reverse complement strand
CGTATTCCTCAATTTTTGTTTTTAACGCCTTGCGCGAATATTTCAAACGGCTCTTAACCGTTTCCTCGCTCTTACCCTGAATCGTAGCAATTTCGCGGGTGCTCATGTGATCGTAAAAGTACAAAACCGTCGCCATTCTCTGCTCGCCGGGAAGAGTATCGATAAGCGACATCAGCGTGTCGCCAAGCTCCTTATCCTCGAGCACCTTTTCGGGAATATGTGTGTCGTCGGTATCGGGAAGCACGTCAAGCAGGGTTTCGTTGTCCTCGTTTGCGTCGAGAAGCAGATCCTGCTCGCCTCTGAAATAAGAAGCGCACTTGTTATGAAGTATGCGCTTTGCCCAAACAGGAAAAAGCTTGGGAACGCGTAAGGTTTTAAGCTTCAAAAATATCTCGATCAAGACCTCTTGCGTAACGTCCTCAGCCAAATGGCTGTCTCGGGTCGCCTTGGTCGCGTGGAAATAGATATCCTTTCGCACAGACTCGAGCAGCTCGTCCATCGCAGCCTTGTCGCCGCCTTGAGCTTTTTCGACAATAGGTGTTAATTTATTGTAATCCATCGTTTTCTCCGTTGTTAATCGCCTCGCGAATGATATCCTTGGAATGCTTTGAGGATTCGGGTAAATTTTGCTTTTCTTTATCAAAAAGGTGGGTCAAAATGACCGATATAGTCTTATCGTATTCGACGTTATCCTTGTTTTTCATGGCAAGCCTCTTATTTCTTGCTGAAAACCGACTTTACGGAATCAAAAAATCTTACCTGCTTAACGGTGCAAACGTCGATCCATGCGAAAAGAACAGCAAGTACAACAAAAATGCCGGTGACCCAAAGTGCGTTGAAGAAGGTGTCCTGAATGCTCGTCATAACGCGAACCATAAGGAAGCAAAGCGCTGACACACCGCCGGTTGCGATCGATACGGGAAGGAAGAGAATGACGACGAAAATGCAGAACTTAATGTAAAGCGTGAAGAGGTTAAGCGCTTCGAAGGACTGCCAGAAAGACTTTGCCCAAGACCAGCTTTTGGGAAGAATGAATCCGACCCATTTCCAAATAGGCCAAACGACCGCCGCAAAGATAAAGCCCATAGACGAGTTGATGAACGCCTTTGCGAATCCGGTTTCGCCGATAGAAGCGTAAGATGCAACGATGCCGATAATAACCGCAAGCGCCATAACGATAAGTCTTAAAATCGCGCCGCGCTTCTTCTTTTTCAAGCTCTTAACGTCTTCATAATCCATTGCGGTAAATCCGCTTTCGGGCATCTGGTTTTCGGTGTTGATTTCGTTTTCGTAGTTGTTTTCGTAGTTGTTCATGATTGACTCCTTTTGTTTTTGTTTTTTGTCTACATAGTGTAAGACGCTAAAAAAACAAAAAAGGGTTTAAATTTTCAAAAATTTTTAAAAAAATTTTTTTCGGTACGTATTAAAAGGGGAAAGCGGAGTGATAAAAAGCTCCGATTCCCCTTTATTTTCAATCAAATACCCACATTTTCAAAATTGCGAGCATTTCGCGAAGTCCGTTCGGAATTATCGTATGCCAGGGTGTTTTTGCGTGGATGTGCGTCGGATTTTCTATCCCCGCCCTCTCGGCAAAGCCGCGTGCGCGGTAGATGTGAAAGCCGTTTGTAACGTATGCAAGCTTTAAATCGCCGCCCATCTCGGCATCGAGAAGAGCTTTCGAGTAAGCAAAATTTTCTTCGGTGCTCGTCGATTTGTCTTCCTTAATTATCTTCTCCTCGGAAACACCATGTGAAACAAGATAGCGCTTCATCGCCTCAGCCTCGCTTATCGCCTCGTAGGGACCCTGCCCGCCGCTCACAACGACGTAGGCGTCGGGATTATTCTCGAGGTATTCAAGCGTCGTATCGAGACGCAGCCTTAAGGTTTTACCGATAGTCTCGCCCTTGATGCCCGCGCCGAGCACGATTATCGCATCCTCGTCATAGCTTACCGTGTCCCTGCTTCCGCAGGCATAAACCGCGATTATAAAGACGATTATGAACAACAAGACGACGCCCGCAGTCCACAAAAGCCATTTCGGGATTTTGGGATATATATATTTATGGAAGACACCATATCCCAAAAGAACAAAGCCCAAAACAAATGATGCCCAGGTGCCGATGGTGAAGTTTGATGATACACAATACAACAAGGCGGAAATAAAAAATATTCCGCCAAGTGTAATGCTTATGTATTTGTCGATTTTTCGGCTCATTATTTGCCGGTAACTTCCTTGATGATAGAAGCAAGGTATTCCTTAGCGGCGATAATGTCCTTTGCCTGCTGTTCGCCTTCGATTTCGCGTTCGATGGTAACGTAGCCGTCGTATCCGAGCTCGTGGAGACCCTTGATTACGCCGTAAAAGTCAACCTTACCCTGACCGATAGCGGTTTCTTCGCCGAGATCATGGCCGTTAACGGGATATTTGCCGTCCTTTGCGTGGAGGTTGCGAACGTACTTGCCGAATACGTCAAGCGCGTCAACGGGGTTAGCCTTACCGTAAAGAATTACGTTTGCGGTGTCGAGGTTTACGCCGAGGTTGTCTGCACCTGCGGTTTCAAAGCAGCGAAGCATGGTAACGGGGGTTTCCTGACCGGTTTCGAAAAGGAGCCACTGACCGTTTTCCTTAAGATGATCTGCAACTCTCTTAACTGCGTCGCAGAAGGGAACGAATTCGGGATCGTTGGGGTTTTCGGGAATGAAGCCCATGTGGGTAACGACGTTAACAACACCGAGCTTAGCCGCAAAGTCTGCACCGTCGCAGAGGTTCTTTACGCGCATTTCGCGGTATTCGGGAGGAACGAGACCGAGATTCTGGTGACCTTCATAGAAGTTCCAGGTGCAGGGGCCTTCCCAACCGCACCAGAATGCCGAGATTTCAACGCCGTATTCCTTAAGAAGCTCGTTGAGCTTTTCAGCGTTTTCAGCAGTCCAATGTGCGGGATTCCAAGAAAGAAGCTGGCAGTTGTCAAAGCCCTGCTCTCTCAATACCTTAAATTTGTTGGGCATATCGCTCATTTCGGTGAGCATCACGCAAACGCCTATTTTCATTTTGTCTTTCTCCTTGATGTTCGTTTTTTCTAATTATAACCCGAGATTAGTTAGAAGTCAATGAATTCTATTGGTTATTTTTGTAAAATTCCTTCGTAGTTTCGAGCGCGTTTTCCGCTGCCTCCTGCTTTGCGTCAAACTGAGAAGCAAAGGAGTTTATCGGATTATACGCCATATTCTGAAGCAAAATGTCGAGTCCGCCCCACTGATAAACCATACCGACGTCGCAGGCACGGTTGGGGAGTATGTAATCGTTAATCATTTCGGCGGATTCATCGTCGCGGGTTTTCATATACGAAAGAACCGTTTCCTGATAATCCTTTGCGACCGTATTCTTCGATGCTGCACCCAACACGTTGAGCGCGTCGATCGTCATGGTGAGCTTTTCATCGGTCACGCATACGGGAATCGCGAAGCAGGATGCGCCCCAAGGGTTAACGAGCGAATAGTAATCCTCCTGCGCCTCATCGAACTTGGGCTCGGGAACGACGCCGAAGCGCGCTTCCATATTGCCAAGCACTACGACCGTGCCGACCGCATCGTTGAAGAAGAGCGATCTGCCGGTGATGAAGGCACCGCGAGTAAGGTCAACGGGGGTCGAGCTGACGCCGAAGTAATCGTTAGCGGAAATGTAATAGCCTTCGCCCTGAACGAATTCCTGAAGCTTTTCCATAACCTTCGCGGAGCGTTCGTTGTACATGGTGATTTCGGGGTATCCCTCTGCATCGGCGCACGCGATTTTTTCGCCCGAGCCGAAGAAGATCGCCCACATATCGTCAAGCTGACCGCTCCAGCCCACCTCGTCCTGATAATCGACCTTGCCGTCGCTGTTCACGTCGCGGCCCATCGATTTCGCCGCCTCAAAAACAAGGTCGGTGGTCCATTTACCGTCGCGGACAAGCTGATAAGGGTCGCCGCCGTAGGTTTCGGTAAGCCCGTTCTTGTCCCAAAGCTCATAATTGAAGAAAAGCGATTGAGTGCAGGATTTATTAACCAAGCCGATGTCGCCGATAGTGAAATAAAGCTGGTTAGCGTAGGTCATGCTTTCGTTGAATTCCTGATTCCACCAAGGAGCCTCGATCTGCAAGCCTTCGAGACTCATCAAATTGTAAAGGTGTCCGCCCAATGCAAGGCTTGCGCCGTCGTAAAGGCAGGGAACGACCACCTGATAATCCTCTGTCGAAGCGAGGTTGCCGTTGATGACCTCCTTGAGAAATTCGCCGTTCTTTCGGGTAGGGCTGTGAAACTGAATTTCCTCGAGCTTAAGACCCAATTCGTTTTCCAAAATCTCGGCACGCAAGCGAAGGTCGTCGTTTATTATTTGGGGATAGGTCTGCTCTGCGCCGTTGTCGTAGGTGTTGGGCACTATTTCGGATTCGTATACCGAGTTGGTGCTGTTGGTGATAAAGGTGATGGTTTCGCCGTCATATCGCTTGCCGCTTGTCGACGCGACGTATTCGCCGTCGGCGTTTTGATAATCGCCGATCATTTCGTTCGCCGAGGAGCCTTCCTCGCCCGACTTGTCGCACGCCGCAAACGTCAACGCAAAGCACAAAATCAACAAAATCGAAATCAATCTGCTTGCTTTCATAATAATCCCTTTCTTTATAGCACCGAAGCTTAATATCTGATTTTTCGGTATAGATTTTGTAACGCCCGCTTTATCGGACTTGTGTAAGAATAACCGTTAGTTGTATTGATGATTTTATAATACGAACGGTATTTTTTTGCCAACCTGCTTTGACATTCGAAATATGCTTTATCTGCGCAGCCGTTCGATTTGTGCCAACAATCAAGCGGCACAGCCTGAACCTTAAAGCCGGCATATGCCAAAGCCTGCAAGCACAAATCCGCCCCGTAAAGATGCCATCCGTCGCAGATTTTCTCATCAAATCGCAGCTTGTTCATACAAGAAGAGTGACAAGCTATCAGGCATTCGTCAAGCGTAAACGCATCACAAGGCTCGCTTATAAGATCGTACTTGTGTTTATCGGGTCCCGCGTACATCGCGGATAAAAGAAGCGTTTCCGAATTAGAGGTGGTTCGTTGCTTGACTCCGGCAGCACCGAATATTACCTCTTTATTGCTTACCGCATAGTCGTAGATATATTCAAGCGTTCCCGAGGAAAGAAATTCAATATCCTGATGTAAAAATACAAAAACATCGCCCTTTGCCTTGCTTACGCCGTCGTTTAACGCCTCGGATGCGCTTTTGTATCGTCGCGAGCGATTGTCCAGCATTACAAAATCGATTTCAACACCTGTCTGCAAGGACGCGCTTGCTTTCATTTCTTCCACAAGACGCTCATTGTTATATACAGTTATGAGCGAAACAAGCTTTGTCATAGTCGTTCTCCGATTTATTTAATAGGTTTGATGGTAATGGCTTCGCCGCCGAGGTTCGCGCTTTCGTCGCGGGTGATGACAAAAGCATCGTCGGTCGGCGCGTTTGTAACGGCAGAGCGCGCGCCGTTCATCGGCACTCGGTAAATGACGCCGTCGATGACGCGGTAAAGAAACGTCGAATGCCAGACCGCGTTCTTTATCGTCGTTTCGGTCGGAATCGCGATTCCGCCCTCGTTTCCGCTTTGGTCGATCGCATTGACGCGTTTGAATTCGGCATCCTTGCCCGTACCGTGACCGAATGAAGCGAACACGGGACTTTCGAAATCCGCAGGGTCGCTCCAGCCGTATTTTTCGCGTATTTCGACAGAGGAAGCGAGCTCGGATTTCGCGAGCACCTCGATATAAAGCCTTAATTTGTTTTCACAGGGCGAAAAAACCGAAATTTTCAGCTTGTCGCCGGGGAGGTAATAATTTTCGGTGAATTTCCAATGCGCGTTCGCAAAGCAATTATCGCCGTTTGCAGAAACCGAATATTTTCCGTCGTGCGCGTCGTAGCCGCCGACGTCTTGCTCGGTCTCGGTGATATAACGCCAAAACGGACGAAAGGCGATCGAGCCCTTGCTTATCGCATTCGTGGACTTATCGATAACACCCAGCGAAAATGAAAGTCCGACGTCGGATTCCTCGCCTGCGTTGCCGCCCAAATAAACCGACGGGTTATCGAGGCTTTTTACAAAGGGGTCAACGTCAAAATCATTTGTCCTTTCGCTTTTATATCGCGAAAGCTTTACCTCGGGAAGAGTTATTACCCCTTCGATTCCGAGCCATTTATCGCCCGACGACACAACCTTATGATACCACGCACCGCCAAACACGGGATGCGGATTCGGATAAAGGCGCTCGCCTTCGATTTCCTTATCGTATATCATTGCCTCGGAAAAATCCTTGTATTGTCTCATATCCACCTCATAAAACAGTCGGCTGTTAACAATTTGTTTAAATTATAGCAAACCGCACTTCCTTTGTCAACCATAAGCGAGCTTTCAAAAACAAAAAGAAGTAGCGTTATCCGCTACCTTCTTTCGCTTTGGTCGCTTTCGCCCAACAGATAATCAATGCTGACGTTATAAAACCGAGCAAGCTTTATCAAAATAGCTGTCGGCACGTCATTTTCGCCGGTTTCGTATTTCGAATAGCCGGTTTGCGACATTCCGAGCACTTTTGCAATCTCTGTTTGCGTCAAGTCTTTATCCTCTCGCAAATCACGTATCCTTGGATACATTTACACACCCCATAATAACTTTAACAACTTTTTCAAAAGTATACATTAACCTGAAACAGAGTATTGACATTTAACCTATTTTAGGTTATAATATGCTAAAATATTACAAAAGGAGTCATAAAAAGTGTCACAGAAGCAGAAGTTCAACTTTATCGAACCGTTCAAGCACATTCCCGCTGTTTTGAAAACCTTCCCCAAGGGTCTTATCAACCTTTGGAAAGAACCCGTAACCAACGCCGAACAGGTCAAAGCGCGCAAAAAGGATTTGTGGGCTTGGCTTTACACCTTTGCAGGCATCGCTCTTTTGATGGGCATTTTAGGCGGCATCGTATCCGCAATCTCGATCGTTACAGGTATTTTTGTTTTCGTCGGTGTTGTCGGCATCATGTATTGCGGCTTTTTGCTTTTCGTTGCAGGCAAGGCAGGCGACAGATTCGAAGCACTCACCTGTGAAGATTGCAACACCTTGTTTGCTCTTGAAAACAAAGAGGATTTCGGCAAGTACATTTCTTACGAAATCGTCAAGGAAAACGTTACCTCTGACCTTTCCCACCCCGCAAGCCAAAACGGCATGGTACGCGAAGTTACCGCAAGCGGCAAGGCATCCGTGACCGTTCAAATCGAGCTTAAGTGCCCCAACTGCGGAAAAATCAGAACTCTTCTTTACTCTATCGAGCCCTTCAAGTGCGAAAGAAAAGAAAGCAACGTGCTCGTCAAGGATTTGGCAATTGTCAAGGCAAATCTCGAAACTGCTGTTAAAGAAGTGGTCGCAACCTACAAAAACCCCGAAACCCGCAACGAGATTCCCTTTTCCATTCACTCAATTCATAGCCCCAATTACGCTAACAGAAGCAAGCCCCAGACATACAACAGTTTACCTCAAGTTAACGGCGTTAAGATTACCTACCACAGAACCGCAGATGAATTAGTCAAGGGCTACTTCACCGAAAACGAGCTCAACGGCACTCTCAGCGTATTGAAGTAATCACGCTCTACATTTTCTAACGAATAAATCTTCCAAAATAATATTAAAAGAGTCGGCAGCGAAAGCTGTCGATTCTTTTTTCGATTTAGCGTTGAAAGAAAGCGTCTTTTGTGTTATAATAAGCACGAGGTGAAACAAATGCTTATCGAAGGACTTCAAAAAACCACACTTTTAGATTATCCCGGCTGCGTTGCCTGCACGATGTTTTCGCACGGCTGCAACCTGCGCTGTCCCTTTTGCCACAACGCGTCGCTTGTAGTACGCAAGCCCTCTAATATTATAAATATTGAAGAAATTACCGAATTTCTCAAAAAGCGCAAGGGCATTTTAGATGGAATCTGCCTTACCGGCGGCGAACCGCTTTTACAAAAGGATGCGATTGATTTTATTCGCTATTTGAAAGAGTTCGGATACAAGCTCAAGCTCGACACAAACGGATTTTATCCCGATAAGCTCAAAAGCGTCATCGAAGACGGCCTTGTCGACTACGTCGCGATGGATATCAAGTCGAGCCGTGAAAATTACGCAAAGGCTGTCGGCATCCCCGACATAGACGTATCCCCCGTCGAGGAAAGCGTCAGACTGATTATGAGCTCGGGAATTGATTACGAATTCCGCACGACCGCCGTTAAGGGACTACATCTTGTGTCGGATTTCGAAAAAATCGGCGTTTGGATCAAGGGAGCGAAGCGCTATTTTATCCAACAGTTTATCGACTCGGGTGACATAATATCGGAAGGGCTTTCCGCCTTCACCAAGGAGGAAACCGAAAAACTCCTTGCGGCAGTAAGCGAAAATGTAAAAACGGCGTCAATACGCGGTTTATAACTCCGTGGAAAAAATAACCAAAAACAACACAAGATATTGTGCAACTTTACAAAACCACAATATCTTGTGTTTTTCTATTGACAACAAGCCCATATTATGTTATGCTTTATCTTGCCGATAGGCGCGAGACAAACCGAACATATTTGTCCCTTTTCCTGCAAACAATAGCGAAAAGGGCTTAAAATAAATAAAAATTTTTAACTTATAGAAAGGTAACAGATCATGTATCAGGTTGTAAAAAGGAACGGCCAAACAGCCGAATTCGACATCAAAAAAATCGCGCAGGCTTTGCAGAAGGCATTCGAGGCTTGCGAAAGACCTACCCACCCCTCCGTAATCGATTTCCTCGCACTCAAAGTTACCTCCGATTTTGAATCCAAAATCAAGGATGGTCTCGTTGCGGTTGAAGACATTCAGGACTCCGCGGAAAGCGTGCTTTCTCAGGCAGGCTATACCGACGTTGCAAAGGCTTACATTCTCTACCGTCGTCAGCGCGAAAAGCTCCGTAATATGAAGTCCACCATGCTCGACTACAAGGCATTGGTTGACAAGTACGTTAAGAACGTTGACTGGCGCGTTAAGGAAAACTCCACCGTTACCTATTCGGTCGGCGGTCTTATCCTTTCCAACTCGGGCTCTATCACCGCAAACTATTGGCTTTCCGAAATCTACGACGACGAAATTGCCAATGCACACCGCAACTGCGACATTCACATTCACGACCTTTCGATGCTTACCGGTTACTGCGCAGGCTGGTCGCTTAAGCAGTTGATTCAGGAAGGCTTGGGCGGCGTTCCCGGAAAGATCACCTCTTCCCCCGCAAGCCACCTCGCAACCCTCTGCAACCAGATGGTAAACTTCTTGGGTATTATGCAGAATGAATGGGCAGGCGCTCAGGCGTTCTCCTCCTTCGATACCTACCTTGCTCCCTTCGTTAAGGTTGATAACCTCAACTACGATCAGGTCAAGAAGTGCATCGAATCCTTCATCTACGGCGTAAACACTCCCTCTCGCTGGGGTACTCAGGCACCGTTCTCGAACATCACTCTCGACTGGACGGTTCCCAACGACTTGGCAGAGCTCAACTGTATCGTCGGCGGCAAGGAAATGGACTTCAAGTACAAGGACTGCAAAGCCGAAATGGATATGATAAACAAGGCGTTTATCGAAATCATGATCGAAGGCGACGCAAACGGCAGAGGCTTCCAGTACCCCATTCCCACCTACTCCATCACCGCTGATTTCGACTGGTCGGAAACCGAAAACAACAAGCTTCTCTTCGAAATGACCAGCAAATACGGTACCCCCTACTTCTCTAACTATATCAACTCCGACATGGAACCCAGCGACGTTCGTTCGATGTGCTGCCGTCTCCGTCTCGACCTCCGCGAGCTTCGTAAGAAGTCCGGCGGCTTCTACGGAAGCGGCGAAAGCACCGGTTCTGTCGGCGTTGTAACTCTTAATATGCCCCGTCTTGCG
>JAZRGS010000126.1:0-4842 GCA_045644305.1 Eubacteriales bacterium | reverse complement strand
GGAGCCGTCTCGATGCTCGCATCGGGGACGATATCGGTTTCGGTATCAGCTTCGGGAATTGTTTCGGGTATTACCTCGGGAATAGGCTCGGGCACAACTTCGGAAACTTCATCGACGTTCACGTCGGGCATAACCTCGGAAACGAACGAGTAATCACTTTCGTCGATAGCAAAGCTGTTCAAAAGCGATAGACTTGCCGTGAGAGCCAATACGGAAGCGGTAATGATTGCCGCCGTAACAATAGAGAGCGTTTTTCTTTTCATAAACACTCCTCCTTTCTGTGTCTTTATTATTGTTCGTCAATATTCTGAAAGTGTTCTGGAGTTGTTATGGAAATGTAAAACAAACACACGTTGACAAATCGCGAAAATTGTTATAAAATTAAGCAAAGACAAAAAAGGAGAAACAATATGAAGAGAATTCTTTGTTTATTGCTTTGTGCTGCTATGCTTTTTGCGTTTGCCGCTTGTAACGGTAACGACGCCGACAGCTCGGCAGAATCGAGCGAGGAATCGGTTGCGCCTCCCAAGGAGCCCGTCATTAACGGAAACGCGCTTGCCGATTTTACCGTCGTTTATAAAAGCACGAACACTAATTTCAATTATAAGGGCGTAGCGGAGCAGTTCGTTTCCTACGTGAAGGATACCTTCGGCATCGAGCTTCCCTTGCGCTCCGACGCGGTGCCCGAAAACGAAAAGGAAATCATCTTCGGCTGGATTCACAGCCGTGCTATTTGCAAGGATAATCAGGCTGATATGGATATCGGCGGCTACGAGATAATCGTAAGCGGAAACAAGCTTCTTATTAACAGCTCGTCGGTCAACGGCTGTTATGCGGGCTTTGAAGCGCTTTTGGAAAAGATTAAGGCATCGCCCGACGGAATGTTTAACGATCAAAAAATCGAGGGCGAAAAGAAGCTCATCAAGGTTGCATGCGTCGGCGACAGCATCACGCAGGGTATCAACTCCACCGACACTATCAACATGACCTATCCCGCGTATATTCAGCAGATGCTCGGATATGATTATTACGTGCTTAACGCAGGACTCAGCGGTTATTCTATCTGCAAAATCGACGTTTATGCTTACTACAAATCCAAGCAGTATTTAGAGGCTCGCGAGCTTCAGCCCGACGTCGTGCTTTTTGCGCTCGGCACCAACGACGCGAACCCCACAGCCTCCCAGCCTTATAAGAATTGGGAGGACCCCCAGTACGACAGAACCAACGTGTTTATCGAAAGCACCAACGAGCTTTTGGATGCATTCGTTAAAATCAATCCCGACGTTCAGATCTATATGATCCTTCCCGCATCGCTCTTTAAGGTCGGTAACGACGGCTGGAGCGCAGAGGCTTGGACGGCAAATATCGTAAAATACGCTCATCCTCTTCTTAAGAAGATTGCCGAGGAGAGAAATCTTCCCACGGTCGATCTCTTCCCTTGGTCGCAGGAAAATAAGGCTGTCTTTACCGACGGTCTCCACCCGAAGGACGAAACCTATAAGACCTTCGCGCAGTTCATTTACGACAGCATCAAGGATACAATCAAAAAGCCCGAATAAGTAACAAAAAGCAAGTCTCAACCGAGGCTTGCTTTTGCTTTTACAAAACACAAAAGGACAGTAAAAACTGCCCTTTATGTTTATTGGATTCTGACGTATCCGCTTTTTTCTATGAGCGTTTGACCTTCTTCGGATAAGAGCCAATCGATCAAAACGGGAATGTTCGCATTATCATTATCAGCGCGGTAAATGGCGTAAAACTGTGCAACTATCGGATAGGTGCGGTTTTGAATATTTTCGGCGCTTGGGTAGACTCCGTTCAGCGACAACATTTTGACAGCGTCGTTTTCGACGATTCCGTCCATGTAATAACGGAATGAAAAACCGATAGAAGCGCCTGTTATCACAAATGGGGATTTTATGCCCATTTCATAATCGCCCATAAACGATTCGAAGGCGGTTTGGCTTCCGCTGCCCTTTAATCTTGTTACGGGGTTGATTATACGGTTGGCTCCGCCGACTTGCTTCCAATTGGTATATTCACCCGCGTATATCTTGCGTATCTGTTCTGTGGTAAGGTTATCTATCGGGTTGTTTTCGTTTACAAAGAAGACGAATCCCTCAAGACCTATCGGAACGTAAACCAATTCTACGCCCTTGTCCTCGGCATATATCTTTTGTTCCTCGGAAGGACCTGCACAAAACAAAATATCGGTAGTTCCGTCCACAATCGCTTGATATCCGCGAACCGTGTTTTTGTATTGCATTGCACTGTCTTCGGCAAAGTTTTCGCCGTAGTAATTATCATCCGAAAACTCACCGCCTTCAAATTTAACGCAACCCTTTGGATATACGGTGTCAATCACTGCGGCATATACCGGCACCAGCGCCGCCGCGCCGTCCAAAACGGGAAGATTGTCGGTCAACTTGAGTGAAGATTCGATTTTGGGGAGTTTTGAGCCTTCATCATGCGGAAGGTAACTTTTGACGTCTATCATTTGCGCCTGTGTAGCGCCGCTGAAATTGTTGGAAAGCCTGCGCGTTAACAGCTGATACATACTCAGGTTAAATGCCGCAAACAAAGCTACAACAAGGATAATTGCGGTAATTTGTTTAATTAACTTCATTTATCACCACAGCTCCTTCGCAACAAAATATATTATCGAGGAGTGTTTGTAAGCATAAATGGCATAAATGAAGTGAGCTACTGTCAAGGTAAGGCATATGCCTATGACCGAGAAGAGAACGATTCGAAAGGTGCGATTATTCATATTTTGCCTCACATATGGGCGAGTGCCATTAACAAGAATCCGTAAAAACCAAGCACTATTATCGCGGGGATCAATGCAAGAACAGTTAAAAGCATCAGCGTTATTTTCCGCTTTTTGATTTCATCATCGGAAAACCAACCGGGAACCATTTTGTTTTGTCTGCGTGCGGATAGGTAACGATAGAGCGCGACACCGAACAGAGCAAGCAAGAGGATCGGTATTGCGTAGTATAATATGACAGTGAAATCAAACATAACAACCTCCGCTGTTTTAGATTCAAAAAAGCATTGTAACAATTTGATTATACATCTTTTAAATTTGTATGTCAAGGGAGGGGAAATGAGCGGATGTGACACAAAAAACACAAAAGGACAGTAAAAACTGCTCTTTTGTGAAAGAGGATTTAATTATAGAACTTATTCTGCAATATAGGGGAATCTTTCGGTATAGCGGTCGACGCCTTCGATAAATTCGCCGTTGGAAAGGGTGGTTCCGTTCCAATAGCTGTCTTCGCCGTCGAGGCCGATAATCGTTGCGTAAGAATCGTCTGCTTCGAGCTCATCGCAGATGCCGTTTTCGAGCTGAGCGATCTTTTCTGCTACAAGAGATTCCATAAATGCAATTACGGTTTCACCGTTACCGAGAGGGTAGCCGGTCTGGGTAAATTCATAAATTTCGTTATCCTCAATACCGTAGGAGAACGCAAGGCTTCCGTAACAGCCGCTTACCTGCGCGGTCATACGTTCAACCCAGAAAAATTCGACGCGATATTTCGCTTCGGGAAGATAAACGGGAACGTCATCGGGGTTGTGCGGGTCGAAAAGCTCTGCGGTGTAATCGAAATCGCCGTCGAATACCTTGCAGAATTCCGAATAAATCTCGTCGTCGGTAATCCAAACCTGACCGACAAGCTTACCCGTTGCGTGCTCGTAAACGTCGATAACGATGTCATTCCAAAGCACGTATTCCCATTCTACACCGTGTTCCTCGGTTACGACCTTAACTACGTCGAGGGTGTCGATATCGGGAAGGCGTGTAGAGACAGCCGCGCCGATTTCTGCATCTGCTTCGGGCTCTGCTTCGACGTCAGCTTCGACGTCAGCTTCTGCGTCAGCTTCGGGTGTTACGTCTGCCACAAAGTCGTCTGCGGATTCGGTCATTACGTCGGAAAGCGATTCGCCCACCTCGATTGCCGAGATGTTAAGCAGCGAAAGACCTGCGGTGAGAGCAAGCACAGCTGCGGTGATAAGTGCCGCGGAGATAATTGCGAGTGATCTTTTTTTCATATTCACTCCTCCTTTCTGTGCACTTATTGTCGACTTCAAGTGTTCGGAATCTGTTTTGATTTTATTATGAAAATGTAAAAGTTACATATAAAGCTTAAGCGTTTTTTCGATCCAATAATCAAATTTTGTATCGCCGCAAAGATGCTCCAGCTCCTTAAATCGCTTGTAAGCGTCGACGCCGTCGGAGGGGTCGTGCCAGATGTCGGCGAAAATATAGTCGAAATTGCGCTTCGGTGCCTCTTTTTCGGCAAATTCGAAGGCATCGGCTTTAACTATCTCGATTTTTTCTTTAAAATTGAAGCAGGGGAGGAGCGCTTCCTTAAAAAGCGTTACGACGCTTTCGTCGCGCTCGACGATAGTTACGCTTTCTACCTCATCCTTTTCGGCGCACATAAACGCGAAATATCCAAGTCCGAGCCCGTAGGTGCAGACCCTGCCGTGTGCTTTCTTGATCGGCGCGCGCTGGGTGACGATTTCGTTGGGCATAAGCGTCATCCATTCTCTGCCGTTTTGCTTGACCGAGAGAAATTCGAATTCGCAGTCGAAAAAGCCTATCTGCGGAATAATTCTTCCGTCGGGAAGCGTGAGCGGGTCGTCGCAGACGAATGCCGCAAAGGGGGGCAGCTTATCTACGCAAAGCTCCCATTCGCCAACCGTCTTTTCGCCGTTTATCTTCACCTTTTTATAAAATGCGTCGTTCGTAAAGAGCTTTTCGTCGAGATGATGAAGCAT
The DNA here is from genome assembly GCA_045644305.1 of Eubacteriales bacterium. Classification (GTDB taxonomy): domain Bacteria; phylum Bacillota; class Clostridia; order Oscillospirales; family CAG-382; genus Coliplasma. The sequence goes on along the minus strand of JAZRGS010000126.1, from coordinate 54 downwards.
ATGGGGCGCATAGGCATCCCAAAGCCTTCTTTCAAAATCGTTTTCGGTGTCAAA
>JAZRGS010000125.1:0-6823 GCA_045644305.1 Eubacteriales bacterium | reverse complement strand
GGGGTCGGGCTGGTGAAGCATACCCTTATACCCCTCGCCCGTAGTACGGGGTTTATTCGTATAGATTCGCGGAATGATTAATATTTTATCCTCAACCTTATCCTGAAGCGTGCGCAAGCGCGAAATATATTCAAGCACGGGCTCGCGGTGTTCTGCCGAGCAGGGGCCGATAACAAGGATGAATTTATTCGATTCGCACTTAAAAATCGCCTGAATTTCGGCATCGCGCGATGCCTTTACAGCCTCCATTTCGGGAGTTACGGGGTAATCCTGCTTTACCTGCTGGGGGATTGGCAGCTTACGGAAGAATTGCATATTCATAATAATGCCTCGTAGGTCTTTTCTTTATGGTTTTACTTCGGCGCTCGGTGGAAATGCGCATTAGTTCGCGCATAGCCTCCATATCGCCCTTTTTATGGTTCGTGATGGTTTATAAAATTTCCAATTTAACGTTTAATTTTTCCAAATCGCCGAAAAAGGATTTATAGCTTTTGGAGCAGGCTTCCGCGCCTTCGATTTCGCCGCCTGTAAGCGTACAAAGCACGGCAAGCGACATTACGATTCTGTGATCGTTATGCGATTTTAGCTTTTCGTTCGGTGCCTTAAGCGTCCCCTTGCAAACCGTGACGCTGTTATCCTCGACAATAACGTCTATTCCGAACTTGGCAAGCTCTTCCTTCATTGCGTTTGCGCGGTCGCTTTCCTTGATTTTAAGCCGTTTTGTGCCGATGAATTTTGCACCGCCGAGCGCGGCAGAGACCGCAAAAAGGATCGGGGCAAGATCGGGGCAATCCGAAAGGTCAAATTCGCGTTTGCCTGATTTCATTTCGTTTAAAAATTCGACGAACACCCTGTCGCCTTGAAGCGTGTTTTCTAAAATCCCGTCGACAGTCACTTCCCCGCCCAAAGCGTTGAACGCCTGCAGGAACGCGGCGTTTGAGCAGTCGCCCTCAACCGTGTATTCGCAGGATTTGTATTTTTGATTGCCGAGTATAACGAATCTGTTGCAGTTTCGCGTTATTTTGATACCGAATTTCGAAAGCATCATAAGCGTCAAATCGACGTAAGATTCACTTTCGAATTTACCGATTACTTCAATAATGCTTACTCCGTCAAGCAAGGGCAGCGCGAACAGCAAGCCTGTAATAAACTGACTTGAAATATCGCCCTGAACCTTATAAATGCCGCTTTTCAGGCGTCCGCAAAGCGTGAGCGAGTCATCGGTGCGTTCAAAAAGGATAGACTGCTCGCGACAGATATCCTCATAAATTCCCAAGGGACGCTCGAAAAGGCGCTTCGCGCCGATTATGGTTACCTTTTTATTGGAAAGCAGGCAAAGCGGTATTAAAAACCTGAGCGTGCTACCGCTTTCACAGCAATCGAGCGTGACGTTTTCGGGGATATTAAAGGGATCGAAATTTCCGATTTTCACCTTGCTTCCGTGTACGCAAATATCCGCGCCGAGGTGCATAAGGCAATTAAGAGTCGAGCCGACGTCAACAGAGCCGTTGCCGACGTATGCATTGTTAATGACACTTTGTCCCGTCATAGCACCGCAAATAAGTGCGCGGTGCGAAAGGCTTTTTGAAGGCGGTGCATCGATCTTTCCGCAAGCCTTAGAAGGGTAGATTTTAACGTTCATTATTATTCACCAATCAAGAAATCGATTGCCTCGATATATCCGTTTAAACCGTGTCCGCTTATCGTCTTTTTGCAAGCGGCGCGGACATAGCTTATCTGACGAAAATCCTCACGTTTGGAAACGTCTGAAATGTGAACCTCGACCGCAGGGATTCCGACGGCCTTCAATGCATCTAAAAGCGCAATGCTCGTATGGGTATATGCGGCGGGATTGATAACGATACCATCAAATTTTTCGTACGCCGCTTGTATTTTATCGACCAAGGCACCCTCGTGGTTGGACTGAAAAATTTCGATTTCGATATTCTTCTTTTCGGCATATCCGTTAATAAGGTCGCAAAGGTCCTTATAGGTCGAATTTCCGTAAACCGAGGGCTCGCGTATGCCGAGCATATTTATATTAGGGCCGTTAATTACAAGAATCTTCATTCAAATAATCCTCCAAAATGGCGTTTGCGTTCAATTGCTTGCCGTCGACGGCGAAAATCTGCTTATCGCAACTTAAGGTATAAATATCATAGCGCTCAAGATAGCGCTTTTTCAGACTTTCGAAATCCGATGAAAGCGGTCGATCGCTTGTCATGGGCAATTCCTCAAGCGGTCGGTCGAGGAAATATATCCTGCCGTTTGCGCGAAGAGCATCGACGTTCTCGCTTCGCAAAATCGCTCCGCCACCGGTTGAAATAACGATTCCTTGGCGCTTGGAAATTTCCTTGATTACCTCGGATTCGATGATTCTGAAGGCATTTTCGCCCGATTCGTTGATGATTTCGTGGGGGTATTTCGCCGTTTTTTTGTAAATTTCCAAATCGCTATCCACAAATTCAAAGCCCAAAGATTGCGCCACGAGCTTGCCCGTGCTGGTCTTTCCGCATCCCGGCATACCTATTATAACAACGTTCTGCTTCGACCTTAAAATTTCGCGATATATTTCTTCGATTTTGTCGATTTCTACACTTTTTTCAACAAAGTGCTCTGCAGCCTTTGCCGCCTGCGCGACGAGCATATAAAGTCCGCCGACAGCCTTAATTCCCTTTTTTCGAGCGTCGATTATCAGCTTGCTGCGCAAGGGATTGTAAACGACGTCTACGACGGCAGAAAGCGAAGAAAAATCATCGATTTCAATGGCAGAAACGCCGTTATCGGGATACATTCCGCAGGGGGTGGTGTTAATTATAACGTCTGCGTCGGCGTGCATTTTTTTCGCATCGTCGTATGTAACACAACCGTCCTTTTGGCTTCTTGAAACGCGGAAAACGCTCTTGCACCCCGAATTTTTCGCAACGTAAAGTGCTGTTTTCGAGGTACCTCCGCTTCCTAAAATCAGAACCTTTTTATTAGTCAGGTCGATAGATTCACGCTTGAGCAAAAGAGCAAGTCCGTGCGAATCGGTGTTAAATCCATAAAGCCTTCCACCGCTGTTAACGATGGTATTTACCGCACCGATTTCCAAGGCGTCAGGGTTTACATAATCAAGGCGCTTTATAACTGCTTCTTTATAAGGAATCGTTACGTTAATCGCCTTGAAATCGCGGTTTTTCAAAAAGGATTCAAGCTCGTTTTTTTCAATGGCTTTTAATTCGTAATCATATCCGAAAAGCTTTTTATGAATTTCCGCCGAAAAGCTGTGACCGACTCGTTCGGCTATTAATCCGTAGTTCATTTTGCCAACCAGTCCACACCGTATTTGCCCACCAAGCAATCTGCGACGACAAGAGAAGCGACGCTGTCGATAACAATTCTCGCACGGTGAACGATGCAGGGATCGTGTCTTCCCTTTGATGCGATTGTCGCGTTTGTCAAGTTTACATAATCAATTGTATTTTGTTCCTTTGAAATAGTCGGCGTGGGCTTAATCGCCGTCTTGAAAATTATCGGCATTCCGTTGGTTATGCCTCCGTTGATACCACCCTGATTGTTTGTTGTGGTGACCACCTTGCCGTCAAGTACTCGCATTTCATCGTTGGATTCGCTTCCGTGCATTTTTGCAAGCGAAAAGCCTGCGCCGAATTCGATTCCCTTAACCGCGGGCACCGAAAATACCGCGTGTGCAAGCATTCCCTCGACCGTGTCGAACCAAGGCTCACCGACGCCCGCTTCGATTCCGATGATAGCGGTTTCCAAAACTCCGCCGACCGAATCGCCGTCGTTTTTAGCCTCGATAATTTTCGCCTTCATTTCCTCCGCCTTTTGTTCATCCAAAACGGCGAATTCGAGATTGGAAAGCATAGTTATATCATTTTCGATTTTATCAAATTCGCGGTCGTTAACGCCTGCGATCGACTTAATATGCGTTCCGATTTTTATACCCTTTTTACTGAGCGCGGGAATCAATATTCCGCCCGCCGCTACGAGCGCAGAGGTCAATCTTCCGCTGAAATGTCCGCCTCCGCGGTAATCCTCAAAGCCGTTATACCTTGCGTGCGCGGAGTAATCGGCGTGCGAAGGGCGCGCGATATGCGAAGCCTTTGAATAATCAGCCGAGCGAGCGTCCTCATTGGGGATCATTATACAAATCGGGGTTCCTGTCGTATATCCGTTGAAAAGGCCGCTTACTATTTCAATTTTATCCGCCTCGGAGCGCGAAGTCGAAATTTCGCCCGAGGGTCTGCGAAGCTTTAGCATCCTCGCAATTTCTCTTTCGTCAACCTCGATACCCGAAGCGATACCATCTATAACGCAGCCGACTGCGGCTCCGTGGCTTTCGCCGAAAATGGTTAATGTTATATTATTTCCAAAGGTGTTTTTCATCAGAAAATAGCCTTTCTTATCATTTTTTCGTATTCGGCAAATGGTGTTTTCAGAAGCTCGTATTTTCCGAACTCGTTCACGAAAACAAGAGTAATATCGCTTCCCGAAAGCTTTTTATCGTGCGCCGAAGCCGATATGACTGCGTCTAAGTCGATTTCATCGAATTCGCAAGGAAGCGAAAGCTTCTTCAAGACCTTCACAAGGCGATATCTTACATTTTCGGAGCACATTGGAATCATACCCATCGCAACACATTCGCCGTGAAGGTACTTCGAAAAGCCTGCGGTCGATTCGATTCCGTGCGCAAGCGTGTGACCGAAATTCAAAACCCTGCGCAAGCCCATTTCCTTTTCATCCTGCTCAACAACCGATTTTTTTATCATTAACGAGCGTTCGATGATTTGCGGGATAGAATCGTTTACGTCGCCGTTTTCGAAGATTTCGAAAAGCGCCTTATCATGCGTAAGCGACATCTTAAGCGCCTCTGCAAGTCCGTTGGAAACCTGTCTTTTATCAAGCGTTTTAAGGGTGTCGGGGTCGATTAATACCTTTTTCGGGGGATAAAACGCGCCGACGATATTTTTCAGTCCCATAAAGTCGACAGCGGTTTTTCCGCCTATCGACGAATCGATTTGCGAAAGCAGCGTCGTGGGAATATTTATAAACTCGATACCGCGCATATATGCGCTTGCGGTAAAGCCTGCGAGGTCACCGACAACGCCGCCGCCGACAGCGATAATTTTGTCGGTGCGGGTAAAGCCGTATTCGACAAGCTTTGAAAGAAGATGCTCGAAATTAGCGAGATTTTTCGAACCCTCGCCCTGCTTCAAGCAAACTATATAGGGGTTTATGCATTGCGAAGCAACCGATTCGGAATATTGCTTGGGTACACCGTCGTCGGTAACTATGAGGGTTTTTCCCGAAGGATCGATATATTCTTTTATTTTCGAAATAACGCCGCGTTCTAAAATTATGTCATATCCGCCCAACGAGGTTTTAACGGGTATTATCATCATTTTGCTCCAAACAGTTAAATTTTGATTTCCTTTTCATAGCTTGCGATTATCTTTACGTTACTGCAGCAGGTATTAAGCTCTGCGAGCATAGCCTTGCCCTCAAACGTGCCGAGATTGCCCTCGCCTTCGGCGTAGAAGTAATATTCCCAATTCGATTCCTTGGTGGGGCGGCTCTTAAGAGCGCGGAGATTGAAGCCGTGCTCGCCTATCACCGAAACCGCTTTACCGAGCGAGCCTGCCGTGTTATTCACCGTGAAAAGCATAATGAAATGCTTATCGTTGGCGGCAAAATCGCGGTGATTGCGGGAAAATACCGCAAACCTTGTGGTGTTGTTGCCGCTTTCATTTATATGTCCCTCAAGCTTAACAAGCCCAAACATTTCAGCCGCCTCTTCGCTTCCGATAGCGGCTAAATCATCCCTGCACATATCCGCCACCAATTTTACCGCAACCGCGGTATTAACCGCTTCGACGGGCGTAAAGCCGTGCTTTGCGATGTAAGGAGCGCATTGTCCGAGTGCCTGAGGATGCGACACAACCTCTTTGATTCCTTCTATCGAGGCGCCCTTGATAGCCAACAGATTGTGAATGATTTCCGCCTCGTAGACGCCGTTTATATAAAGCTCTCCGAAAAAGGCGAGGTCAAGAACGGTTCCAACGTCACCGTTGAAGCTGTTTTCAACAGGCAAAATCGCACAATCACATTCGCCGGAAAGCGCCGCGTTATACGCCGAAGCAAAATCGGGATAGCCTATGCAGGAAGCGTCGGGGAATATCTTTTCGGCGGCGATGTTTGCGAAAGCGCCCTTGACTCCGCTGTATGCAACCCGCATCCCGTCTAAAAGCCGGTGCTGATATCTCTTTGAGACCTCGATGTTATTGCGGAGAAAATCGACGTAATAAGAGCGATAATCGTCATTTTCTATCAATGCCGAGTTTTTTTCTATTATGATCGCCTCACGCGCAAAATCGTCAATCGGCAACCCGTGCTCCTTTTTGTAAGAAGCAACCATTTTCACAGCATCCATTCGCTGTTCAAAAAGCTTTGCCATTTCCCTGTCGGTCGCATTTATGATATTCCGCGCCTTATCGAGTTCGTTCATTTGCCACACCTCAACGTTAGATTAAAACAAAAAATCCGCCATCGTATGCTGAAAAATTTGCATAGCCGATGCGGACTGCCGTTATTATGACACGTTTATACGTTCAGAGTACACGAGCAGTCCTTTATAAAAAAGTAAAAATACGAAAAATTTGTGTTAAAGAACATCTCGCCTACTCCTTTCGCTTTAATTTGATATCCGAATGATAATACTTTTTTTGTCATTTGTCAAGTGGGTATTTGTATTTTTCGGCATTTTCTTTTCAAAGTCAGGTAAGGGTTAATTATTTTTGCCCGTCTTGTCGGCTTCGTT
>JAZRGS010000124.1:0-9591 GCA_045644305.1 Eubacteriales bacterium | reverse complement strand
GGCAAAAATCTGCTCTTCCTTTCCTTCCTCGCGCTTATGATGATCCCGACCGAGCTTGTGGTCATCACAAATTTCACAACGATCACCAATCTTGAGCTGAGAAACAGCTTTCCGGGACTCATTCTCCCCTCTGCGGCGTCGGTCTTTTATATTTACCTCTTGAAGGAAAACTTCGAGCAGGTTCCGAACGAGCTTTATCTTGCCGCAAAGGTTGACGGCACCACAGATTTCAAGTACCTTATGAAGGTTCTTGTGCCGATCTGCCGCCCCACGGTCGTGACCGTCACGATCCTCAAGGTCATTGAGTGCTGGAACTCCTACGTGTGGCCGCGACTCATCACCGGCGATCAGGCGTATTACCTTGTTTCAAACGGCATTCAGGAGATCCGCGAGAACGGCTTCGGACGTGAAAACATCCCCGCTATGATGGCGGCTGTAGTTGTGATCTCGCTTCCGCTGATCGTGCTCTTCCTTGTCTTCCGCAACAAGATCATGGCGGGCGTTGCAAGAGGAGGTACAAAGGGATGAAAAGATTTATTTGTATCGCGGTTGCGCTGCTGCTTCTGCTTGGCACTCTTACGGGTTGCCACGGGTCAAAAAAGCAGACGGTTTTTGAAATTCCCGAGGAATTTGACGGCGAAAAGCAGTACACGATCACTTTTTGGGCAAAGAATGATAATAACACCGTTCAGCAGAATATTTATAAAAACACGGTTGCTTCCTTTGAGGAGCTTTACCCGAATATCAACGTTGAGCTCAAGCTCTATTCGGATTACGGCTTGATCTACAATGACGTTATCACAAACATCTCGACCGGCACCACGCCGAACGTGTGCATTACGTACCCTGACCACATTGCAACTTATATGACGGGCGAGGACACGGTCGTTCCGCTTGACGGACTGATGGCGGACGAAAAATTCGGCCTCGGCGGAAGCGAAGTGCGCTTTGACGCGCCGAAAAAGGATGAAATTATCGGAAAATATCTTGAAGAGGGCGTCATAGGCGGCGTTCAGTATGCGCTCCCCTTTATGCGCTCAAGCGAGGCTTGCTATATCAACAAGGATCTTGTTGAAAAGCTCGGCTACACTCTGCCCGAAACGCTGACCTGGGACTTCGTCTGGGAGGTCTCGGAGAAGGCGATGGAGAAGGATGCCGACGGCAATTTCATCGTCAACGGACAAAAGGTCCTCATACCCTGCATCTATAAATCGACCGACAATATGATGATCCAGGCTCTCCGTCAGCAGGGCGCGCCCTACTCGACAGAGTCGGGCGAGATCGGACTCTTCAACGATACCGCCAAGGAGCTCCTATTTGACATCGCGGAGCACACCGCAAGCGGCGCGTTTTCCACCTTCAAGATCTCCTCTTACCCCGGAAACTTCCTCAATGCGGGTCAGTGCATCTTTGCGATCGACTCGACCGCGGGCGCGACCTGGATGGGTGCGCATTCTCCGCAGGGCGATATCCACGCGGACAGAAAGGTCGAGTTTGAAACCGAGGTTATGGCGATCCCGCAGTATGATCCGGAAAACCCGATGATGATCTCGCAGGGTCCGTCTGTTTGTATTTTCAATAAGGAAGACAGCGGCGAGGTTCTCGCTTCCTGGCTCTTTTTGCAGTATCTGCTGACGAACGATATTCAGATCGCGTATTCGCAGACCGAGGGCTACGTTCCCGTTACGACAAAGGCGCAGGAAAGCGACGAATACGTCGATTATCTCTCACGCGCGGGCGAGGACAATCAGCTTTATTATCAGATCAAGCTCGATGCGGTAAATCTTTTGCTTAACAACGTCGAAAACACCTTCGTTACCCCCGTTTTCAACGGCTCGGCTTCGCTTCGAAAGGCGGCGGGCGACCTTATCGAGTTTGTAAACAAGGACGTGCGCGCGAAGAAGCCTGTCGACAGAGCAAGGATTTTTGAGATATTCGACAGCGTCGAAACGCTTCATAAGCTCGATCAGATCGGTGCTGTTGACGGCGAAATCACCTTCGGCAAGCTGCCTAAAGGGGCTATCGCTTTGATAAGCGGACTCGCCTTTTGCTGGATTTGTATAGGAATTTATGTCGTTGTTGACAAATTACATAGAAAAAAGTAATAAAAAATCTTCAAGTATAACATTGATTTGTGCAGAAAAAACATTATAATTAAAGTAAATTTTCGCATAGCGAAATAAAAAGGAGATTTAAAATGAAAAAGTTTATCGCTTTGTTCTTGGTTCTCGTAATGGCACTTGCTTTCGTTGCTTGCGCTGAAACCAACGACACTTCTTCGAACGCTTCCTCTTCCGAAGCAGCTTCTTCCGACGTTGAATCCTCCGAAGCTTCCTCCGAATCCTCTGAAGCTTCCTCCGAATCCTCTGAAACCTCCGATTCCGACGTTGAAGTTGTTCCCGAAGGCGTTATGACCTTTGAAGAATACCTCGCTGCTGAAGTTGGCACCGAAGTTACCGTTGAAACCTACGTTCAGGCTAACCAGAGCTGGTGGAACGACTCCATCGTTCTTTACTGCCAGAGCAAGTTCGGCGGTGTATTCGTTTACAACCTCGCTTGCACCGAAGAGCAGGCTGCTACCCTCGTTGCAGGTACCAAGATCCGCGTTACCGGCTCCAAGGCTGAATTCGACGGCGAAGTTGAAATCATGGACGCTACCTTCGAGCTCGTTGAAGGCGGCGACACCTACATCGCAGAAGCTATCGACCTCACCGAAAAGCTCGGCACCGAAGAGCTCATCAACGACATGAACAAGCTCGCTGCTTTCAAGGGTCTTACCTTCAAGTCTCTTGAATACAAGAATGGCGAACCCGGCGACGACATCTACGTTACCTTCACCAAGGGCGATGCTGATTACAACTTCTGCGTAGAAGTTTACCTCACCGGCCCCGAATCCGACGTTTACAAGGCAATTGGCGAACTCAAGGCAGGCGACGTTGTTGACGTAGAAGGCTTCCTCTACTGGTATCAGGGCGCTAACCCCCACATCACCAAGGTTACCGTTGTTACCGAATAAGTAACGCTTATCTTAAAAAGGCTATCATCAGATAGCCTTTTTTATTTGCTTTTAGGTTGCATTTTTTGTTGAAATATATTATAATGTAAAAAATGTCACAATAATTAACCTTTTGTTAATGTTAACGTGATAAAAGATAATGAATTGTTATAGTTTGCGAGGTGGGCTTTTTTGGCAAAGAATAAGAAAAAGGAAAAATGGATGAAGTTTCGACACAGAGTTGTCAGAAACGTCGCATGCGCTATTATTCAGCCCTACACACGAATCAAATATGGCTATAAGCCCGAAAAGTATAAGGCTCAGGGCGATCGGCAATATCTTATTTTGCTCAACCACCAAACCCCGTTCGATCAATTCTTCTGCGGGATGTCATTTAAGGGCCCGATTTATTACCTTGCGACCGAGGACATTTTCTCGAACGGCTGGGTTTCCTCGGCAATTCGCTATCTTGTAGCCCCGATTCCCATTAAAAAGCAGACGACCGACATCGCGGCGGTGCTTAACTGCCTGCGAGTTGCGCGTGAGGGCGGCACGATTTGTATTGCGCCCGAGGGAAACCGCACGTACAGCGGCAAAACCGAATATATGAGCCCGACCATTTCCTCGCTTGCAAAAAGGTTAAAGCTTCCGATTTTGCTTTACAAGATCGAGGGCGGCTACGGCGCCGAGCCGAGATGGAGCGACGTTGTCCGCAAGGGCAAGGTACGCGGCTACGTTTCGGAATGCATCGAGCCCGAGGAATTCTTACAAATGACCGACGACGAGCTTTTTGAGCGAATCGAAAAGGGACTTTACGTCAACGAGGCGGTTGCCGACGCAAGCTTCCGTCACAAAAAGCGTGCCGAATATCTCGAGCGTGCTATCTACGTTTGTCCCGACTGCGGATTTGCCGAATTCGAAAGCAAGAACGAAAAATGCCGTTGCAAGAAGTGCAACAAGACGATAATTTACGGCGAAAACAAGGAAATAAGCGGCGACGGATTCGAATTCCCCTTCACCTTTGTGAACGAATGGTACGAATACCAGAAGAATTTCGTGAACTCGACCGACACCCGCAATTTCACCGAAGCACCGATTTTTGAAGATATCGCTACCCTTTCCGAGGTTATCGTTTATAAGAACAAGTACAGCTTGGCAAAGAACGCGTCGATAAAGCTTTACGGCGACAGAATCGCGGTTAACGAGGGCAGCGAAAACGAGCACCTCTTCCCCTTCGAAAGCGTTACGGCGCTTTCGGTGCTTGGCAAGAACAAGTGCAACATCTATTACGAAAACCGCGTTTTCCAGCTCAAGGGCGACAAGCATTTCAACGCGCTTAAATACGTAAATATTTATTACCGTCATAAAAACATTCTTAAAGGAGACGAAAATGAACAATTTTTGGGACTTTAGTGTTTGGGGCACCATATTATTATTTTCGGTGCTTTTAGGCAGTCTGCTTGTAGGAAATATGCTGAAAAAGGGCATACCATTCCTTCGTAATTCCTTGGTTCCGACCTCGGTTATCGGCGGCTGCGTTCTTATAATCGTTGCGGCAATTTACAAGGCGATTACAGGCGACGTTATGTTTGACACCTCTGCGTTTAACGGTGTCGGCACGGGCACGCTCGAGGTAGTTACCTACCACACGCTCGCATTGGGCTTTATCGCAAGCGCGTTAAAGACCGACGACAGCAAATTGAGCAAGCAGCGCACGGTTGAAATCTTCAACACCGGCGTAACCACGGTTGCGACCTATCTGCTTCAGGGTATTTTCGGCTTGGGCATCTGCCTTATCGCCGCAAAATTCTTCATCGACGGCTTCCGTCCCGAGGCAGGCGTTCTTCTTCCCTTCGGCTTCGGTCAGGGTACCGGTCAGGCTATGAACTACGGTATCATTTACGAGGAGGGCGGACTTGTCGGCGGTAAGAGCTTCGGACTTACCATCGCGGCGCTTGGCTTCTTGAGCGCGAGCATCGGCGGCGTTATCCATCTTAACATTATGAAAAAGCGCGGAACGCTTGTAATCCGCGGCAACAAGAACAAATTGAATTCCGAATCGATCGAATCGGCTAACGAAATTCCGATGCAGGAATCCTGCGATAAGATGACGATCCAGATCGCGCTTATCTTCCTCGCTTACATCATTTCTTACTTCATTATGCTCGGTTTGGGCAACCTGCTTCCCGGCATGAAGGCGACGGTTTACGGCTTTAACTTCCTTTTGGGTGTGCTTTCGGCTACACTCGTAAAGGCGGTTATGAAGGGCTTGAGAAAGGCAAAGATCGTCAAGAAGGAATACACCAACAACTTCCTTCTTACAAGAGCATCCAACTTCTTCTTCGACATTATGGTCGTTGCGGGTATCGCGGCTATCCGCTTGGATATCCTCGAAAATTATTGGGGCATTCTTCTTATTCTCGGCGTTGTCGGACTTATCATTACCTATATTTACAACCGAATCGTTGCGAAAACCCTGTTCGGTCAATACGTTGAGGAGCAGTTCCTCGCGATGTACGGTATGCTTACGGGTACCGCAAGCACGGGCATTATTCTGCTTCGTGAAATCGACGGCGAGTTCGAAACTCCCGCGGCTGACAACCTTGTATATCAGAACTTCCCCGCTATCGCGTTCGGCTTCCCGATGATGCTTTTGGCGACGCTTGCACCCAAGCAGCCGGTTCTTACCTTTATCATCTTCGTGGCATTCTTCTTGGCGCTGAACATCATCCTCTTCAGAAGCTTTATCTTCAGAAGACGCAAGAAATAAGAATACAAATCATACAAAAGGGGGAGCTTTAAAAAAGCCCCCCTTTTTAATCCCCCGCAAAATTTTCAAATACATTATTTATTATAAAAGCTTTTTTATCGAAAGTAAGAGAGAGGACCTTGAAAAGCACACTCCCGTGCCCTCTCAGCGCAAAAAAGAACCCGCTGAAGCGGGTTCTTTATATTAGTCGTTACAATATCCCGACTCTACATCACAAAAACTCTAAGTTTGGTTTCGGCTTTGTAACAATTCTTCACGATGTCTATCTCGTTGTTTTCATAAAAAGCCGAATCGTCATTTACAAACCAAGTATCCGAAACGCGAAGATATTTTTCTACGTCATTATCATCTATGTCAGTGAAAACCATCATCACTTCTTCACCGTCGGGCTCTGCACGAAAGATAATTTTCTTTCCAAAGTCGTCCTCGATGACAATGTGAGAATCATAAACAACCTTGTCGTTTTTACCCTCGATTGTACTTTCGTAAACTTTAATACTTTTGATTTTTCCCATCGAGCAAGAAATGATATCATCTTGTCGCAACAGCTCTGCTTCGGTTGAGTCAACGTTAACGCTATCAATTGTTAGCGCCATTCGGTCTATACCATCAAAGCAGGTATCTAAATCCCGCGATACAGAAAGTGAAAGCTTTTGATAATGGGATTCATTTTCTATGAAAATCTCTGCATTATGACACTTTATTTGAGCATCGTTTTTTATAATACTATCGGAATAAACCTTGAAAATCTTTCCGCCGATAAGATTATTCATAGTTGCACAAGCATTATCGCCTATATGGTAAGAAAATACTGTTTTGTCGCCTACTTGATATTTCTTCCCGAGTCTTTTAAGCCGTTTTTTGCGAATTAGAAACCGCATTTGAAAATAGTCACTACCTTGAAACCACCTTGGAGCATATTGGCTATCGTCGCAGAAGGTTAGCTCAAAGCCTTCGGATATTTGGTAAGGTGTTTCGGATTTTGTTAAAATCTTTCCGTAAATATTCCACCACCCGGAATAGCAAACATTTTGGTTTTCATCCTCGCCTATGTCAAAAACCTCATCAGGACATTCTATATTAACACCTAAGGCATTCATTTTGGCGGTTATATTTTCATCTAAAGTGTCCGCATAGTCTCTAAAAGCTTTGCAAATTGCACATTGGCATTTGCAGTTTTGCGGAATAACACTTTTCATTTTTTCAATATCCACATCAAGTGTATAGCCGTTAAATGTAAAATTCATATCTTATCCTTTATTGTGCCTAACACATTTATAACTTTTTGACATATTTATATAAGATTACAAACGCTATATGTCACGCAAAGAGTCAGATTTGCTTCTGCAATAGATTTCATAATTTCGTGTGACAATTCCAAGCCTCCATTAGAGATTTGAATTTGATGTATGACAAGCTCTGCATCATCAAAACTCATTTTGCTTTTTGCCATACTTTCGTTCCATAAGAGCACTTTTTCTGCAAGGCAGGCTTCAAGCTCGTCTTCTTTACACACAGAAAGAAAAAGATTTATTTTCTCGCCATAATTGGCAAAAACAGCTTGGCGAACTACCGACGGGAGTTCTGTTTGGACCGCGTTCTTCAAACGAATATAACTGTAAAAAACATTGTTCCCCATTTAATCAATCTCCACGAGAATTTCTTTTTCCGCCAAAAACCGCAACAGTTGATTAGGCATTACAAGCTCTCTTGCCCTTTGTGTGTGATGTGTGATATACAAATACACTGTCCCTTGTTGTTCTCGAAGCTTTTCTATTACTTTTTCATATTTGTTGTACATTTCATAAACAGTATCCGCCAAGCTTGAAGCTTCATCAATCTGAACGGTTGATGTGTAGCAAACACATTCTTGGGCTGTTGTCTTTATCAAATGCTCTTTCAAAACATGCTCGTCCAACGGTTGTTTGCATCTGAATCGCATTGATAAAACATCAAATTCGGATAGATTCATGTCAATCTCCACTCTATAATTACAATACTTTACTAAACATGCTTCCTTTCTAAACAATTCTGTTTCGTTGTTCATTTTTTGTGAAGGAGATGATATTTTTCTTGATTTCCTCAAGGCAGCGGACGCGGGATTCGTAGGCGCCCCAAGCCATGTGCGGAGTGAGGCAGACGTTTTTACGGTCGCGTATTTGGTAGAAGGGGTGGCTTTCGGGCATAGGCTCGACAGAATAGACGTCACAGCCGAAAAATCCCAATTTGCCCGAAATAACGGCGTTAGCGACGGCTTGCTCATCGGTGACGGCGCCGCGCGCGACGTTGACCAAGTACGCACCGTCCTTCATAAGGCTCAATTCCCTTTCGCCGATCATCGAGCGGGTTTCATCGGTAAGCGGAACGTGAACCGTGACGATGTCCGAGACCCTTAAAAGCTCGTCAAGAGGCAGGCATCGAGCGTCCGAGATGGGCGAGCGCTTGTTAAAGACAACCTCACAGCCGAGCGCTTCCGCCGCGAGAGCGACGCGTTTGCCGATTCCGCCGTAGCCGACTATGCCCCACACCTTGCCCGCAAGCTCGTGATAGACGGGTGTTAAGATGTTTTGAACCGAGCCGCGCGAATAGCTTCCGTCGGCAACCGAGGACCTAAATGTTTCGAGATTGCAGGATGCCGAGAGCACCATCGCGATAGTGAGCTGAGAAACCGAGTTGGCAGAATATCCCGCCACGTTGCAGACTGCAATGTTATTTTCTCTGCAGTAGGCTATATCAATATTGTCGTAACCGGTTGCGGCAACGCAGATGAGCTTTAAATTTTTGGCGTTTGCCAACACTGACGAATCGAGCTTAACCTTGTTGATTATCACAACGTCGGAGGATTCGATCCGCTCTGCGATTTTTTCGCGCTCGGTCAGCGGAAAAACCTCGACGTTTCCCAATTCGTTGAAAAGCTCAAGCGAGATATCGTCGCCGAGCGTTTTTGCATCAAGTACCGTGATTTTCATTATATGCTCCGTTAAAATCATTATTTTCACTTTATTATATCACATTGTTATCAATTTGTCAAAACTATTGAAAAGTAATTCGCAAAATGGTATAATATAATAAAGAGGTATGATATGAAGCGAATTTTGATATTGGTTCTTACTTTTTTGATATTATTCGTCACGACGTCATGCGTAACGAGCGTGGATATCGATTTGCCGAGCGAGGACAAAAGCGTTAGCCTTGACGAGGAATCGGAGATTTTTGAAAGTTCTGAAGCGAGCGGCGATTTTTTCCTTGACATCGCAGTCGATATGCTTCCCCTATTCCCGAATCCCGACAAAGACCCCGATTATGAGGACAAGATAAACAACTTTTTGAACTTTGTTATGGACGAATTCGGGGAGAACGCGATTAAGAATATCTATCGCGAAATGAAGAGCGAGGGATATTCCGACGAAATCTGGTACAAGCACACGGGGAACACAATACGCGTGCTTGAAACGCTTTTTAAGGGTCAGGAAAACGACAAAAACGTTAAGGTTTTGAGCCTCGGAAGCGTCAAGGGCAACAAAACGACGGTGATGACCTTCGGCGGTGACGTTTGCTTTGCCGACAATTATGCGACTATGCCGTATATGCTGAGGAAGGGCAAGGGGCTTTCATATTGCTTCGCGGAGGAGTGGTTTGAGATTATGCGCTCTGCCGACGTCGCGATGGTGAACAACGAATTTTCGATATCCTCACGCGGAACCCCGATGAAGCACAAGACCTACACCTACGTGGCAAAGCCCGAGCACACAAAGTATTACAACGAGCTCGGCATTGATTTCGTGACGCTCGCAAACAACCACGTTTTCGATTACGGCGAGGATGC
>JAZRGS010000123.1:0-18427 GCA_045644305.1 Eubacteriales bacterium | reverse complement strand
CCTTTCTTTTTTGCAAAAACGCAAATTAATTTGGAGGTGGCAGTCATCGCCGCAAAGAATTCTTCTCTCATTAATGAAGAAATCAAAGCAAACGAAGTCCGAGTAATCGGTGCAGACGGTGCCCAGCTTGGGGTTATGAAGCTTTCCGAAGCGTTGAAGCTTTCCAACGAGGCAGAGCTCGACTTGGTCGAGATCGCACCCGATTCGAAACCGCCCGTTTGTAAGATTATGGACTACGGCAAGTTCCGTTTCGAAAAGGAAAAGCGCGAAAAGGAACAGCGCAAGAAGCGTCAGATCATCGAGCTTAAGGAAATCCAGTTAAAGTGCCGTATCGACACTCACGACTTCAATACCAAGCTCAATCACACGCTCAAATTTTTGTCTCAGGGCAATAAGGTCAAGGTTATCGTTAAGTTCTTCGGTAGAGAAATGGCACACACCGAGCTTGGCGCACAGCTTCTCGACCGCTTCGCAGAGGGCTGCGGTGAAGCCGCGGTTATCGAAAAGAAGCCCTTGCTCGACGGACGAAATATGACTATGATATTGGCACCTAAAAAGGCTAAATAAACTAAGATAAAATAACCGAAAGGAATTATAACAATGGGAAAAATCAAGACACACAAGGCTTCCGCAAAGCGTTTCTCTTTTACCGCAACCGGTAAGATCAAGATGAACCATCCCGGCAAGCGTCACAAGACCGGTCTTAAGGCAGCAAAAACCAAGAGACAGCTTCGTAAGGCAACCTACGTAAGCGACGCACGCTACGACGATCTTAAGAGAATGATCCCCTATAAATAATTGACGGAGGTATAGTAAGAAATGGCAAGAATCAAAGGCGCACTCGCGACCAGAAAAAGAAGAAATAAGATGCTCAAGCTCGCTAAGGGTTACTGGGGCGCAAAGAGCAAGCACTTCAAGATGGCAAAGCAGGCTGTTCTCAAGAGCGGCAACTACGCTTTCGCCGGCAGAAAGCAGAAGAAGAGAGATTTCCGTTCTCTCTGGATCACCCGTATCTCCGCACAGTGCAAGGTAGAGGGTATCAACTACTCCCGTTTCATGTACGGTCTCAAGAAGTCGGGCATCGAGCTCAACCGTAAGATGCTTTCCGAACTCGCTATCAACGACAAGGCTGCATTCGCATCCCTCGTTGAAACCGCAAAGAAGGCTCTTTAATTTAAAAAAACGGAAAATCTTTGTTGACATATGTCGAATTGTTTGATATAATGTCCCCAATAGATGTGATTTCCTCGGAAACCGAAGCAAGGGAGGGTATAAAATGGCAGAGATAAGAGTTAAGGAGAACGAAACCATCGATAGCGCTCTCCGCAGATTTAAGAGATCTTATCTCAGAAGCGGCGTTCCTGCTGAAATTCGTAAGAGAGAACATTACGAAAAGCCCAGCGTAAAGCGCAAGAAGAAGGCTGAAGCAGCTCGTAAGAGAAAGTTCAGATAAGCTTCTGTAAAAAAAGTAAAGAAACGCGACGGATTACCGCCGCGTTTTTTTTCGTTGTTTTTTCAAGTCTATGCTTCTTTTATCCCCCAAAAATCCGCGCGCTGTCTTTACAAACGGCAAAGTATGTGCTATCCTAAAATCGTAAAAGCCTTGAAAGGAAATAGGGAAAATGAAAAGAACGATCAGCCTTTTGATTTGCTTTGTTATGCTGATGTCATGCTTGCAGTTTTCATCGCTTGCATTGTCTGAGGAACAGCTACCCGACCACACCGTCGTCGATTATTCGCGCGTGTTGGAATTGGGCAAGAACGAAGCCTTGCCGTTAGATAACGATTCGCCGCTTATCCGCGTTGAATTTTGCTCTTGGCGCGGTTACGCACAGGGCTTCACCACCGAACTTGAGGCAGGGAAGTATTACACCTTCAAGGTGACCTTGACCGATTTAAACGACAGCTGTGCCTATATGGACAGGGCGGTCGCCGTTCTCCGCGACGACCTGCTCGGTGATTTTGAATTTGACACTATCGCTTACAAAACCGAGAACAATTGGATCACCGGTACAGAAATCCTTACCGCCGAGGTGTCCTTCCTTGCGCCCGAAAGCGGCGAATACAAGCTTTTGGCGTGGGGAATTGCCGAGGATCACGACGCAAATAACCTATTCGACCCCGAAAAGGTTAACATAGAATACTCTGTTTACGAGCAGGATTGCGCGGTAGTCAACGTCGAAACCGCGTCTGACCTTGCGCGCTTTTCAAAGGCTTTAAACGATTACGAATACGATGGCGAATATATGCTCGTTCTCAACCTCAAAAACGATATCGATATGTCGGGCGTTTCATACGAGCCGTTAGACCTTTACAACCAATTTTTCTTCGCTGTTTACGGCAACGGTAACACCCTTTCGGGCATGACTCAACCGCTTGTCGGGGACGCGCGCGATGTTTATGTTTACGATCTCGAATACGAAGCATGCATCAACTTCAACGGAGATTTTGAGTCGCGCTATAACGTCGGCATGATCGCCTGCTGTGCAGAATCGCTTTATATCGAAAATTCTTCGCTGAACGGAACTATAAGCTTTAGCAACTATCTGGACGTTGAGGACGTCGGCGGCATTGTCGGCGAAGTGGGCGACTTTACCGCTTATAACGTCACAGCAAACGTCGACCTTGGCTTCTACAGCGTCGAAAACGTCGGCTACGTCGGGGGAATTGTCGGTTACAGCTTCGACGACGTAAATATAACGAGCGTTGCTTGGAACGGAACCATTACCGTTGACGGAAGGGGATCTGCCTACGACGTCGCGGGATTTATCGGCTTGCTCGAAGGCGACTTTTCCTTCATCGAGCATTCTTCTACCGCGGGCGAAATCATTTTCACCGAACCTTTAAGCGGCGATTCAGACACTATCTCGGGATTTATCGGTGCGAGCTGGGCAGATTCGCTTTACGACGATTGCGTCTCCTGTGTTGACGTCGACGCGCTCGGCGCAACCTACGTCGGGGGATTCATCGCAAGATCCTCGGCAAACGCGTCCTTTTTCAACTGCTGTTACGAGGGCGTTTTGATCGGCGGAGATATTACCGGCGGCTTTGCAGGCTTATCAGGCGTGAGCGAGCCCGAAAAAGCTCTTTTCGCAAACTGCTATGCGGTTGCGGACATTTATGCCGGTGAAGAGGTCGGCGGCTTTATAGGCAACGCTTACGGCGGCGAAAGCTTTATCAACTGCTACGCAAACTCAAGCTATACCGATATGCGCTCGAATGACGACATCCCCTACGGAATCGGCAGCTTCTTGGGCGTTGCGTACGATACCCTTTATTTCGCGAATGCCTTCGCGCGCGGAAGCATCGCAAGCGCCGCTTACGGCGATTACTCCGCAGACCTTGAAGCCGAGGACGCGACCCTTGTCACCGTTATCGACTTTAAAAAACGTGAAAGCGTCGACGCAATGACCGATGCTCTTAACGCTTTGGCTGATGAAATCAACAGCTTTTACCTTTACAGCAACACCCTCTACACTTGGTATCCGAGAATGAACAACGGCCCCTGCTTTGTGCCTGCGCCCGAATATACCCTTGGCGACGTCAACGCCGACGGCGCTATCAATCAGTACGACTACATTCTCGTTAAGCGCCACTACTTCGGCACCCGCGTCCTTTCCGATGCCGAAATGTTACCCGCCGACGTAAACAACGACAACAAGGTCGACCAGTACGACTACATCCTCATCTGCCGCCACTACTTCGGCACTTATAAGATAGGTTAATGATTCTATTACGAGAGAGAGGCTTTTAAAAAAGCCCCTCTCTCGCGCTCTCTCCCCAAAATTTTTCAAAATAAAAAAACAAAATAAAAAAACTGTCATCCTGAGCGAGCAGAAAACAGGTCTGTCATCCTGAGCGAGCAGCGCGAGTCGAAGGATATACGCAACAATTCACACATACAATAAAAATCCCATAAAATAAAACATCGCAAACAAAAGCCTTGAAAAATCCATCGCGATAATGTATAATGTAAAGGATAATAAAAAACGGAGGATTATATGAAAAAACTGCTCGTATTTTTACTGCTTCTATGCATGGCATTGCCCGTGCTTGTTGCATGTGATAACCAAGAATCTTCTAACGACTCCACGGAGGAATCGGCTATGACTCCCGATAAGAACGCAGAAACCGTCTGGAAGGACGCTTACAAGGACGAGGCTAACGGCTTTACCGACGCTTCCGGCGTTTACAAGCTCCAAGCCTATTCGGACGGCATCGAGGCAACCGATTTCGCATCGCTTCCCGCGGGCGACACCCGTTATCTCTTCGGCGGCGCCGAAAAGACCCGCGCTGTCGTGCTTTCCGAGGGATACGCGCTCACACTTCCTACCGCTGACGTCACCGCTGATTTTTCGCTCGGCGCGCTCAGAAGTAAATATTACGGCGACGGCTATGTCCTCACCGTTTCCTTCGAAAACCAGAACCCCTACGGCGCAAACGAAAACGGCTGGAAGACCTACTTTGACGAATGGCTTGTTCGCTATTTCGAAAACAACGAATTCCTTATAGAAAACAGCATCCGCCGCACCCGCGCAATCGGTCAGACCACCGAATTGCTTGAAGGCTACGTCGTAAATTACTACGATATGCAGATCAACGTCGCGGCTAAGATGGAATACGACTGCTATTCTATCGCCGTTGTCCGCCCCGCAGACAGCTACGAATACTTCTATTTCTTCGTGCTCAAGTCGGGCGACCCGATGTACGAGCAGATGGACGCTATCGTCGCTTCCTTTACCGAGCTTGACGCTGCCGAAAAGTCGGGCAAGCCTGTCAACAGCGTCGGCTCTTACGAGCTTAAGATTCCCGAGCATTGGAACGACGAAACCAAGGCTTATTACAACAAGCTCCTCACCCAGAACACCGTTGATATGGGTATGTTCTACCAGAAGAACGACCCCATCTACGTCGATTGGTTCTATGAAAGCATCGAAAGCGAGCTCGACGTCTTCATGACCTACCTCCACACCGGCTGGTACGGCAAGGACTACACGAGAAGCGACCTCGATATGGACCTCATCACTAGCGAAGCGGGCGGTAACGGCTTCAACGGCAAGCCCGTGCTCGAGCTCACCTATCAGTTCACCACCACGAACAACGCGCTCGGCGGCTACACCCCGATGTACGACATTATGCGCGGCAGACTCGACGATGAATTCCGCACCCTCGCTCAAGAAATCAAGGAATACGGCAAGCCTGTGCTCTTCCGTCTCAACAACGAAATGAACACCGACTGGACCTCCTACTGCGGTATGCAGACGATGAACGACCCCGACATCTTCATCGACACCTGGCGCAGACTTTACGACATCTTCCTCGAAGAGGGCGTTGATAACTGCATCTGGATCTGGAACCCCATTGCGACAAGCTGTCCTTACAGCAATTGGGGCGACCAGCTCAACTATTGGCCCGGCTCGGATTACGTTCAGATGCTCGGTCTCACCTACTACCAGATGAATAACGACACTAAGATCGAATCCTTTGCCGAAATGTACAAGGAGCTTTACGGAAAGAACACTCCTTGGTTCGATAATTTCCCCGCAATTTTGGGCGAATTCGCTTGCGGCGCAGGCGCAGAGGTCACCTTCGACTACACCCAGAACAAGTATATCCCCGTTCCCAACCTCGAGCAGAAGAAGCAGTGGCAGGCACAGTGGATCACCGATATGTTCGATTGCTTTATCAACAAGAACGAGCCCGGCTATGAATGGTGCAAGAACATCACCGTCGCAACCTGGTTCTCGGCTAACGACTACGTCAACATCGACGGCGTCGACAAGGTTTACAACTACTTGAAGCTCGACAACGGCGTTCCTCTTGCTATCGAAGCCTTCAAGAACGGCTACAAAAAGCTTAAAGACGCAAGAGAGTAGGTCATAATTAATTGCTTATTTACGAGAGAGAACCTTTTGCAAAAGGCTTCTCTCTCGTGCTCTCTTTCCAAAATCCCTTGAAGTCATAAAAAATAGTGCCCGAATGTCAGGTCAAAGCCAACGTTCGAGCACTTTTTTATTTTTATTTTGTATTTAAATATTTAAAATTTTTTGGAAAAGAGCGCGCGTAGTCGCTAACGCTCCCGACACGAAATGCAAGCATTTCGGTCGAATCTTTGTGAGCGTCGGGCGAACGCATCTCGCGCCTCGCGCTTTGCACTCGACACTCACGACGCTCCAAGGTATAAAAATCCACGCACCTGTCGCGGATTTTTATGAAATTTTATTGTATTTAAAATTTTTTGGAAAAGAGCGCGAGAAAGACATTTTTTATAAAAAAGGTTTTTCTCGCAAACAAATCACAAAAAAACAAACTACAAACCAAAAACCTTTTTGGCGTTTTCGGAGTAGACGAGTGATTTTTCCTGCTCGGAGAGGCCGAGCTTTTCTATCTGGTCAAACGCGAAGCGGGTGTTCCAAAGGGGATAGTCAGAGCCGAACATCACGCGCTCGACGCCGTGGCGCTCGATAAGGCTGTAAAGCCCCGCTTCGTCCATCCCGATGAGCGCCTCGCTCGTGTCGGTGTAAACGGGGGCGCCGATGAGGTACTTTTCCGCCTCGTCCCAAACGCTGTAACCGCACATGTGTGCCGCGATTATTGTTAATTCGGGCAGCTTCTCGATTATCGCGCAGACCCGCTTCGGGGTCGAAAAATCGGTGTTCTTGTCGCCGACGTGGAAAAGAATCGGCAGGTTGAGACGCGCACATTCCCTGTAAATCTCCATCGCGTTGGGCGCGTCGATGTAGAATCGCTGGAAATCCGAATGGATTTTTATACCCTTCGCGCCGAGCGATTTCGCACGCTCAAGCTCGCAAACCACCTCGTCAAAGGGGATGTCGGGGTGAAACGACGCGAGCGGGATGAAGCGTTTGTCGTCGTTTGCCGTGTTGATAAGAAAATCGTTGCCGACGCGTGCGTGCTCAATGTCGGGTCGCAGCGTCGCCGAGGAAATGACGAAGCGGATATTGTCAAGCCCGCTTGCACCCTCGAAGATGCCGTTGATCGAGCCGTCGCCCTGACGGGGGAGTGAATAGTAATTTACGATGTTGTCAGCCGCGCGCACGGCGATTTTGTCGGGCCAGACGTGTGAATGTACGTCGATAATTTCTCTGTTAATCATACCAAATGAAAACGGTAGGCAGCCGTTGGGCGACCTACCGAGTCCTTTTTTAAAATTGATTATTCGGCGTCGCAGCAGCAACCGCATTCGCAGTCGTCCTCGTCGTCGATTTCGGTTTCAACCAAGGTCAAAACCTTGCCGCAAGAGGGGCATTCAAGGTCGTCGATTTCGTCAACGTCGCATTCGTCGATGTAAACCGGCTCGCCGCAAGCGGGGCATTCAAGCTCCAAGCATTCGCAGCAGTCGCAGCAATCGCAGTCGTCTTCGCAATCGTCGCAATCGCAGTCGCAGTCGTCATCGTCGCAGCAGCAATCGCATTCATCGTCGCAGTAAAGATCTTCTTCAACTGCACCGAGGTCTTCGTCGATCTCTTCGATGTAGTCGTTCAAGGTTGCGGTTTCGTCCTCAAGGTCGAGGATAGAAAGCGCGAGGTCTTCCAAAAGGTTAGCCATAGCAGCCAAAAGCTTGCCTTCGCCCTTGCTGGTGTCAAGCTCCATGCCTTCCATAAGGCCCTTAATGTATGCCGCCTTTTCAGATACGTTCATAGTAATTCTCCTTTTTTAGTTTCGCAATGATGGATGCAACGGACTTGCTTTGTTCTCGCTGCGAGACCTTTCACAAATCTGTTACGCCCAATCAGCGTTTTCGCCACTCCCGTTTTGAGAGGGCAAAGTACAATTAAAACCCTAAATTCCAAAGAAATCTGCTTCGAAAAACATCAGAATTCCTTGGGGCAGAAATTATACTCTTTCGAGGTATTCGCAGGTTCTGGTATCGATCTTGATAACGTCGCCTTCGTTGATGAAGATGGGAACCTTAACCTCTGCGCCGGTTTCAACGGTAGCGGGCTTGGTTACGTTGGTAGCGGTGTTGCCGCGAACGCCGGGTTCGGTAGCGGTAACTGCAAGCTCAACGAAGATGGGAGGTTCAACAGAGAAAACCTTGCCCTTGTAAGCCATAAGTCTGCAGGTCATGCCTTCCTTAACGAACTTGAAACTGTCGGGAAGCTGTTCTGCGTTAAGGGGTTCCTGATCGTAGGTAACGGGATCCATAAAGTAGTAAAGGTCGCCGTCGGTGTAGCTGTATTCCATATCTCTTCTTTCAACGATTGCCTGAGGGAACTTTGCGGTGGGGTTGAAAGAGGTTTCGATAACTGCGCCGGAGATGATATTTCTCATCTTGGTTCTAACGAACGCCGCGCCTTTACCGGGCTTTACGTGCTGGAATTCGATAACCTGCATAAGCTGGCCATCCATTTCAAAGGTCAGACCGTTTTTGAAATCGCCTGCCGAAATCATATTGTATCCTCCTGATTAATGTCCTATTCATAAGACAAAATATTATATCTAACTTATTTTATATTAAAGAGCTTGATTTGTCAAGTCTTTTTTATCGATTAAAGCTCGATAAGGCTCCTGTCACTGTTCGTGAGGTTTTCACAGCCGTCGTCGGTGACCAAAACCATATTTTCGATTCTCACACCGCCGACACCGGGGATATAAATGCCCGGCTCGACCGTTACGACGTTGCCCGCAACCAATATGTCCTTGCTTTTGGGCGAAACCGAGGGAAGCTCGTGAATTTCAAGACCCAAGGAATGACCCAACGAATGACCGAAATAGCTGCCGTAGCCCGCGTCGGTGATAACGTCGCGCGCGATTTTGTCGGCGTCGATACCGCTCATACCCGCGCGGATATGCTTCATCGCCTCGCTCTGCGCGGTGAGCACGGTGTTGTAAATGCGCTTCATTTCGTCGTCAGCCTTGCCCAAAACGACGGTTCTTGTCATATCCGAGCAATAACCCGCGTATTTTGCGCCGTAGTCCATCGTAAAAAAGGCGTTTTGGGTCAATTTTGCCTCGGTCGGTACGCCGTGGGGAAGCGAGGAGTTCGCACCCGAAACCGCAATCGTTTCAAACGCAAGCCCGTTCGCGCCGTTCGAGCGCATAAAATATTCAAGCTCCGCCGCGACCTCAAGCTCGGTTCTGTCACCGTTGATGAAGCCCAAAATGTGCGAAAACGCTTTATCTGTAATGCTTTGCGCCTTCTTTATCTTTGCGATCTCCTCGGGTGTTTTTACCCGTCTGTGCTTAAGGCAGATGTCCGAAACATAGCCGAATTCGATTCCCTCACACGCGGATTTAAGCGTTTCAAGCTGGCGCACGGTAATCAACGCGGGGTCGATAGCGACCTTCCTTGCGTTGACCGACGCGAAATAATCGGCGATATCTGCATAAAGACCCTTTTTGAAAAGATATGCGTTGACGTCGTCAGAGAGCTTGCCCGCCTTTTTGTCGTTTTCAGCCGCCTCGATATAGCGCGAGTCTGTAAGAAGCGAGGTTTCGTTCTTCGAAATTATGACCGCGCCGTCGGTTGTGTAAAAGTCACTCAGGTAATATTGGCTTGTTTCATCGAGAAACAGCGCGCAGTCAAAGCCCTGACTGCTTATTTCTTCGTAAATCTTGCGTCCGTTCATGTTGTTTATTCTTGGGCAACCTCAAAAAAGTCGCCCAAGCCCTTCAAAGCTTTTCTTATAATATCAAGCGGTTTCGACCGATGCCGCCTTCTTGAGTCCGAGCTCGTCGACCGAAATTTCGCGCATCTTGTACTTAAGAATCTTGCCTGCGGCGTTCATGGGGAATACGTCGACGAATTTAACGTATCTCGGAGTTTTGTGCTTCGCCATGTTTTCCTTGACGTAGGTCTTGATTTCGTCCTCGGTGATGCTTTCGCCCTCCTTCGGAATGACCCAAGCCATAATTTCCTCGCCGTACTGAATATCGGGCACGCCGATGACCTGAACGTCCTTGACCTTCGGGTGGGTGTAGATAAAGTCCTCGATCTCCTTGGGGTAAATGTTTTCACCGCCGCGGATTATCATATCCTTGATTCTGCCCGTAATCTTGAAGTATCCCTCGGGTGTCTTTCTCGCGAGGTCGCCTGTGTGGAGCCAGCCGTCGTCGTCGATCGCAAGCGCGGTCGCCTAAGGCATTTTGTAATAGCCCTTCATGATGTTGTAGCCGCGTGCAACGAATTCGCCGTCGACGTTAACAGGCAATTCCTCGCCGGTTTCGGGGTCGACAATCTTACATTCGACGCCGAACATCGCGCCGCCGACGGTGTTAACGCGCGCGTCGATACTGTCGGTCGTGAGCGACATGGTACAGCCGGGCGATGCCTCGGTCTGACCGTAAACTATCGTGATTTCCGACATATGCATCTTGTCGATAACGTCCTGCATAACCTTAACGGGGCAGGGCGAGCCCGCCATAATACCGGTTCTCATGTGCGAAAAATCGGTTTTTTCGAAGTTTTCGTTCTCCAAAAGCGCGATGAACATCGTCGGAACACCGTGGAAGCAGGTAATCTTTTCGCGGTTGATGCAATCGAGCGCGCGCTTGGGCGAGAAGTAGGAAAGCGGCGACATTGTAACGCCGTGCGTCATCGATGCCGTCATAGCAAGAACCATACCGAAGCAATGGAACATCGGCACCTGAATCATCATCCTGTCGGCGGTGGACAAGTCCATGCCGTCGCCGATATTCTTGCCGTTGTTAACTACGTTGTAGTGAGTGAGCATAACGCCCTTGGGGAAGCCCGTCGTGCCCGAGGTGTACTGCATATTGCAGACGTCGTGCTTGCTGATAAGCGATGCGCGGCGGTAAACCTCCTCAATCGGGGTAGCGTCCGCCGTTTCAAGCGCCGCTTCCCAGGTAAGACAGCCCTTTTGCTCGCTTTGAATCGTGATAACGTTGCGCAGGAAGGGGAGCTTCTTCGCGTAAAGCGGCTTGCCGGGGACGTGGTCGTTAAGCTCGGGACAGAGCTCGTGAATAATTGCGTTGTAATCGGAATCCTTGTATCCGTCGCACATAACGAGCGTGTGCGTGTCGGACTGACGAAGGAGATATTCAATTTCGTAAATCTTGTAAGCGGTGTTGACGGTGACCAAAACCGCGCCGATTTTTGTGGTTGCCCAGAACGCGATATACCACTGAGGCAGGTTGGTCGACCAAACCGCAACGTGGTCGCCGCGCTTTACGCCTAAAGAGATAAGTGCGCGCGCGAATTTATCGACGTCGTCGCGGAATTGGGGATAGGTTCTTGTATAATCACATTCGGTGAAGCGGAATGCGTACTGATCGGGAAAAGCCTCGCAAACACGGTCAAGCACCTGCGGGAAGGTGAGGTCGATAAGCATATTCTTCTGCCAGATGTATTTGCCCTTGCCGCGAAGGTCGGTTTGCAAAACGTCGCCCGAGTAGCTTCTGCCCGAAAAATCGCTCATGTAGTTTACATAATTAGGGAAGATTATGCCCGCGTCCTGAAGATAGGGCGCCCAACGCTTTACCCATTCAAGCGAGAAATAGCCCTCGAAGTTGATCGAAGCGAGCGCCTGAATCATTTCCTTTATCGGCATATCGCCTTCGCCCATAAGCTTGTACATAATTTCGCCGTTTTCCTCGACCGAGTCCTTGACGTGAACGTGCGAAATGTACATACCGAGGTTCTGAACTGTGGTTTCGGGCGATTCCTTCGCAAAGCGGTAGGGATGGTGGATGTCCCAAATCGCGCCGATGTTTTCGCTGTGAACACTGTCGAGAAGAGCCTTCAAGCGCGAGGTGTCGCTGTAAACACCGTTGGTTTCGAGCAATATCTTAACGCCCGCCTCCTCGGCGAGAGGGATTATCGATTGAAGCTGCTTGAGCACCTCTTCGTCGTTACCGCCGTCGACAGCCTCGGGGCCGTCGTCACCAAGCACTCGCACGTACTTCGTGCCGAGCACCTTTGCCGCCTTTACGTACTTCTTGACGAGCTCGATATTTTCCTCTGCAAGCGCGGGATAGCGCAGACAGCAGTCGGAGGAAAGAATGGGAATTTCAATGCCCATGGAAGAGAGCTTTTTCGCGGTAGCCTCGATGTTTTCCTCGGCAAAGGGCATATTGTGTCCTCTGTCAAAAATATCGTCGCCCAAGCCGCGAACCTCAATGCCCGAAAAGCCCAAGTCGGTTGCCATGGCGCAGATATCGGGGAAGCTGTATTCGGGGCAGGCGAGTGTTGAGAATGAAAGCTTCATGTTTTTTCTCCTTGAGAATAAAAAAATAGGTTCCGTCAAAAGCATAGACAGAGCCCGAGTTAAATCATTATTATCCAAAACGCGCCAAACAGCACGCTCTCTTGATAACGGTGAGAAACCCGACCGCACCTAATGAATAAACCTCGGCACGGCAGCTCCGGGGTGAGTTCGCTTGTCATCCTGCCTGCCGTCTCGCAGCAACCGACGGCTCTCTGAAAGGCGAATGGTGACAGCTTTGTCCCCTTCACGGCTTTTGTAAATTCTTTTGCTGACTAAAGTATAGCCGCAAGAGCGCAAAATGTCAAGTCATTTTTTGCTTTTTCTTCCAAAATCTCTTGAAAAACGCGTAAATGTGTGATAATATGGTCTTACCATTTATAATGTATAATTCGGAGGAATCATTATGTCCAAAATGAAGATCGCCATCATTGGCTGCGGTACTATCGCAAACAGCGCTCACATTCCTGCTTACATGGCAAATAACGACGTTGAAATCAAGTATTTCTGCGACATCATCAAGTCCAAGGCAGATGCAGCGGTTGAAAAGTACGGCTGCGGTACCGCAATCGAAGATTACCACGAAATCCTTAACGACCCCGAAATCGAAGCGGTTTCTGTCTGCACCCCCAACAAGGCGCACAGCACTATCACCATCGATTTCCTTAAGGCAGGCAAGAACGTTCTCTGCGAAAAGCCCTCGGCAAGAACCCTTTCCGAAGCTTTGGAAATGCAGAAGGCTCAGCACGAAACCGGCAAGGTTCTCAACATCGGCGTTGTTAACCGCTTCAATGCTGCTGTTAACAAGGTTCGCGAGCTTATTCAGGCAGGCGAGCTCGGCGAGGTTTACCACGTATACGTAAGCTTCCGTGCACACCGTTCCATCCCCGGTCTCGGCGGCGCATTCACCGATAAGTCCATCGCAGGCGGCGGCGTTCTTATCGACTGGGGTGTTCACTACCTCGATATCGTTATGTACTGCACCGACGACCCCAAGCCTCTCACCGTTTCTGCAAAGGCGTTCTCCAAGCTCGGCGTCGATATGCCCAACTACGTTTACAACGGCATGTGGTCTGAAGACACCAAGGACCTCAACGGTACCTATGACGTTGACGACTTCGTAACCGGCTTCGTTCGCACCGAAGGCCCCACCATCACCCTCAACGGCGCGTGGGCACAGAACATCGGCGTTCAGGAAACCTATATCGACTTCCTTGGCACCAAGGCAGGTATCCGTCTTAACTACGGCGGCGACTTCACTATGTACACCACCTCCTGCAATACACTCATCGATTTCAAGCCCAAGTACAAGGATCACGCAATGTTCCAGAAGGAAATCGACTCCTTCATCAACTGCATCAAGACCGGCGAAAAGCTTCCTTCTCACATCGACAAGGCAATCATCACCGCAACTATGATGCAGGCTATGTACGACTCCTCCGAACAGAACAGAGAGATCGTGCTTGCATAATCGCTCAGACCATAAAAGGACGGAAATTCCGTCCTTTTATTTTGCACAAACCCCGATTTGCTTTAGATTACTAAAGCTGCATCGGTGTTTGCACAATCCGCATCGATTCTTCGATCGCGTTGGTTCTGTTTGTAAAATTACGCATAACAAAAAAGGACGGGCGAACCGTCCTTTTTATGCTTTTTATGATTAAATGCTTAAATTATTCGCTTAATGGTTGTTTTCCTTGAAGGTATTGACGGTAGCTTCGATGTCGGCGATGGTTTTGTTTTCGATCTTTTCGTACTGCGAAACAAAGGTGCCGACAGGGAGATTGCGCATCGAAGCGATGGTCTGCATCATGCTGCCCCAACGGTACATTTCCGAAAGGTCGGGCGAACGATATTGGTCGATAATTTCAAGCATTCTCATCGAATCGTCATCGCGCGAGATTTGGTACTGAAGGGTCTGCTCGAAGAATACGGGGGTAAGCTTTGCGCGGTTGACCGCACCGAGAGCTTCAAGGATATGTCCGGCAAGCTCAAGGTCTTCCTCTGTCAAGAAGGTGGGGAGGCAGACGCAGTTCGAGGTCCAAGAGCCTACGTTGTTCGAATAATTTTCCTGCGTTTCATCGTAAAGCGGGCAGGGAAGCACGCCGAAATCGTCCTCCATAACGCGGATGGTGTTGAGGTTGCTCACGCCGTTGAAGTAGAATAGGCAGTTGCCGTCGATAAAGGCTTGGGTCGCGGGGTTGATGGGGAGCTTAAGATAGGAATAATCGTCGGCGATGATAAGACCCGCGTCGGGCGACTGAACGTATTCCTGCGCGTCGGTGATGAGCGAAATAGCGCGCTCGTTGTTGATGGTGAGCTCGGGATATCCCTCGTCATCAAGGGTGCAAACGTTGATGTTACCCGAACGGAGGAGCCAATATACGACGTTTTCCTGCGCCGAAAGTCCGACCATATCGTCGGGGTCGGCGATATTGTTCTGGTTTGTGTCGACGTATACCGTCTTTGCCATTTCGAACATAACGTCATGGGTCCACGCCTTTTTGTCAACCATTTCGTAAAGCGAGGAATAGCCGTAGGATTCCGCCAAGTGATTTTTGGCTTCAATTTCCTTGTTGAATGCGACGAACATCGTCGATTCCTTGCTCACGGTACCGATGTCGCCGGTTGCGAAATAGCATTTTCCTGCGATGGTAACCGCTTCGTTAAAGGGCTGGCACCACCAAGGATTTTCAAGGTCAACGACGGTGTTAAGGTCGTAAAGCAAGCCGTCGGATGCGAGCATGGCCGCCTCGTTAAGGCAGGGCATAGCAAATATGTAATCGCCCGTGTTGCTGATGATATCGCGCGAGATTCGCTGATACATCGGGCCGCCGTAGCGCGAGCTGGTGAAGATACATTCCTCTTCAATTTCGACGTTTAAAAGCTCCTCGACAAGCTCGATTGATTCCTTCGCAGCCTGCTGAACCGCGCTTAATTCGCCGGTGTAGTCGGGGTTGCTTTCGGGATCGACCTGATAGCAGGTCGCGGTCTTGCCTGCGGCTGTCGTAAGCACGTAAAGCACGCGTCCGTCGTAATTGACGCCGTCGGGGAGGTGATAGCCGAAAAAGCCGTCGTCCTCAGACAGGCTGACGTTGTTGCCGTCAGAAGAGTCTTCCTGCTTTTCACAAGCGGAAATGGGAAGCACAATCATTATGAGTGCGACGAAAAATGCCAAAAAACGCAAGTACTTTTTCATAAAACACCTCAGAAATCGCTTATTTTGCGTAAATGCTGCATTGATTATATAATATGTAAAAGTGAATGTCAATAACAAACGAAAAACAGACAAAAAAACATGGTTTTTCGGCTCGTAAATATTGACATTTCTTTATTATAGTGATAAAATAAAATGAATATATTTAGATGTAATCGACGGAGGAAATTATTATGTCGATAAATAAGCCTATTTTCACGGGCGCGGCTACCGCACTCATCACTCCCTTTAAGGACGGCGCGGTCGATTATGCCGCGTTGGAGAATATGCTCGAGTTCCAGATCAACGGCGGCATCGACGCTTTGGTTATCTGCGGCACCACGGGCGAGCCTGCAACGCTTGACGACGACGAGCACAAGAGAGTGCTTGAATTCGCCATCGAAAAGGTCAACAAGCGCGTTCCCGTAATCGCGGGCACCGGCTCCAACAACACCCAGTATGCAATCGATCTCTCGCGTTTTGCGGAGAAAGCGGGCGCGGACGGACTCCTTCTCGTTACGCCTTATTACAACAAATGCTCGCAGAAGGGTATCGTTTCGCACTTTAACACGGTTGCCGATTCGGTAAATATCCCCTGCATCGTTTATAACGTACCCGGCAGAACCGGATTCTGCATCAGCCTTGATTCCTATAAGCAGATCGCGAAGCACGAAAACATCGTTGCGACCAAGGAAGCAAGCGGCAATCTCTTGCTTATGATGGAGGTTTTGGAGGCTTGCGGTAACGATATCGATATGTACAGCGGTGACGACCAGCAGATCGTTCCCCTTATGTCGATGGGTGCGCTCGGCGTTATCTCGGTATTCTCGAACGTAATGCCCAAGGAAGCTCACGAAATGACCAAGCTTTGCTTGGAGGGCGACTTCAAGAAGGCGCGCGAGCTTCAGCTTAAATATCTCCGCTTGATGAACGGTCTCTTTATGCAGGTCAACCCGATTCCCGTAAAGACCGCCGTTTCGAAGATGGGACTTTGCGAAAATGAATTCCGTATGCCGCTTTGCCCGATGGACGCAAGCGACGATGAAAAGCTCTTCGCGCTTATGCGTGAGCATAACCTCATCAAGTAAGCAAAGCCTTTAGATTCACAAATTACAGAAAGGACACGCGGGTGCATAATGCACCAAGTAAAGCCCGCGGCAAACCTTAACAAAAAGCAAAAACCTCACTCCGCGTGGAGCCGAGGTCAACACAATACAGAAAGGACTCGCGGAGAGAAGTCAACGTGCTTGTTGAATGGCACATCGCGAAACTAAAAAATGAAGATCATCATAAACGGTGCCTGCGGAAGAATGGGCAGGGAGGTCATCGCCGCCGCTAACAGAATGGGCGTGGGCGTTGCCGCCGCTGTCGATAAGTTCGGCAGCGACGAATTCGGCGTTCCCTTTTACACCTCGATAGAGGATGTGGTCGAAACCGCCGACGCAGTTATCGATTTCACCAATCACACAGCACTTCCCGAGGTTTGCGCGTTCGTCCGTAAAAGCGGCATCCCCTGCGTTATCGCCTCGACAGGTCATACCGAAAGCGAGCTTGCGATGCTCAAGGCGCTTTCCGAGGAATACCCCGTGTTTTATTCGCGCAATATGTCGCTCGGCATAAATTTGCTTATCGACCTTTGCAGAAGCGCTTATACCGCGCTCGGCGGAGATTGCGATATCGAAATAATCGAAAAGCATCACAGAAATAAGCTCGACGCTCCCAGCGGCACCGCACTTATGATTGCCGAGGGTATCGCGGAGCTTATGCCCGAAGGAACCGAATTCGTGACCGAGCGCGCGTCGCGCCGTATGGTTCGCCCCGATAACGAAATCGGAATCTCCTCGATCCGCTGCGGCGGCATCTTCGGTGAGCACGAGGTTCTCCTTTCGCGTAACGGCGAAACGGTAAGCCTTAAGCATACCGCCGAAAGCCGTGCATTGTTTGCCGACGGCGCACTCAAGGCGGCTGAATACGTTTCGAAAAAGGGTAAGGGCCTCTATTCGATGAAGAACCTTATCGCCGAAAACGTAAAGAATTCATAAATTTGCAACTTCCAAACGCAGAAATTGCAAAAACAAACTAAAAATATCCCTTTCGGGGTGTAAATAAGCGATGAAAGTGCAACAAAATCGCAATTTTGTTGCATTTTTGCTTGACAAACGCTTGCGCTGTTGCTATAATGCTTGTCAATAAAGGATAAAACGGCTTTTTTGCATCGCCCGAAGCACAAAGGATGAATCAGATGAACAGTAAATTAAGTATAGAAGCGCTCGCCGATTCGCTGCGCGAGCATAGCGCGTTTGACGAAAAAATGTATGCGAAATACGGGGTCAAGCGCGGACTTCGTAACCCCGACGGCACAGGTGTGCTTGCGGGCATCACCCGTGTAAGTAACGTTCACGGTTACGTTATTAACGAATACGAAAAGGTCCCCTGCGAGGGTGAGCTTTTCTATCGCGGTATCAGTATCGAGGATATCATCGGCGCGACCGACCGTCACGACAGATTCGGTTATGACGAAGCGTCCTGGCTTTTGCTTTTCGGCTCGCTTCCGACTGCTTCCGAGCTCGATTTTTACGACACTATAATGGACGAATACAGCGATCCCCCCATGTCGTTTATCGAGGATATGATAATGCGCGCGCCCAGCCCCGATATTATGAACAAGCTGGCGAGAAGCGTGCTTGCGCTGTACAGCTACGACGAAAACCCCGATGATAATTCGATCGATAACGTGTTGAGACAATCGCTCTCTGTCATCGCGCGTATGCCGATGATAATGACTGCGGCATATCAGGTTAAGAAGCGCTATTACGACAACGAAAGCTTCTTCCTCCATTCTCCGATCCCCGGACAGAGCATGGCAGAAAATATACTTTCGATGTTGAGATTCGACCGTAAGTTCACTCACGAAGAAGCAAGATTGCTTGATAAATGCCTCATTCTCCATGCGGAACACGGCGGCGGTAATAACTCCACATTCGCTGTTCGTGCATTAACTTCTTCGGGAACTGATACCTTCTCTGCGATAGCGGCGGGTATC
>JAZRGS010000122.1:0-12576 GCA_045644305.1 Eubacteriales bacterium | reverse complement strand
ACGTTCAACTGCTTGTAATAAGAGGTGCAAACGTAATTATCGTCGTACCAATTCAACGAAGGAGTTGTGGTGCAAACAACGGGATCGATAGGATCGATGCCGTAAAATGCGAATTCGTCGTCGATCTTCCAAGTGAGCGCTTCCTCCAATGCCGCGTTGCAGTTTTCGGAGGTGTAGTCGGTGTCGCCGAGACCGAGCGCGGGATAGTCGTTACCCTTGTTTATCGCGTATACGAAGCCGCCTGCGGGGATATCAAGCGGGGTTGCCGAGCCGTCGGAAATGCCGTTGGAAATTGCGGTAATCTTGTAGCTGCCGTTTTCGGTAGGTGCGAAAGCAACGTGCAACCACCAAGCCGCGCCGGAGTAAGGAAGAGTAAAAATGGTACCGGCACCCTCGGGGGTGTTGTCGTTAATATGAGTTACCCAGAAGGTTTTTGCGTTGTCGGGCTTTTCAACGGGTTCGGTGGTCTGCTTGTTGATTTCGATGGCAGGCGCTGCCGCGAAAGTCTTGTTTTCAACGTCGATGTTGGTAAGCGTAAGAGCGTCGCCTACGGCAAGAGCATTGGCGCGTCTGTGATTCTCGCCCGAGCCGATGATCGAGCTGTCGATATTGTCGCCCTCCCAGTTGTGTACCGCAATAAAGATCTGATCGCTGTTGAGGGTGATCGATGCAGTATCGGGACCTGCGCCCGCGCTAACCGAGGTTACAACGTATCCCGAGCCGCTCTTGGTGGCTATAATGTTGGTGGAGTAGGAATGGTTGAATTTCGAAGTGGTAATTTCGCCCTGATCGGGAGTAATAATAACTGCGGCACCCGCGGTCACGCTCTCATTCATGCCGGTTACATAGATTCTGTCGGTAGCCGCCGCAGGAGCAAGGCACGCCTCGATTTCTTCGAGCCAAATGTGGTTGCTTCCGTTTTCGATGGTGAATTTAATATATCTTTCGTTGCGTGTGACGTTCGTTGTTAAGGTGTATACGTAGGTGCTCCAGGAATCGCCCGCGTTGGTGCATTCTTTGATCGCGGAAGAGCCCACCTCGGTGTAGGTATTACCGTCGTCGGAAACCGAAACGGTAAACTTGACAGGCAAAGAAATGCCCCAACCCTCGTTCTTTGCGGTGTAAATACGGTAGGTGTTGGTAGGATTGTCAGCGCCGAGGTCTAATACGATATCGATAGGCTGCTGAGTGTTAAATCCCGCAAACTTATCGGTGCCGCCGTTGGCTGTGCCCTTTTCTGCGTCGGTAAGGCGCTTGCCGTTATCAACGTAAATATCGGTTCTGCCGCTTGCGGGTGCGGTGTAGGTTTTGCCCACAGAAGCATTGGTTTCAAGGCTCTTTACCGTGTTTTTAACAGCCGAATCAAGCTTCTCTGCCATATCGGAAAGCTGCTCGTCGGTAGCGTCCG
Organism: Eubacteriales bacterium; assembly: GCA_045644305.1. Classification (GTDB taxonomy): domain Bacteria; phylum Bacillota; class Clostridia; order Oscillospirales; family CAG-382; genus Coliplasma. Next base: position 11,168 of record JAZRGS010000122.1, on the reverse strand, counting down.
AGTTGTTGTAAAGCTTAAGCGCTTCGTTATAGGTCGAGCGCAAGGACGCAAGTGATGATTCGGTATAATGGTCATAACGCGCACGATTTGCCGCTTTAATAGCCGCTTCGAGCGCATCCTTCGCGGACATGCCACAGTTGTTGTAGCCGTACTTCTTCATAATTGCGGGGTAATCCTTGTAGCAAACGTTTACGTCAAGGTTTTTGTTCGAAGGAATACCGTCGTAGTTATAGCCCGAGGAAGCGAACTGCCACATACCGCAGTAGTCGCTCTTGTCGGTGGTAAGGTGGGGATTCTGTGTAGAGGGATATGCCGCGTACCAAAGGTCGTACTTGGATTTGAAATCGTCGGAAAGCTTATTGAGAACCGGTCCTCCGTTGCCGTAAATGCCGGGGAAATAGCCTGCCGCCTCAAGGGTTTCGCACCAGCCAAGGCAAAGCTGCTCCATCGCTGCGGCGCCAAGAGCCAAGGGGTTGTCGCCGAGGGTTCCCCTGTCCTCTACATCATAATAAATGGGGTATTCAAAGTACATATCGTACTTTTCGATAACACTTATTACCCACTTTGCGTCGTCAACAGCCGATTCATATGTAGTGCCGAGCTGATAGAAATATACGCCCAAAGGCATGCCTGCCTCACGCGCACGCTTGTAATATTCCAAGAACGCGGTGTCCATGGTGTTGGCGCGGGTTGCGCTTGCCTCGTAACCAATACGAAGAATTACGTATTCGCAGCCGTCAGCCTTCATTTTTACAAAGTCAACTTTGGAATAATCGTTTCCGTTAGAGGTGTTAACGTTCCAGAACGAAATATCTGCGCCGTAAGAGCGGAAGCTTGTCTGCTGTATGCCTGCGCCCTCAACCGCAGAAGCTGTAATGCCCGAAGCAATGACCATTGAAAAGATCATAACGAGCGAAAGACAAAGCGCGAGAATATGTTTAATCGCTTTCATTGGGATACTCCTCCATTTTAACATGATTTTACTATTGTATTTTACATTTTTTCACCCCACTTTGTCAATGGTTTGCACGCTATCGTAAATCATTTTGTCCATTCCCACAATATAGCCCTCTCAATTTTGGTGTTTTGTTACAAGAGCGATTAAAAAGCGCGCCACGATTTTTGAACCGCTCCGTAAAAACCGAGCAACCACAATGTACATCTGAAAATCAAGTAAATACAACGGTTTTCGCGCCGTCTGTCACGCTTGACAAAAAAGTGTCAAAATGGTATAATTTTCAAAGAAACCGTCGCTTGCGCGATAAGCTGTATCGTGTCGGCGCAAGCGGAGCAAAAAATAATTTCGCGAAAACAAAAAAATTACAAAATATGTGACAAAACGCAATTTTTTTCGTCTATATATTTGTAAACAAACACTTGGAGGAAAACACAATGAAAAGAATCATTATCGCACTTATGATTATCGCGCTTGCGGCTTGCGCGTTCGCATCCTGCACTGCCGAGCAAAACGACGAATCGGTGGGTCAAACCGGCTCCTCGCAAGAAGCCGAATCTTCGGTTTCGGGCGCTGAAAGCTCTGTCGATGAAGCTTCGGACGACGAAAGCTCGGTTGTTGATAGCTCTGTCGATGAAAGCTCTAATCCCGACGAATCGAGCGACGCGGTAAGCGAGCCTGTTGAAGAAAGCGACATTTCGGAAGAAAGCGCAAAAGAAGAGGTTAAGGTTTCGATAAGCGTCGATTATGCGGACGACAAGCTTCTCGATACAAATTCTTGCGTAATGTACGAAAGCGACGAAGAGGAATATTCCCTTGTTGCTTTCAAAATCGACGCAAAGGTAACTAATCTCAGATTTTTCAGCGTTATTGCCACCGACACCGATTCGACTGACGGCGCGTTGAAGATCGACGAAGTACTTTTTACTCTCGATGAGCTCACGCCCGACACCTACTTTGTAACCAACAATATGGTCTTCGGCGACATTTATCCCATGAGAGGAGTCTCTTTTGTCGACGAAAACGGCAACACCCAATATTTCTGCTTTATGGACAGCGCCTATGACGGCAGCATGGGTGCATACAAGTCCAACGTCTCCGAATAACACAAAAAACCGATTTGATTGTTACGTCAAATCGGTTTTTATTATTTATTAATCTCGGGTTTGTCGGTACGGCAGAGGATATAGTCCATGCTGACGTTATAAAACTCTGCGAGCAGGAATAGGGTTTCGGTCGGAGGAGTTCTTTCTCCGTTTTCAAACTTGGAAAGCAACGCCTGCTCTATGCCTGTTTGCATTTGCAACGCCACCTGCGTTAATCTTCTGTTTTTTCTTAATTCTCTCAAACGATTCTTCATGTAAAATACCTCTACGACATTATGTCATATTTCACCCCCTGCGACCATGACGCTTTGTCATATTTAGTATTGACAAATATGACGTTTTGTTATATAATTTTGTTGTCGACAAGACTTAATATTTGTAAAGAAAGAGGTATTGCTATGAGCGAGCAAATGAACGAAAATCAGTTCAGCGAGCAAGAAAACGAAGCGCTGGAAAAAATGAGCCTCGGGCTTAAAGAGATCTGGAAGATCATCATTTTCTGCTGTGTCGGCTGGCTTCTTGTATGCATCGGCATGAAAACGAGTCCCATATTCGCCGTCATAGGTGCGTTGGTAGTCTCGGTTCCCTCGGTTATTTGCGTGCGCCGTCACGGCATCAAGGGAGTTTTCAATTACGATTACGTGATTGAGACTACTTACAGAGACGGTCACAAGACCTATGATTACGATTTGGGCGGAAAGCTCGGTATGATGGTGATTCAGCTGTTTGCCACCATATTTATCGGTGTGATTTTGACGCCTATCCGCTACGTTGTTTATTGCCTGAAGTTCAACGCGGGATGCAGAAAGCTGAACTTCAAGCCCGAATTCAAGTTGGGAATACTGTTCCCCACCGTTGTAGGCATCGGCACCTTTGTGTTGGGTCTCATTCTTGGTTCCATATTGTAAAGCATCCTCTGAAAAGCCTCTCTCGAGGCTTTTTCTTTTTAGGGCAAATTTGTACGGCGAAAAGCTCTTCGTCTTGACAGAATCGCCGAATGGGTATATAATGAAAGAAAAGCGCTCGGGTGATTTTTATGAAACGATTTTTGTTGTTCGCGCTCTGTTTTTTGTTATTTATAGTTGCCTACGGTTGTGCGCAGGGCGACGATATTTCTGCGCCCCAAAGCTCGGTCGGTCAAAGCGAGCAAAGCCTTGACTCAAGCGGCGGCGAAGCTTTAAGCGGCGAATCCGACACTACGACCGAAAGCGGCGACGCAAGCGGAGAAAGCGATTCCGTCGTAAGCGATGACAGCTCTATTCACGACACCTCGACCGATGAATCGAGCGAGCATAACGAAAACAGCGGAAATACAAGCGCCGAATCGAGCGACAACAGCTCGTCAAATTCCGAGCCGAGCGACGACAGCTCTATATCTTCCGAGCCGAGCGATGACAGTTCTGTCCCCGACGAATCGAGCGACACAAGTGACACCGAAAGCTCGCAAGACCCGAGCGACGAGCCTATCACTCCCCCCGACGACACGAGCGACGACACAAGCGACGACACAAGCGACGACACGAGCGGTGAGCCTATTACTCCGCCTATTGACGGGCCTATCGACCCGCCCGTCGACCCGCCTGTTGACGAACCTATAACGCCGCCCGACGAGGACGACGAAATCAACCCGAAAATACCTCCCAACTATGACGAGGACGAAGATATGACAACCATCGGCGACGCCGAGCTGCTGTCGAGCGGCTATATTTTATACAACGGCGCCGCTTACCACGGCTCCACTTACAAGTCCGACATAGCGCAGGCTTACGCCGACATCTATGCGAGGTACGCCGAGCTCTTCCCCGACGTGCGGATAAGCGTCGTTATGCCTCCGCAGTCCTCCATCAACATCAAAAATCCCCTCGTTTCGGCGATGCTGAGCGATCAGGGCGAGGTGCTTGACAAGACCGAGGCGCACATCTACGGCGGCGTGAATTTTGTTAACCTGCGCGAAATTTTCGAATCGACCAAGGGCGAATATTGCTTCTTCAGGTCGGACTATCACTGGACCCAGCTTGGCGCTTACTATGCTTACAGCGAGTTTGCGAAGTCCGTTGGGCTCACCCCCACCCCGCTTGACGGGTTTGAGGTCAAGGTGGTGACCGAAAACTTCATCGGCAGGGCGAACGAAACCTCGGGCGACAACCGCGTGCTTTCCTACAAGGACACGATTTACGCTTTTATGCCGACCAAAAAGCACACCATGACGATCTACAACTCAAGCCTTCAGGTCGACCGAGTGTTTAACAACGCTATCCACCTCTCGCGCGAAAGCTATTCCTGCTTTATCAACGGCGACAACGCCTACACGGTTATTAACGTGCCCTCGAACGACCAGTCGAAAACGGCTTTGGTTATCAAGGAATCCTCGGGCAACGCGTTTGTGCCCTTCCTTACCGAGCATTACGGCAACATCATCGTTATCGACCCGCGCCACATTAACATTGACATCAAAAATATTGTTGAAGAGCAGGGCGTTGACGACATTATCTTCCACGCGACCTCTTCCACCTGCGGCCGCTACGGCTACGATTCATATTACCGCGCTCTTATCGGCGGTGCATAATGCACCAAGTAGTTCCCGCGGTAAAGGCGGCAAAATAATGTAACGCTATACCCGCGTGGACGATGGTTCTACTCTTCGTGGCGAAAAAAAAGAACTTATAAAGTGAATTCTTACAAATAATAGAACCCAATTGAGGGTTAGGCGTGTAACACGCCTTTTCAGTTCCGCGGTAAAGGCAAAACAGGTCAAAAACCTCACTCCGCGTGGACAATGGTTCTACTCTTCGTAGCGAAGGGTTAGAACTTATAAAGTGAATTGCAACAAATAATAGAACCCCGTCGAGGGCAACAAATTATTGAAAGGTATCGCGGAGAGGGCATGACAAGCTTGTTGCATGGCTCATCGCGAAACTAAAAAAATGGCAAAAAACGATCTTTGTGTAGACATTGGCTATAAAAGCCTTAATCACGTTGGCGAGCAGCTTTGCGGCGACCACGTAGACATAATTGAAAAGGACGATAACTCGACCGTTGTTGTTTTGACCGACGGATTGGGCAGCGGCGTTAAGGCGAGCATACTTTCGACGCTCACGGCGAAGATAATTTCGACGATGATGGCGGAGGGCTTGCCACTTGAGGACTGCGTTGCGACTATCGCGGCGACGTTGCCGGTTTGCTCTGTGCGTCAGGTTGCATATTCGACGTTCACGATCATCCACATAGTAAACAACGAAACGGCGGAGCTGATACAGTACGACAACCCGCACGTAATTTTCATCCGCGACCAGAAGCGCACCGATTATCCTATGACCGAAACGATTGTAGACGGCAAAAAGATCTACAAATCGACGATAAAGCTTCAGGAGGACGACATTTTCATCGCGATGAGCGACGGTTGCCCTCTTGCGGGCACCGGACTGACCTACAATTTCGGTTGGCAGCGTGACAACATCGCGGAATTTATGGAAACGGTTTCCTGCGCGGGCTATACCGCAAAAACCCTTTCGACCATCCTTGTCGACGAATGTGATAAGCTTTACGGCGGCGAGCCCTCGGACGACACGACGGCTTGCGTTGTGCGCATCCGCAAGCGCGTTCCGATGAACCTTTGCTTCGGTCCCCCCGCAAACCGCGACGACTGTGACAGAATGATGTCGCTGTTCTTCTCCAAGGCAGGTAAGCACATTGTCTGCGGCGGTACTACCTCGTCGATTGCGGCAAAATATCTCGGCAAGCCGATTAAAACCAGCCTCAGCTTCGAATCGCCCGATATCCCGCCGATATCCTTTATCGACGGCGTCGACCTCGTCACCGAGGGTGTTATCACGGTTAATAAGGTGCTTTCCTACGCGAAGGATTACCTCGAAAACAACGAAAGCTATGAGCATTGGGGCTTTAAGCGCGACGGCGCATCGCTTATTGCGAGATTGCTTTTCGAGGAGGCGACCGACATTAACTTCTACGTCGGCAGGGCGATCAACCCCGCGCACCAGAACCCCGATCTGCCGATCAATTTCTCGATCAAGATGAACCTCGTTAACGAGCTTTCCGAATGCCTGAAAAAAATGGGTAAGCGAATCAAGGTAAGCTATTTTTAAAAGAAAAAGGGCAGAGATTTTTTCGTCTCTGTCCTCTTTTTTTCGATGTTTACGGCAATTCGGGTTCGGGATCGATATCAGCGCCGTTGACCTTCAGCTCAAAATGAAGGTGGGGCGGATCGAGCGTCTCGTTGCGCGCAGTTGTGCCGACCGTTCCGATGGGCTGGCCCGCAAGGACCTCCGCGCCGACAGAAATGCCCTCGGCAAGGTTTGGATCAAGGTTGCTGTAATAGGAAATCACGCCCTGATCGTGGGTGATTGCGACGGTGACGCCCTTGAAATAATCGGTCACGACCGAAGCGACCCTGCCGTCGGTGAAGGCAAGCACCTCGGCGCCGAGCTCGGAGGCGATGTCAACTCCGCAATGCACGCGGTAATCACCGAGGGTTTCGGAATAGACCAGCTTGTCCATGCTGTGGGGCTTGATGATTTCGCCCTCGACGGGTCGGTAAAACATCACGCGCGGCGGGTTTTCGTCGCTGATTTCGGCATCGACGTCGCTTTGCTCGTTGCCGACGGGAGTGTCGTCGACGTCGGGAAGAGAGACGTTAATCTGCGGAAGCGACGACTCGGGCGTGAGGTCGATTTCGGGAATCGAGAGCGATTCAAGGCTTGTCTCGTAATCGTAGGAAACCGAGAAAATGCCCACCGTCGCAACGATTACGACGGCTATCGCGAGTCCCAAATAAACAAACGCCGAGATTTTCGCGACCTTTTTGACCGCAGGCTCCTTGAATTCCTCTTCGGTTTCTTCTGTCATATTTTCGTGGTTGTCGTTCATATTTTCCCCCTGAAAGTGTTTTTGTCACGACTATTGTTAGCACCTTCAGGTTTTTTTATTCAATCGCCATAAATTTTGTTCAGCGAAAGACGCGGAAAATAAAACTCGAGGATTTTTTCATAGCCGAGCCCGACGTTCGCCATTCGCTCGGCACCGCAAAGGCTTAATCCGTACCCGTGCCCGATCCCGTGCGACCTGCAAACGACAGTCTCGCCCTCTTCTATAATGATTTCGCTTGATTTCAGCCCGAGAAGCTTTGAAAATTCGCTCCCCTCGACCACGCGTCCGTCGATAACCGCGAAATCGCATTTGTTGCTTTCGCCGTAAACAAGGCAATAATGCCCGTCGGGCGCGCATCCGATAAGCTCGAAAAACTCGTCCTTTTGAAGCTCGAGCTCGGTTTTATGTGTGTCGCAAGGAGTAGCCTCGCCTACCCCGACGATGTATCCGAATTCGGAATTATCGACGCTTCCGCTTGAGGCACAGCCGCAGTAAAGCGCCATCGCGGGCAGGTCATCGACAGTCAGCGCGATGCCTCTTGTTGAATCAACCGCGTTTTCGGCTCTTTTAAGCTCGTCCTCATTAAGTGAGGATAAATCGCCAAGTGCAAAACAGCAGTCGCCGTCATCGCAAACGTCAAACCCCGCGTGCTTGCAGCCAAAAAGGGTTATGTATACGGCGCTTGAGCGTGCCGCGACCGCAAGCGATTTTAGGGTTTCTTCCTGTTCAACGGCACCGACCTCGCCCGCAATTACGCGTAAAACGTATTCCTCGACGTCAAGCTCAATAACGCTGTCGTTATAATGGACGGTTATCCTTGGGACACCCTCGTTGGCAACGCTCTTTTTCGCCGCGATGGGAAGCCCGATCACCGCAATCAACACCGCAAGAAAATATAAGGTCAAATTCTTCATCTGCTTTCAACTCCTTTTTTATTTTATATGCGTTTTGAAGCAATTTAATTATAAAAAAAACCTCGTTGCTAAAACGAGAGCTTTTTATTTTATTTATTTTGAAAAATTTTGCGGAGAGAGCGCGAGAGAGGGGCTTTTTTAAAAGCCTCTCTCTCGTAATGAATTATTAACCAATCTTATAAGTTCCGAAGTAGTGGCGGGCGATGAGGATGTAGTCGTACTGGTCGACCTTTGCGTCCTTGTTTACGTCGCCGCGAGCGAACTCGTCACCTACGAGGGTGCGGGTTTCGAAGTAGTGGCGCTTAACGAGAATGTAGTCATACTGGTCGATAGCGCCGTCGTTGTTTACGTCGCCGAGGGTGTGTTCGGGATCTACAACGGGAGGAGTTACGACGCCGCTTTCGGTGGTGCGCACAAAGTAGGAGCGGCAGACGTATGCGTCGTCATACCACTTTGCAGCGGGAGTCGAGGTGGAAACAACGGGAGATTGCGGGTTGATGCCGTAGAATGTGAATTCGTCGCCGATCTTCCAGGTAAGCGCGTCCTCCAATGCTGCGTCGCAGTTTTCGGATGTGAAGTCGGTGTCGCCGAGACCGAGCGCGGGATAGTCGTTACCCTTGTTTATCGCGTATACGAAGCCGCCGTTCGGGATATCGAGAGCAGTTGCACTGCCGTCGCTCACGCCGTCGGAAATATTTACGATTTCGAAAACGCCGTCCTTGCCCGAAACGGGAGCGAACGCCACGTGGAGCCACCAGCCTGCGCCGGTGTAGGGCGAGGTGAAGATAGCGCCTGCGCCTTCGGACGTGCTGTCGTTAACGTGGGTCACCCAGAAGGTTTGTGCGTTGTCGGGAAGCTCGATCGGATCGCTTGACGCCGAGATGATTTCGACGGTGGGAGTGATGCCGAGCGTTTTGTTTGCAACGTCGACGTTGGTAAGGGTAAGCACGTCGCCTTCCTTGAGCGACTTGACGCGGTTTGCGTTTGCGCGCGAGCCGATGACGGGATCCTCGGTGCCGCCTTCCCATTCGTGGGACGCGAGAAGAATCTGGTTGCTGTTAAGGGTGATGCTGGGGGTATCCGCACCGCTGCCGGTCGAAATCGAGCTTACAACATAGCCGCTTCCGTTCCAGGTCGCAACGACGTTGGTGGTGTAGCTGATGTTGTGGTTGGTGGTGTTGATGGGGCTCTGATCGGGGGTGAAGATAATGGTGTCACCGCTCGTCACGAGCTTGTTAATGCCCGAAACATATACTCTGCCTGTGGCTGCAACGGGAGCGTTAACAGCTTCGATTTCCTCGAGCCAGATGTGGTTGCTGCCATTGGTGATGGTGAACTTGATGTAACGCTCGTTGCGAGTGGTGTTGGTTTTGACGGTCATGGTGAACATATTCCAGACGTCGCTCGCAAAGGTGCGGTTTTTGACGGTCGTGTAGGTCACGTCGGTGAAGTTCTTGCCGTCGTTCGAAACAGAAATTGCAAGCTTGGTGGGCGCTTCGATGCCCCAGTCGGTGTTTTTCGAGGTGTAAATGCGGTAAGTGTTGGTGGCAACGTTACCGCCGAGGTCAAGCACGATTTCCAGAGGTACCTGAGTGTTAAAGCCTGCGTGCTCGCTGGTGCCGCCGTCGTAGGTGCCCTTGGCACCGTCGGTAAGGCGCTTGCCGTCGTCAGCGTAGATGTCGGTTCTGCCGCCGTCGGGAGCTGTGTATACCTTGCCGACAGAAACGATCTTTTCCTGATTTTGAACGGTGTTGTTGAAAGCGGTTTCGAGCTCGGAATTCATTGCGGTAAGCGCGGATTCGCTTGCGCTCGAGTTGTTGTAAAGCTGAACTGCTTCGTTATAGGTGTTGCGAAGCTTGGTAAGATCCGCTTCGGTGTATTTGTCGTAGCGCGCACTTGATGCCGCCGCGATAGTCTGAGCGAGAATGTCCCTTGCCGACTTCTTGGAGGAGGTGATCTGAATAACTCTGTCCTCGTTGTTGAGCACGTAGCCGTCAACAACTGCGCCGGTGGTGGTTTTGATGCCCTTAACCTTAAGTCTGCCGTTGCTTGCAATGCCGACTACCTCGAACATCGAGAATCTTTCGGAATAGTAAGAAGCGGTGGTTGCGGTTTCGGACGAATAGATGTACTTGGATGCGTTACATACGTAGTAACCGGGGGTGGGGTTAGCGCCGCTGTAATCGATCTTGGGAACAGAGGCATTGGTCTTGTAGGGAAGAACGCCGTAGCCGGTGATGTAGTTGTATCCGAGCGCGTACTTCTTGAAGTAAACACCGCCGCCGTCAGCTTCAAGACCGTTCTGGTTGCTGGTGTTACCTTCGATGGTGTATACATATTCACTGTCGGAATAAACGACAAGACCGATGTGGTCCTCCGCACCGGTGGGGCCTTCCCAGCAGAAGAAGATAAGGTCGCCGGATTGAGGCTTGTAGGTGTTACCGGTAGCCGCCTTGGACTTCTGGAAGTATCCGCACGTACGGAGCTGATTTGCCCAGTTTGCACAGCCTACTTCGCGCCAAACGTAGTTCTTGTCGCCCTTGTGATAACGGGTCCAGTCGCTCAAAGAGCCCTGATCGGTACAATGACCCTGATAAAGCGCCCAAGCAACGAAGGTTGCGCACCAAGCGTAGCTGCCGCCGCCGTATCCCGAGCCGAAGTCGCCCATGTTGTAGCAAAATTCGGTATAGTTGCCGCTGCCGCCGCCGATACCGTCAAAGTCGAACTTAGTGGGCGATTCCTGATAACCGATCTGAGAAAGCGCAAGCGCGAGCGCGTCGGTTCTTCCGTCGCCGGTAAGCTCGATTTTGGTGAAGTTAGAGTAGTATTTACTTCCCTTGTAGGAAGAGTGTGCAGGGTTTGCACCTGTTCTGTAGGTAGCCGCGGAAACCTCGACCGTTGATTCGGGAATCAAGGCAACAAGGCTGACCATAAGCAATGCCAGACAAAGCATTACTGACACGATTCTCTTCATGTGTGTCATTGTAACCTCCAAGTTTTATTACGCAAAGGCAAATTTTGCGATTATATTATATTAATTGTAGCTATTTTACCACACCTTCAGCGAATTGTCAATAAATTGCACGATTGTTTACGCAATACAATATTTTTGGTAAAATCAAACAAAACAAGGACTTTGTGCTTGTTGGAAACGACATGTAAATCCGCCGTTTTGAAGAGAAAAAAAGCCCAACGCTAAGGGCGATGCACCATAGTGATAAATCGCCTTAAAACAGCCATTTTTGCACAATACTGCATCAAAAAACTGCGATATACGCTCGTATTATCGCAGTTTTCTTCTTTGTCTTG
>JAZRGS010000121.1:0-3752 GCA_045644305.1 Eubacteriales bacterium | reverse complement strand
CGAGGAAGGTTTCAAAGGGGATTTCGTGGCCGTCGCCCATCATTTCAGTTCCGCACTTGGGACAGGGCTTGGGAGGAAGGTCAAATCCCGAACCTACAGAGCCGTCGGTGATAAATTCCGAATATTTGCATTTTGCACATCTGTAGTGGGGGGACAGGGGATTAACTTCCGAAATACCGCCCATTGTAGCGGCAAAGGAAGAACCAACCGAACCTCTTGAACCAACGAGATATCCGTTTTCCTCACTGTATTTTACAAGTCGACGGGCGATTACGTAAAGAACCGCAAATCCGTTTGCGATGATCGAGGAAAGTTCTCTGTCCATACGCTGACGCACGACGTCGGGAATCTGTCCCTTGAAGCCGTACATTTCCATCGCTGTCTGCTCGCAAAGCGTTTGAAGCTCCTCCTCCGCACCGTCGATCTTCGGTGTGTAGGTGCCGTCGGGAATCGGCTTTAACGATTCGATTTCGTCGGCGATCTTTTTAGGATTTTCGACGACGAGCTTATACGCGAGCTCCTCGCCGAGATAGGAAAATTCGGCAAGCATTTCGTTCGTCGTCTTGAAATAGATGCCGGTTTCGCGCATCGCGTCACGGTATCCCTTACCGCGAAGCATTATCTGACGGTAGATTTCATCCTCGGGGTCGAGGAAGTGGACGTCACCCGTTGCAACGACAGGCTTATTCAGCTTATCGGCAAGCGCGATAATCTTTTTCACGTTATCGTGAAGCTGTTCAACCGTCGCGCGGCCCTCATCCAAAAGGTAGCCGTTGTTCGAATCGGGCTGAACCTCCAAATAATCGTAAAACCTTGCGATATTTTCAAGCTCTTGGTCGTTTCTGCCCTGAAGGATAGCCTCGTAAAGCTCACCCGATGAGCAGGCGGAGCCGATTATAAGTCCTTCTCGGTGCTCCTCAAGAACGGTTCGCGGAATACGCGGCTTGCCCTTGAAATAATCGAGATATGAATAGGAAACGAGCTTGTAAAGATTCTTAAGACCCACAAGGTTTTTAACCAAAATGACCATGTGGTAATCGGGAAGCAGCTTGGGGTCGGCGCTGTGCGCCATCGCGGTGTTCATTTCGTTGACGTTGTAAATGCCGTTTGCCGCAAGCTTTTTCACCATGCAGGAAAAGATTTTTGCGAGCATTTCGGTGTCGGCATCTGCGCGGTGATGGTCGAACTCGCCCAAGTCGTAATACTTCGCCAAAACGTCGAGCGAATGTCTTTTCGAATCGCTGTTGATATATTTCGAAAGCGCGACTGTATCCAAATAAGGATTTTCAAAGGGGATGCCGTTATCGTTCGCAACGCGGCGGATAAACGAGGTATCGAAGTTCGCGTTATGCGCGACAAGCGTGCTTCCTTTACTGAATTCGAGGAAAGCGATAACCGCGTCCTTTTCGCTCGGCGCGTCCTTGACCATATCGTCGGTAATACCCGTGAGGCCCGTGATATGCTCGGGAATCGGCATATTCGGGTTTACGAAGCTATCGAACCTATCGATAATTTCGCCCGCCTTGTATTTAAGTGCGCCGATTTGGGTTATACCGCAGTTTTTCGCCGAAAGACCTGTTGTTTCGATATCGAAGATGATGAATTCGTCCTCGGCAAATTTTACCGTATTTTTATCGTTATAGCTGTAAATCGCACGCGCGGTATCGTCGACGAAATAGCCCTCTATGCCGTAAAGCGGCTTGACGTTGGGGTACTTCTTCGCCGCCTTCATTACTATCGGGTAGGACTGAAGCGTACCGTGGTCGGTAAATGCGACCGCGGGCATTCCCCATTCGCTTGCGCGAGCCATAATATCGCCTGCATCTGCAAGCGCATCGGTCGCCGACATATTCGTATGAAGGTGAAGCTCAACGCGTTTTTCCTCGGCTTCGTCCTGCCTTACGCGCACCTTACATTTATTTATCGCCTTGATATTTATGGTGATTTCGTTATCCTCGACCCAATCCTGCTTTTCTCTGTCGAAGATGCGTCTATGCTCCGCCTTGCCCGCGAGCATAACGTACATAGGCGGCTTTAATTTCGGCGCTTCGCTTTTTTTGCAGGTAAAGCGGCCGCTGACCGATGCCTCGTTGTCGGTTATATAAAGAGTGAAGGTGATTTTTTCGCCCTCGTAGTTTTCCTTGGATTCGACAAGGAAAAGCTTACCCGCGACGCACACGCCGGTATCCTTTTTAAGAAGCGATATCGGGGTGAAATTCCAGTTTCTGCGTTCGCCGTAAATGGGCTCGGGCTCGGTGATATCGAGCGTCATTTTTCCGAGCGTGACGTAACGCTTGTCACCCTCTTCGAAATAATCGGCGTCCTCTTGCTTACTTTCGAAAAGCGAGGAGCGCGGAGGATCCTTTTCCTCCTCCTTTTGGATGATTTCGAACTTGGTGTTCTTTATCGCCTCGGCAAGCTCGTTTTCGCGCACGCTGACGTAATCGTTCGGAACGAATTCCTCGTAATCGATAACGACGTTAATATTCACGCCGAAGCGGTCGCGGACACAGCTTTCGATAAACTCGACAGCGCCGTTCGTTTCGACCACGTACGAGGTGACGTACTTGCGAAGCATAATCTTGAACTCGCCGAAATCGCGGTCGTAATGAAAGGTCGAATCGTCGAAAAAGCCGTATTCGAGCTGAGAACGCTGCTTTAGCGTCTCGATTACGCCGTTCATGTGGGATTCTTCAAATTCGACGTCGTATTTCGGATATATAAACGCGCCGTTTAAGCCATATCCCTTTTTTATTTCGTTTTCTATTAAAAACAGTTCCTTCGGCTCGATATAGCAGGAAAAACACGCCAAAACCGCAACCGTCATATTTTCGCGGTCGACCTTGACCGAAAAATCGGTTATTTTGGAGATGGTTTCCTTCGCTCTTCCCGAAAAACTGCATTTTTTGAATTTTTCAAGAAATTTATTAAGCATTAAGCATTTCCTTTATTTCGTTAACAAGCGTTTCTACGATAACTTCCTGAGGTATCTTTTTAATGACCTCGCCCTTGCGGAACAAAAGTCCTTCCTTATTACCGCAGGCAACTCCCAAATCGGCGTGCTTTGCCTCGCCGGGTCCGTTTACCGCACAGCCCATAAGCGCAACGGTAAGTCTTTTATCGGTCTTGATAGCACGCGTGCATCTTTCAAGCTCGGCAACCAAGGGGATTACGTCGGATTCTGTTCTTCCGCAGGTCGGGCAGGAAACGATATTGATTCCCCCGCCGATACCGCAGCAGAATAAAATATCCTTCGCGGCGGAAATTTCGTGAATCGGGTCCTCGGTAAGCGAAACTCGCACCGTGTCGCCTATGCCGTCGATAAGCAAGCCGCCGATGCCGATAGCCGATTTTATGTTACCGCGTCTGACGTCGCCCGTTTCGGTAACGCCGATATGTAAGGGATAGCTGCATTTTTCGTGCAATATACGCGCCGCGCGCACCATTGTCTGAACGTCGGAGCTTTTAACCGAAAGAACGATGTTATCGAAATCACATTCCTCGAGCATTCTTGCGTTCGAAAGCGCGCTTTCGGCAAGCGCCTCGGCTGTCGGGCCGCCGTATTTTTCCAAAAGCGATTTTTCACAGCTACCGCCGTTGATGCCGATTCTTATCGGGATATTCTTCTGCAAGCAGGCGTTTGCCACCCTTTTGATATTTTCCTTATCACCGATATTACCGGGGTTGATACGGATTTTGCTGGCGCCGCCTTCTGCTGCTGCGATCGCCAGCTTATAGTCAAAATGAATGTC
>JAZRGS010000120.1:0-21911 GCA_045644305.1 Eubacteriales bacterium | reverse complement strand
GACGCTAACACGGTTATCGAAAACGAATATATCGCCGACCGCCCCTTCCTTGCGACGGTCACCGAATTCGACAGCGAAAGGAAGCTTGCAAAGTGCTTCCAACGCAACAAAATGTGCGCCGGCGAGGGCGCAAACATCCTCTCCCCCGGCAAATTCGGACGCGATATCATTATCGGCAATATGTACGATGCCGAAATGAATCCCATCACCTCCACACCCCACGCGGGCATGGAATTTTATCTTGAAATCGATTCCGCCGAAAGCGGAGATATTATCAGAGGCGCATAAATGACACTTAAAGAGCTTGCGACCGAAAAGGTCACCGTCATCGCGGGTCCCTACGGCTCGGGCAAAACCAATATAGCCGTCAATCTCGCGATGGACATCGCGAAAAGCGGAAGCGTTTGCAGAATTGCCGACTTGGACATAGTAAACCCCTATTTCCGCTCGGCTGATAACGCAGAAATGCTCGAAAAAATGGGGGTTCAAACGATGATCCCGATTTTCGCAAATACAAACGTCGATATCCCCGCACTCCCGAGCAATTATCAGCTTCTCTTCACGGGAGAGGGCTATTCGGTTGCCGACGTCGGCGGAGACGGCGACGGCGCGGCGGTTTTGGGACGCTCGCACGACGATTACGTCGAGGCGGGATACAAAATGTATTTCGTTTATAACCGCTATCGCTATATCACAAGCGAGCCCGAGGGCGCCTTGGAGGTCTTGAACGCAATAAAACGCGCGTCGGGACTTGAATTCCACGGAATCATCAACAATTCAAACCTCGGTGCCGAAACCGACGTTCACCATATTTTGAACGCCATTCCCGAGGCAAAGCGTCTATCCGAGCTTGCAGGCTTACCTCTTTTGATGACCACGGCGCCCGATTGGCTGGATATCGAAAACACAGTTAAGATTACCGATATAACCAAAAAGTTATTTTGATAATAAAAAAATCACATAAAAAGGACGAAAAGAAATGAACAAAGTAACATTCAAAACCGACCTTTGTAAGGGTTGCGGACTTTGCGTTCTTGCCTGCCCGAAGAAGATCGTCTTCCTCGACAAAAGCATCCTCAACGCAAAGGGCTATCACCCTGCAACCGTTACAGAAACCGACAAGTGCATCGCCTGCGCAATGTGCGCAACGATGTGTCCCGACGTCGTTATTACCGTAGAAAGAGGTGACAAATAATGGGCGAAAAGCTTTTAATGAAGGGCAACGAAGCTATCGCAGAGGCCGCGATCCGTTCGGGCTGTAAGCTTTTCTTCGGCTACCCCATCACTCCTCAAACCGAGCTTGCCGAATATATGGCAAAGCAGATGCCCAAAAGAGGCGGTCTTTCGCTTCAGGCAGAAAGCGAAATCGCAGCTATTAACATGGTTCTCGGCGCGGCAAGCACCGGCGCAAGAGTTATAACCAGCTCCTCGTCTCCCGGAATTTCGCTCAAGTGCGAAGGCATTTCCTACATAATCGGCTCCGACCTCCCCTGCGTTATCGTTAACGTTCAAAGAGGCGGCCCCGGTCTCGGCGGTATCCAGCCTGCACAGAGCGACTATAATCAGGCAACCAAGGCGCTTGGCCACGGCGACGGTCACGCAATCGTCCTCGCTCCCAACTCGGTTCAGGAAATCGCAACGCTCGTCGGCGAAGCATTTGACCTTGCCGATATCTACCGTATGCCCTGTATGATTCTTGCAGACGGCGCACTCGGTCAGATGATGGAGCCTGTTGACTTCGAGGCAAAGCCCGCGCGTGAAATTCCCGAAAAGGATTGGGCGTGCTGCGGTCACGGCGGTAAGCGCGTTCACAATATCGTCAACTCGCTTTATATCGAGCCCGAAGAGCTCGAAAGAATCGTTCTCGAACGCTTCGAAAGATATAAGAAGCTCGAGGAAAACGAGGTTAAATACGAGGAATATCTCACCGAGGATGCCGACATCGTCATCGTCGCTTACGGCATCACCGCGCGTATCGCAAAGACTGCTGTCCGCAACGCGCGCAAGAAGGGCATCAAGGTCGGCCTCTTCCGTCCCATCACCCTTTATCCCTACCCCAAAAAGCAGTTGAACGAGCTCGCCGACAAGGTTAACAGCTTCCTTTCGGTAGAAATGAACATGGGCCAGATGGTCAACGACATCAAGATCGCCATCGACTGCAAAAAGCCTGTATATCACTACGGAAGAACGGGCGGCATGATTCCCTCTCCCGAAGACATACTTGCGAAAATCGAAGAAATTTCGGGAGGTAACGCATAATGATCGTTTTTGAAAAGCCCCCCGCTTTAACAGACACCCCCTTTCACTACTGCCCCGGCTGTACTCACGGTATAATCCACCGTCTCGTTGCCGAGGTTATCGATGAGCTCGGACTCGAGGAAAAGACTGTCGGTATCGCACCCGTCGGCTGCTCGGTCTTTGCTTACAACTACTTTAACTGCGATATGATCGAGGCTCCTCACGGCCGTGCTCCCGCCGTTGCAACCGGCGTTAAGCGCGCAAACCCCGATCTCAACGTATTTACCTATCAGGGTGACGGCGACCTTGCCGCTATCGGTACCGCAGAAACGGTTCACGTCGGTGCAAGAGGCGAAAACATCACCATCATCTTCGTAAATAACGCAATTTACGGTATGACCGGCGGTCAGATGGCTCCCACCACTCTTCTCGGTCAGGTTTCCACCACCTCGCCCTACGGCAGAATCAAGGAAATTCAGGGTAACCCCATCCGCGTTTGCGAAATGGTAAGCACCCTCGACGGCGTTGCTTATGCAGAACGCGTTTCGGTCGACTGCGTTCCCAACGTAAGAAAGGCAAAGGCGGCGATCAAGAAGGGCTTCGAAATGCAGCAGCAGAAGAAGGGCCTTTCGATCATCGAGGTTCTTTCCACCTGCCCCACCAACTGGGGTCTCTCGCCCGAAAAGTCGCTTGAATGGCTTCGCGAAAACATGATGACCCACTATCCGTTGGGCGTATACAAGGACATCACTAAGGAGGAAACGAAATGAGCGCTATTCTTTTAGCAGGCTTCGGCGGACAGGGTATCCTTTTCGCAGGCAAACAGCTTGTACTCGCAGGTATGAAGATCGGCAAGGAAATCAGCTGGCTTCCCTCCTATGGTCCCGAAATGCGCGGCGGTACCTGCAACTGCTCGGTTAACATCGACGACGAGCCCATCGGCTCCCCGCTCGTAACCACCCCCGACATCCTCATCGCTATGAACAAGCCCTCGCTTCTTAAGTTTGAAGGCAAGGTTGCCGCAGGCGGCACTATCGTGCTCGACAGCTCGCTTATCGACGTTGAAACCTCGCGTAACGACGTCACCGCTTGCTATATCCCCGCAACCCAGATGGCAAACGAAGCAGGATTCCCCAAGCTCGCGAACGTAATCGTTCTCGGTTATCTCATCAAGAAAACCGGACTTTTCGATGCAGACTACTTCATGGAATGCATCAAGGCAAGCGCTCCCAAGGCAAAGCCCGAATTGGGCGAAATGAACGCCAAGGCGCTTCAGATGGGTTACGACTACGCAGGCTGATAAAAATTTCTCTGTCAAGAGTGTATTTATGAGTGAATTCAAAACCGCCGCCGTCATCGCCGCCGCAGGAAGCGGAACGCGTATGGGCGGTGTGTCCAAGCCCAACATCAAGCTTTTGGGCAAAACTCTTTTTGAATACGTAATCGGAGCATTCGATGAATCAAGCGTAAGCGAGATTATCGTCGTTTGCTCCGAGGATAACGAGGAATCTCTCCGCGCACTTTCAATTGGCGTCAAAAAGCCGATATCCTTTGTACGCGGAGGGAAAACTCGCGCCGAATCGGTCGCAAACGGCATCAATGCCGCGAGCAAGGATGCTTACGTTATCTGCACCCACGATTGCGCGCGCCCCTTCGTCACTCCCGAAATGATCAACAAAACGATCGATTCGGCGATAAAGCATGGAGCGGCTTGCGTTTGCTCGCCCGTGACCGATACGGTCAAGCACGTCGACCCGCTGACGGGCTTTGTTTCTACGCCCGAAAGGGCAAATCTGCTTGCGGTTCAAACCCCGCAAACCTTTAAAAAATCGCTTTATCTCCACGCGGCAAACGCCTTGGGGGATGCGATATCCGACTTCACCGACGAAACCTCGATACTCGAGGAAATCGGCGTCGAGGTGTGCTATATCAAGGAAAACGGCACAAATATGAAGCTCACGGCGATCGATGACGTCGAAATCGCCGAAATACTTATGAAAAGAAGGGAAAAGCAATGCTGAGAATAGGTCAGGGCTACGACGTGCACAAGCTCGTCGAAGGCAGAAAGCTCATCTTAGGCGGTGTTGAAATCCAACACGAAACAGGGCTTTTGGGCCATTCGGACGCCGACGTGCTGCTGCACGCAATAAGCGACGCGCTTTTGGGCGCCGCCGCATTGGGCGACATCGGTAAGCATTTTCCCGACACAGACGCAAAATATAAAGGAATAAATTCGCTTATTTTGCTTGCCGAGGTGGGCAAATTGCTCGACAAGGCAGGCTTTACCATAAACAACGTCGATGCAACCGTTATTGCACAGGCGCCCAAGCTTGCGCCCTACATCGATGAAATGCGCAAAAACATCGCAAACGCCTTGGAGCTTGAGATAGACCAAATCTCGGTCAAAGCAACGACCGAGGAGGGACTCGGCTTTACGGGTCAAAAACAGGGTATCGCCGCAAGTGCGGTGTGTATAATCCACGAATAAAAAATCGAATTCAAGAGGTTGGTATGAGCAAGCATTCTTTATCAGGCAAAATCATCACCCCGAACGGCATAATCGAAGGCTTTGTTTCCTATGAAAACGGCATAATTTCGGAAATCGAAGCAGGTGTTGCCGAAACCGATTATTACGTCGCGCCCGGATTTATCGACATACACGTTCACGGCGGCGGCGGTCACGACTTTATGGATGGCACCGAGGAGGCATTCTTGGGCGCGGCGAAGCTTCACGCCGAGCACGGCACCACCACACTGCTTCCCACGACGCTTACCTGCCCCGACGAGGAGCTTTTCCACTCCTTCGACGTGCTCAGAAAGGTTCAAAAGGACGAAAAATACGGCGATATGTTCTACGGAATGCATCTCGAAGGTCCCTATTTTTCGGCAGATCAGGCAGGCGCACAGGACCCCAAATATCTTAAAAATCCCGAAAAATCCCACTACGAGGCCATTCTTGCAAAGGCGGACGGACTTATCACCCGTTGGTCTGTCGCTCCCGAGCTCGAGGGCGCTCTTGAGCTTGGCGATAAGCTTCAAGAGGTCGGAATCTGCGCCTCGATGGGTCACTCCAACGCACTTTATGAAGAGGTTTTGGAGGCTCACAAGCACGGCTATACCCACCTCACCCACTTTTACAGCGGCATGAGCGCGCTTACCAGAAAGCAGGGCTACCGTTATCCCGGTATGATCGAAAGCGGTTATATGATCGACGAGCTCACCGTTGAGGTCATCTGTGACGGCAAGCACCTCCCCCACTCGATGCTCAATTACGTTTTCCGCGCAAAGGGCACCGACAAATGCGCACTCGTCACCGACGCAATGCGCGGCGCGGGTATGACCGAGGGCAAGACTATTCTCGGCTCACTCGAAAACGGTCAGGAATGTTATATCGAGGACGGCGTCGCAAAGATGCCCGGCGGTCAGGCATTCGCAGGCTCTGTCGCAACGACCGACAGATTGGTTCGTAACGCGTTAGCCGCAGGTGCAACGCTTACCGACGCGGTGAAAATGATGAGCACCACCCCCGCAAAGCTCTGCAACATGAACGACAGAGGCGAAATCGTAAAGGGAAAACGCGCAGACTTCACGGTTTTTGACAACAAAATCAATATCATCGCCGTAATTTCGGGCGGTAAAATTATATACGAGAGGTAAAAAATCATGGCAATCATCAAACAGGGAAAAATCGACAAGCTCACTTATCTTGCATTCGAAACGAGAGCCGAAATGGGCGAATACGCCGCAAAAGAGGCTTCCGAGGAAATCAAGCGCCAGATCGCAGAAAAGGGCGAAATCAATATGATCTTCGCTGCGGCGCCCAGCCAGAACGACTTCCTTAAGGCAATCATCGAGGACGAAACCATCGATTGGTCGAAGATCCACGCGTTCCACATGGACGAATACATCGGTCTTTCGGCAGATGCTCCTCAGGGCTTCGGCAACTTCTTGAAGAACGCGATATTCGGCAAGGTTCCCTTC
This sequence comes from Eubacteriales bacterium, assembly GCA_045644305.1. Classification (GTDB taxonomy): domain Bacteria; phylum Bacillota; class Clostridia; order Oscillospirales; family CAG-382; genus Coliplasma. The sequence continues at coordinate 15,692 of JAZRGS010000120.1, read as the reverse complement.
GCGTCTGTCGATTATATCGACTGCACCGCAATCGATCCCGAGGCTGAATGCGAGCGCTATTCGGCACTTTTGAAGGCAAACAAGTGCGATATCATCATTATGGGTATCGGCGAAAACGGCCACATCGCATTTAACGACCCCCACGTTGCAGACTTCAACGACGAAAAGACGGTTAAGGTCGTTTCTCTCGACGAAACCTGCCGTATGCAGCAGGTAAACGACGGCTGCTTCGCAAAGCTTGACGACGTTCCCAAGTACGCGCTCACCCTTACCATCCCTACTCTTGTAGCGGCTGACCGCGTATTCTGCATCGTTCCCGCAAAGACCAAGGCAAACGCCGTTAACCGCACCATCAACGGTTCTGTTGACGAAGAATGCCCCGCAACCATTTTAAGAAGACACGACAACGCAACTCTTTATCTCGACAAGGACAGTGCAAGCCTTATCTGATCGATGAACATAAAAATTTCCCGCCCGCAGGAGGGCGTGTTGCTCGCCACCTGCCAAACCGATAAATTCAAATCAGCGATGATGACGGTGTCCTTCGCCGTCGACCTCGACGCAGAAACTGCGTCGGGGTATTCGCTTTTGACAAATCTTTTGTCACTCACCACCGGCAGTTATCCCACGATGCAATCGTTTTCGATAATCAAGGATGACCTTTACGCCTTGGGGCTCGATGCGTACGTGCAGCGTCGCGGTGAGCTTTTGTTGGTGCGCCTTGAAATCAACACGATAGCCGATTCCTATGCTTTCGACAACGAGCGCGTGCTTTACCGCGCGACCGAGCTTTTGGGCGATGCGATATTTAATCCGCATCTTTTAAACGGCGAATTCCCCGAAGGCGCCGTCGAAACCGAAAAGCTTTGCCTTATCGAGGAAATCGCCTCGATCGTCGAAAACAAGCCCGCCTACGCGATGCTTCGCGCAAGGCAGATTATGTGCGAAAACGAGCCCTTTGCCGTCGACGCCGCGGGCGAAATCGACCGCGTAAGCGCCCTTAACGGCAGGGAGCTTTACAAATACTACCAAACGCTTCTCGAAACGGCTCCCGTCTTTATCACCTATGCGGGTGAGGCGGAAAGCGAATACGTTGAGGAATGTGTCCGCGCCCATTTCCGCTTTAAAAACCGCACCTCGACGCTGAAAAAATCGGTCGTCCACCAAAAACGCAACGAAATAATCCGCGTCCGCGAGGAAATGGAAATGGAGCAAAGCGTGCTTATACTCGGCTTCACGACCGACGTCTGCGACGACTCCAAGAAGCGCGCGATTCTTACGGTTTACGACGAGCTTTTCGGCGGTTCAACAGCCAGCAAGCTGTTTATGAACGTGCGCGAAAAGGAAGGTCTCTGTTATTACTGCTCAAGCCAACCCTCGTCCCGCAAAAACGTCATTTTCGTCTCCTGCGGCTTAGAGCCGGGGCTTGAAGAAAAGGCGATAGGCTCGATATACCGCGAAATCGACGCTATGAAGAAGGGCGATTTCACCGAATCCGAAATCCAGAACGCCAAAAATTCGATACTCCGCTCATTAAACAGCTTCGAAAGCAGCCTCGGCTCGATAAACGGCTACCTTTTAAGCCTCATCATATCCGAGGATGCGATGACGCTTGAGGAAACCATGGACTTGGTGCGCAACGTGACGAAGGAAGAAATCGTCGAATTCGCAAACAGCGTCACACCCGAGCTTGAATATATCCTCGGAGGTGCAGAATGAGCAATTTTAAGCTGATTGAAAACAAGACCTTCAAGGAATTCTATTACCAAGCCACGCTCGAAAACGGCTTCAAAATCACGGTCATTCCCAAGGAGCGAAAGGCGATGTTCGCCATGGTCTGCTGCAATTTCGGCGGCGCCGACCTGCTTTATAGGATAAACGGCGAGGAATTGAGCCTTCCTTCGGGTTGTGCTCACTTCTTGGAGCATAAAATGTTCGAAACCGAGGACGGAAGCGACTCCTTCCTTGAATTCGACAACTTCGGCGGCAACGCAAACGCATACACCTCCTTTTCAAACACCTGCTATTATTTTTCCTGCACCGATAATTTTTACGAAAACCTCAACATCCTTCTTAAGTCGGTATCGAGCATAAATTGCACCGACAAATCGGTCGAAAAGGAAAGAAAGATAATCGCCCGCGAAATAACCATGTACGACGACAGTCCCTCGTCAAACGTCGGCAAAAATCTCCGCAAGGCGATGTATCACGCGCATCCGACTATCCACCCTATCTCGGGAACTCTTGAAACCATTCAAGAAATCGATAAAGAAACCCTCTTCCGCGCGTATGAGCATTTTTACGTCCCCTCGAATATGTCGCTTTGCGTATGCGGCAACGTCGATATGGACAAGATTTACGAAATCGCGTCGGGATATTTCCAAAAGCCCTTTATCAAGCGTCCCGAAACGATCTATGCGAACGAGCCAAACGATGTTAAATCCAACAAGATAATCGAGGATTCGGTCGTTGCAAGCGCGCTTTACTGCATCGGCATCAAATGCCCCTCTTACGAAAAGAACAATTATGCGACCTGCCGTCACGCAACCGCGATGCGACTTGCGATATCGCTTATTTTCGGCAGAGCAAGCGACTTTTTCTGCCAAAATTACGAAAACGGATTATTGAACGAGCGCTTCTACGCAGGCTACACCACGTCGTGCGGCAGCGCCTACGTCGTAATTTCGGGAAGCGGTAACGAATATGACCTTGTTTTGCAAAAGGCGCTTGACGAAATAAAGCTGCGCCAACAGGTCTTTTTCACGAACGAACAGATTCTTCGCGAAAAGAAGGCGGCGTATGCCGAAAGCCTCACCCTTTTCGATTCGGGCGAGGACCTCGTTTCGGCGATGTCTGCCTGCGCGCATCTCGATTATGACGAATACGACTGCATCGAAATGCTCCGCGATATAACCGCCGACGAAATTAAGCAAGCGCTTCAATCCATCGAAGTAAGCAACCATTCCATAAGTATCATACGGAAAGGACACGATTTATGAACCTGATAAAATTCCCCGGCCTCGGGCTTGAATTCACGGTCAACGAAACTGCGTTCACAGTGCTCGGACTCGAAATCAAATGGTACGGTATCATCATCACCTCGGGCATTATGCTCGCGTTCCTGCTTTTCTATCACCTCGGTGTGAAAAAGGAAATGCTCGACCCCGACACGATATATAACATCGTACTTCTCATCCTTCCCCTTTCGATAATCGGCGCGAGATTTTTCTACGTCGTGACGACTTGGGAAACCGATTTCAAGGGCACAGGCTTCCTGAATATAATAAACATCCGAAACGGCGGTATCGCCATTTACGGCGGCATAATCTTCGGCTTGGCGACGGTGCTTATATACAACAAAATCAAGCGCACAGGCTCGCTTTCGATGCTTGACGCGCTCGCGCCCGCGGTTATGCTCGGTCAGATCATCGGCAGATGGGGCAACTTTGTCAACGCAGAAGCCTACGGCGTATCGGACGGCATCGAAAAATTGCCTTGGCGTATGTGGATAGAGGCTGTACGCATCGACGGCATCCTGCAAAAGGATATGCATCTCGTTCACCCCACCTTCCTTTATGAATCGCTTTGGAACCTGTTGGGTCTCGTGCTCATCCTCACGGTTCTTTACCGCAAAAAGAAGTTCGACGGCGAAATCTTCTTCGCTTACATCGGCTGGTACGGCTTGGGCAGATCCTATATCGAAACCCTCAGAGCCGATAGCCTTTACCTTGTCGGCTCGCTCAGATTCTCGGTCGTTGTCGGCATTTCCTGCGTAATCGCTTCGATAATCGGTCTTTGCGTGCTTGCGAAAAAGCACAAAGAGGTAGAGCTCGAAATGACCGAGTATAAGTCCGAATTCGAAACCGTCCGCCTCGCTATGAGCAAGCTCGACGATTCGCTTAACAGCGACGTGTTCGAATCCAACCATCCCGACGACGAGCCCGAGGAATTCGACGAAAACGAGGAACTTGAAGAAATAGAAGACGCCGACCCCGAAACGCTCGAGGAGCAGGCGATGCTCGAGGGCGAATTGACCGAAACAGAAGAAATCGAAAAATCGGAGGAGTAAAAATGAACATTATCGACGGTAAGGCGATATCGGCAAAGTGCAAAGCCGAAATCGCAGAAGAAATAAAGGCGCTGACGGCTGACGGAAGACGCGCACCCTGCCTTGCGGTTATCCTTGTCGGCGACGACCCCGCAAGCGCGGTTTACGTTCGCAACAAAAAAAGAGCCTGCGAGGCTGTCGGAATCACAAGCCTTGAATATCTCCTCTCGGCTGACGAAACCGAGGAAAAGCTTTTAGAGCTCATCGAATTCCTCAATAACGACGAAAGCGTCGACGGCATTCTCGTTCAGATGCCTGTTCCCAAGCAGATCGACCCCGACCGCGTTATCGAGGCAATTCACCCCGATAAGGACGTCGATGCGTTCCACGCATACAACGTCGGCAAGCTTTTCACGGGAAGCCCCCGTTTCCAGCCCTGCACTCCCGCCGGTGTTATGCGCCTGCTTAAGGAATCGAACGTTGAGGTTTCGGGCAAAAACTGCGTAATTGTCGGCAGAAGCAACATCGTCGGCAAGCCTATGAGCGCGCTCCTCTTGGCAGAAAACGGCACCGTTACGATTTGTCACTCCCGCACCAAGGACCTCGCCTCCTTCACCAAGAACGCCGATATCCTCGTTGCCGCAGTCGGCAGACCGCAGATGATTACGGGCGATATGGTTAAGGACGGCGCAGTGCTTATCGACGTCGGCATCAACCGCGTCGGCGACAAGCTCGTCGGTGACCTTGATTTCGATAGCTGCGCTGAAAAGGCGTCCTACATCACCCCCGTCCCCGGCGGTGTCGGACCCATGACCATCGCGATGCTTATGCAGAACACAGTCACGTCCTATAAAAAGCGCTTTGGTATATAAAAAGCATAAAGAGGTGTCGGTTGACACCTCTTTTTTGTGTTTACGAAAGTTATTTCTTGAAAATCCTCGCCTTAATTCCCGACCACATAACAATGATAAGCTGACCCGGAATACCGATAAGGAAAATCAACCATTTCGAATAAATGCCGATCGTAAGATAAATCGCGGCGAGCAGGCTCCACATCAAAATCGAAATGAAAAGGTAATTCAACCTCGCCCTGCCCCAAATCGAATTAAAGACGATAAGGACGATCGAGCAAACCGGAATACAATAAACGTAGGCAAGCCAAAGCCTGTGAACCTCGGTGACCGAGCCGAGAATGACGAAAACAAAGGTCGCTATCAAAAACGCGGGCATACACGAAAGTCCGGTTATAAGCATCCTGTTCTTGCGAAGCTGACGCGGCACGCTTTGCATCTTCGAATCGAGGGGATGTACCTCCTCCAAAAGATAATCGACGCTCACGCCGAACAAATCGGCAATCTGCTTTAGAACGATGACGTCGGGAATCGATTCGCCCCGCTCCCATTTCGAAACCGCCTTGTCGGAATAATTAAGCTTTTCGGCAAGCTCCGCTTGTGTCAACGGTACCGCTTTTCGCAATTCCGAAATGTTGTTTGCTATAATTCTCTTGTAATCATCCATCGAAAGCTCGCCTCCTTTATTTTTATATTATCACAAACCAACCATCTTGTCAAGATGCCAAAACCCTTGATAAATCAAGCTTTTCTACCGTCGGTAGAGTGGTAGATTTTTTTCTCTACCGCGCACTGCCCGAACGGTAGGACTTGTTTTTTTAGGTGTAGGTGGATTTTAACGAGATAAGAGGTTACAATTGTTATGCAGGTTGGAAGTATTTCCGCTACAAAACCGCAAGCGAGGTAATGGCAAATGAAAAAGATAAAAATCTACGGCGATTCGATTTTAAAAGGCGTAATGTACAGCGACGAGCTGAAAAGATACAAGCTGTTCGGCTACAAATACGAAAAGCTTTTGGAAAACGGCATCGAGGTAGAAAACTGCTGCAAGATGGGCGCAACCATCGAGGAGGGCTTCCGCATTATGCAGGACACGCTTGAGGATTGCGACGAAAACACCGTCGTCGTGCTCGAGTACGGCGGAAACGACTGCAATTACGATTGGGCATCGGTGGCAGACAACCCCAAAGGCGATTTCCTCCCCAACACCCCCGAGGAAAAATTCACCGAAACCTACTTGAAGCTCATCGAATTCGCACGCAGCAAGGGCGCGCAGGTCGCTATTTGCACCTTGGTCCCCATCGATTCGCAGAGATTTATGAACTGGGTCACCCGCGGAATCAGCTATGAAAACGTGCTCAAATGGTTGGGCGACGTGAGCAGAATCGCGAAATGGCAGGAGCATTACAGCAGGCTTTCCGAAAAGGTCGCAAAAATCGCCAACTGCCGTTTGTTGGACCTCCGTTCGGTATTTTCGGGAGAAATGGGCTCGCTTCTCGGAATCGACGGCATGCACCCCTCCGCCGAAGGTCACTCGGTCATCCGCGAGGTTTTTCAGCAAAAAATCCTCGACGAAAAGCTTCTCCCCGTCTGAACAACATTAGTGTAAACACTTCAAACGCCCGAATTTTCCAAGCATTACGGGCGTTTTTTCTTAATTCGGCTTCAAAAAAGTCTTGCGAAATTATGAACAATATGTTATAATATTAATAACATAAGGCGTCTTGATGTCTTATTTTTCGTGGCTTGCGCCATGCAAGCGTTTTTTCGGTTACCAAGAGGGGTATTTTTATGAGATTCGCAATCGGCGATTTGATTATTTACGGCGAAACGGGAGTATGCCGTGTCGACGACATAGTCGAAAAGGAGTTTTTGGGAGAGGTGCGTCCCTGCTACAAGCTCGCGCCGCTTTATCAAAGCTGTATGATTTTCACGCCTGCCGACGTTGAATCGGTCTATATGCGTCCGATCATCACCAAAAACGAAGCCGATGAGCTTATCGACAGCATCGCCGACATCGAGCCCGCAGTTTGCGAGGTCACTTCCCCGCGCGCGCTTTCCGAAAAGTACGACGCCATCATCAAGCAGCACGATTGCTCGGCATTGATTTCGCTTACCAAGCACATTTACAACAAGCGCGAAAAGATGCTCGCTTCGAAGAAAAAGCTTTCCGCTGTCGACGAACGCTATTTAAAGCGTGCCGAGGACCTGCTTTTTTCCGAAATCGCAGCGGCGCTATGCATCGAAAAATCGCAAACAAGGCAATATATCGAAGAAAAAACCAAATAAAATCAGGAGTAAGTAATGGAATTACAGGGAAAATCGGTTATCTTTGTCGGCGACTCGCTTTGTGAAGCGGCTTGCGAATGGAACGACCCTACCTACGGCAAAACCGTCGGCTGGGCAGGCAGAATTATGGCAGAAAAGGGCATGACCGGTCTTAACAAAAGCAAGGGCGGCGCCTCTATGTCGCTTTGCCGCGGCGAAAACACGGTCATCAATCAGCTCATCGCCGAAAAGGACAACAAGTACGATTACTGCATCATCGAGGGCGGCGCAAACGACGCTTGGGACTCGGCTCCCGTAGGCGTTATGACCGAGGGCTTCGACGGACCCTTTGATTTGAACAGCTTTGCGGGCGGTCTTGAAGCAACCTTCAAATACGCAAAGGAAAACTACAAGGGCGCAACCTTCGGCTTCATCGTAACCTTCCGGATGCCTTCTGCACAGTTCGGCAGAATGAGCGATATGAGCGAATATTTCGCGCTATCCAAGCAAATCTGCGACAAGTGGGAAATCCCCTACCTCGACTTCTATTTCGATTACAACCTTAACAAATATCTCTTGAAGGGCCACACTCCCGAGTGCCTCCCCGACACGGTTCACCCCAACTCCAAGGGCTACAACATCCTCACCCCCTACATCGCAAGCTGGATGGAAACTCTTTGATTTTTAAGGAACTTTTTTAAGAATTTTTTATCCAAGAACCCTTTTCCCAAGAACCCTTTTTCCCAAGAACCCTTTTTGAAAAAAGTGTTCTTGAACTCCCAAAAACTTTTAAAGTAAAAAAACAATTAAACACATAACAAAAAGGACAGCACAAAGCTGTCCTTTTATAATGCGATTTTCGTTATTTTCGGAGTATGATTATTTCGGCGTAGCAGAGTGGATGCAGATTGCGAAAACGCGATGCGAAGCTGTAGTAACCTACTGCGAGTATTGCGTTTGTGCGAGATGCGCCGCTATGCTTAGCCGCAAAAAAGTCGAGCGCAAAAAACCGCGCAGATCGAGCAAACCGAGCCGAAGCTGTACTAAAAAAGGGGTACTGCGAGGCGAGGTTTGTTTGAAGAATAACAAAAAGGACGGAAAAACCGTCCTTTTTATATTCGTTCTGCGTGGTTTTCGTTTATAAAACGCCTTGTGCTTTCATAGCATCTGCGACCTTGAGGAATCCCGCAATGTTCGCGCCTGCTACGAGGTTATCGTCGCTGTCAGCATATTCTGCTGCAGCCTTGGTTGCGTTTGCGAAGATGCCGTCCATAATGCCGCGAAGCTTTTCGTCAACCTCTTCGAAGGTCCAAGAAAGTCTCATCGAGTTCTGGCTCATTTCGAGACCCGAGGTAGCAACGCCGCCTGCGTTTGCAGCCTTAGCAGGGCCAAAGTAGATGCCTGCGTTAAGGAACGCGGTGATTGCTTCGGGGGTAGAGGGCATATTTGCGCCTTCAGCAACGTATTTTACGCCGTTTGCGATAAGTGCCTTAGCATCGTCGCCGTTGAGCTCGTTCTGGGTTGCGCAGGGAAGAGCGATATCGCACTTGATGGTCCAGATACCCTTACCTTCGGTGTAGGTAGCGCCTTCAACACGGTCAGCATATTCCTTAATTCTGCCGCGTTCAACTTCCTTGATCTTCTTAACCACGTCAAGCTTGATGCCGTTGGGATCGTAAACGTAGCCGTTGGAGTCGGACATTGCAACAACCTTTGCGCCGAGCTGAGTTGCCTTTTCGCAAGCGTAGATAGCAACGTTACCCGAACCGCTGATAACAACGGTCTTGCCAACGAAGCTGTCGCCCTTCTTCTTAAGCATATTGTCGGTGAAGTAGCAGAGACCGTAGCCGGTAGCCTGAGTTCTTGCGAGCGAGCCGCCGTAGGAAAGGCCCTTGCCGGTGAGAACGCCGGTGAATTCGTCGCGGATTCTCTTGTACTGACCGAACATATAGCCAACTTCTCTTGCGCCAACGCCGATGTCGCCTGCGGGAACGTCGGTATCGGGACCGAGATACTTCTGAAGCTCGGTCATGAACGCCTGACAGAAGCGCATGATTTCATTATCCGACTTGCCCTTGGGGTCAAAGTCTGCGCCGCCCTTACCGCCGCCCATGGGGAGGCCGGTGAGAGAGTTCTTAAAGGTCTGTTCGAAGCCGAGAAACTTGATTACAGAGGAGCAAACGCTCGGATGGAAGCGGCAGCCGCCCTTGTAGGGACCGATTGCGCTATTGAACTGAACGCGGAAGCCGCGGTTAACCTGAACCACGCCGTTGTCGTCAACCCAAGCAACACGAAACTGAATAAAGCGTTCGGGTTCAACGATGCGGTCCATAATGCCTGCCTTTACAAGGTCAGGGCGCTTTTCGATAACGGGAGCGAGAGATTCAAAAACCTCACCAACAGCCTGAAGGAATTCCTTTTCGCCTGCGTTACGCTTTTCTACCTGTGCGTAAAGCTCCTGAAGATACTGATTGTTGATCTGCATGATTATTTACCTCCAAAAGGATTAAATTCGATAAGAATGAGTTATTATACAACTCTTTTTGCAGGATTTCAATAGCGAAATTGCAAATTTACTGTATTTTTTCAAGCGAAATGCGTTTTTTTGCAACGTCAACGTCGATGACTCTCACTTTGATGATGTCGCCGACCTTTACAACGTCGCTCGCGCGTTTAACGAAGCGGTTGGAAAGCTTCGAAATATGAACCAAGCCGTCCTGATGCACGCCGATATCGACGAACGCGCCGAAGTCTGCCACGTTGCGAACCGTTCCGACAAACTCCATACCCGCCTTGAGCGAGGAAATATCCATCGCGTCGGTACGAAGTATTTGAGGAGGAAGCTCGTCACGAGGGTCGCGGCCCGGCTTCAAAAGCTCGGAAACAATGTCGTTAAGCGTCGGCACGCCGATGCCGAGCTGTTCGGCAACCTTTGCGCTGCCGGTCTCTTCAACCTTCTTGGGAAGCTCGGAAAGTCTTCTTTCGCTGACGTCCTCCCTGCTGTAACCCAAAAGCTTCAAAAGCGAATATGCCGCCTCGTAGCTTTCGGGGTGAACCGCGGTGTTGTCCAAAACCTCGCGGCTTTCGGGTACGCGAAGGAAGCCGACGCACTGCTTATACGCCTTTTCACCGATGCCCTTGACCTTCAAAAGCTCGCTTCTTGTCTTAAACTTCGAAACCGTGGTGCGGTATTCGTAAATGCTCTTTGCGATTTTGGAATTAATGCCCGCGATGTGCGAAAGCAGGCTGACCGACGCGGTATTAAGGTCGGCACCAACGCCCGAAACGCAGGATTCTACGACGCCGGAAAGCGAGTTGTCGAGCGCCTTGGGCTCCATATCGTGCTGATACTGACCGACACCAATCGCCTTCGGGTCGATCTTAACAAGCTCTGCCAACGGGTCCTGAAGACGTCTTGCAATCGAAACAGCGCTTCGAAGCGAAACGTCGAACTGCGGAAATTCCTCGCTTGCAAGCTTACTTGCCGAATAAACCGAAGCGCCTGCCTCGTTCGTCATAATGTAGCTTACGGGGCGCTCAATTTCCTTTATCATGCCCGCAACGAAAATTTCGCTTTCCTTCGATGCGGTACCGTTGCCGATAGAAATAATATCGACCTTGTGCTTGTTGATAAGCGCTTTAAGCTTCGCCTTCGCCTCGTCGGTCTTGTTCTGGGGAGGAGTCGGGTAAACGACGGTAGTGTCAAGCACGTCGCCGAATCCGTCGACGATCGCGATCTTACAGCCTGTTCTGTAAGCGGGGTCGAAGCCCATAACCACCTTTCCGCGAACCGGCGGAAGCATAAGAAGGTTTTTAAGGTTTTCACCGAAAACTCGAATCGCCTGCTCCTGCGCCTGCTCGGTAATGGTGTTACGCATTTCGGTCTGAACCGAGGGAGCAATCAATCTTTCATACGCGTCATCGGTAGCCTCGCGGACGAAATCGGTGCTCGAGCATTCGCGCGCGGAAAGCATCTGGCTTCTCAAATAATCGAAAACCTTTTCCTTGTCACATTCGACCTTGATCGAAAGCACGCCTTCCTTTTCGCCTCGGTCAACCGCAAGAACACGGTGCGAGGGCATCTTCGCAAGCGGCTCGTTATAATCGTAATAAAGTCTGTAAACGCTGTCGTCCTCGGTCTTTGACTTCGAAACGAGGTTACCCGTGCGGTAGGTAAATTCACGAATCCATTTTCTGAACTCGGCGTTGTCTGAAACGCGTTCGGCGATAATATCCTTTGCGCCGTTCAATGCATCGGTCGCGTTGTTTATCTTCTTTTCGGGATTTAAATAATTTTCCGCCTCTGCGACGATGTCGACGTCCTTTTTCTGCTCAAGCATAAGCTCTGCAAGAGGGGTAAGCCCCGCCTCTGCCGCGATGCTCGCACGGGTGCGGCGCTTGGGACGGTAGGGACGGTAAATGTCCTCCAACTCCGAAAGCGTCTGCGCGTTTTCGATTGCAGCCACAAGCTCGTCGGTGAGCTTTCCCTGCTCGTCGATAAGTCGCTGTACGTCGGCGCGTCTTGCGTCGAGTGCGCGGTAAAATTCAAGCTTTTCGCCAAGCTCGCGAAGCTTTTCGTCGTCAAGCGAGCCGGTCGCTTCCTTACGGTAACGCGCGATAAAGGGAATCGTGTTGCCCTCATCGATAAGATTAACCGCCGCCTCTACCTGCTTGACGCGTATTTTCAGCTCTTCAGCTATTTTTGCAATAATATCCATCAAATTGCCCCTTTGAATTACTTCCAAATTGTGCTACTTTAATTCTATCACAAAACATATCGTTTGTAAAGAAAAAGCGTTGATTTCGCTTGATTTTTCGCGATATTTTTCTAAAAATCAAGGCTCGGACCAAATCATCCGAGCCTATTTGTCACTTAATAACCGAAACTATGTAAACACAAGCGTTTTCGACCCTGAATTTGACCTCGTAGCCGCCAAACGCCATGCCGTAAACGCGGGATGCGTCGTCGTGATACTGCGGACGCGGGTCGCGTGCGAGAATCTCGATAAGCGAGCCCCTCTTTTCCTCGGGAAGCAGATTCAAAGCCCCCGTTTCATCGATGACATCAAGCAGCTTGCCTCCGTCGGGCGCAAATCCGCCGAGCGCGCCCTCGATCGAATCGGCATACGGCAAATACGGCTTGATATCGTAAATCGGGGTGCCGTTCATCAAATCGGCTCCCGCAACGAACAAAACGTCGCCCTTGCCCTCGATATGCTCGACGCTTAAAAGCTTTACGCAGGAAAGCGCCAAGCTGTTCGGACGGTATGGCGAGCGGGTGGCAAACACGCCGAGCCTTTCATTCCCGCCGAGCCTCGGGGGACGAACCGTCGGCGACCAACCGTCGCGCCGCGCCTCCGAAAAGCTCCAGATAAGCCAAACGTGAGAAAAATCGGTAATCCCGCGAAGCGCGTCGCTCACGCGGTATTCGGGCGCAAAAACAATCTCCGAAACAAGCGAATTCGCAAGCCCGCTTTGACGCGGAACCCCGAACTTCGTCGTCAGGTCGTTATAAATATGTGCAATCGGCTTGATGATATATTCCTCGCTCATTCCGCTCTCCCAATGCTTTTTCAGCAAATCCGAAAAAATCGCTCTCGGTCAGCTACATTGTATCACAAAACTTTTAAAAATAAAAGAAAAAATCTTGAACAAAATCGCTTTTTATGTTATCATCATAAGAACAAAGCGACGCCGAAATTAAGGTCGATTTTTAATAACATAACAGTGAGGATGCTATGAAAAGAATCATTTCAATGTTAATTACAGCCCTGATGCTCACCTCTGCACTGCTAACCATTATGCCGTCGGCGGCGGCAAAGGTGCCCACCGCAGACGATATGGGCGGATATGAAAACGTTTGCCTTGCCTACACCTTCCGTTATTCCTCGGCTGACAAGGGCAGACAGACCGAAAGTGACCTTTTGCCCTATACCGCTTATCTCGATAAAAACGGCAATATAAAAGATTTCTTCTTCGACAGCTACCTGTTCCTCCCCTGCGTGGGTAACGGCCCCTCGGGTGCGAGAATGCATCTCGACGAGAAAAATCCCACCAAGGCGATCGACTGGACCGCATACGTTGACGACACCTTTTCAAACGGCACAAACGTAGACGCGCTCGAAAAGGCATACGGCACAACAAAGGCGGCGCTCGGCAACAAAGACAACAAGGCGGGCGTATTCTTCACCCTGCTTTACCCCAACAAAAACGCAACCAACTTCGGTACGCTCGGCGGAAGAAGCCTCGACTTTTCCAAGCTTGAGGACCGAAAGTACGCATTAAAGTGGATGATCGACGAGCAGATCGCGCGCTTCGAGCAGCGCGGCTACAAGCATCTCGACCTTGTCGGCTTCTATTGGCTCGAGGAATTCATCGCCGCAGACGACGATATTCAGATGATTTCCTACGCGGCAGACTATCTCCACTCCAAGGGCTTGAAATTCATCTGGATTCCTTGGTATAAGGCAAACGGATATGAAGATTGGAAAAGCTACGGCTTCGACGTGGCTTGTATGCAGCCCAACCTTATGTGGAGCGGCTACAACGACCCGAAGCGCGTACCTACCAGCGTCGAATTGTCCGAAAAGTACGGTCTTTCGATGGAAATGGAGTGCGACAGCAGGGTTCGCACCGACGAATATTTCTCGCGTTACCTCAGTTATCTCGAGGGCGGCTTGAACTCCTCGATGATGAACGCCGTGAAGATGTATTATCAGGACGCCAGAGCAGGCGTGTACTATCAGGCGTGCTATTCAAGCGACCCGCAGTTCCGCTCGGTATATGACCTCACTTACAAATATGCAACCAAGACGCTTACACAGGCGGACATCGACGCCGTCCGTCCCGCGCAGGTAGAGAATACCTTCCGGCAAGTCGACGACGTTCAGCGCGACAGCCTTAAGGCTTCCGACGTCAATTGGATATCGGTCGGAAAAAGCTACGTCGGTTGCAAATCCTTCGTTGACGGCAACGGCGCCGATTACCAGCAGGTAAGCGGCAAGGAGCTGACCGACGGCATCATCGCGTCCGAGGCGCTGACCACCGACTGGCACGCCTTCCACCACTCGCTTCTCGATTCCGACGGAAAAATGAGCGTAACGGTCGACCTCGGCGAGCAACGCAACGACCTTACGCACTTTTACGTACATTTCGACAACCGTATGGAAAGCGGCATCGGTTCGCCCGTATCGATCGTGCTCAGCGTTTCCGACAACGGACAAAGCTTCCGCGAGCTTGCTACGCCGATACTTTATATGGACGATACCGATTCCTGCATAAAACACGAAACCTCCCCCGTTTCGGCAAGATACGTCAAGCTTTCCTTCAGTCCCAGCGAGGGTAACTTTGTATTTTGCTCGGAATTCCTTGTCGGCGTAAAGGGCTCCGACAGCCCGAGCGATCCCGACGCTTCGACCCCCGACACCTCAACCCCTGACGAATCCGAAAACGACGCATCGACTCCCGACGAGCCCTCCGACGATGATTCGAGCACCGAAGAATCCGCAGACTCATCGACGACCGTCGAATCTGCCGAAAGCGACGGATCCGAGAAGTCCGATGCATCCTCTGACGACGAAAAGGCATCCGACGGCAGCCTCGTTGTCCCCATCATCATCGCGTCCGTCTGCGTGCTTGCAATTGCGGCTGCGGTCATCGTGATAGTGGTCAAGAAAAAGAAATAACTGCATAAAAATCAAATCTCCGAGAGCATCCTAAACACTCTCGGAGATTTTTTATAGACCGTTATAGAAAAATGTGATATAATCATCTTAATCCACCCAACCTTTTCATTCCTATACGTGTCTAAAAGACAAGCGCTTAAAAATGGGTTCACCCATAATTTGCGAAAGGAGAGTGCATATGTATTACAAAACCGCATCGGACGAAACGTTGGTGATGCTAACGCTTGCGGGCGAGCAGGCGGCATACGAGGTTTTGGTTACACGCTATCAAAATGCGGCAATTTCATCCGCGATGTCGGTCACCAAAAACCGCTTTATGGCAGAGGATGCCGCGCAGGATGCATTTGTTACGGCTTGGATGAAGCTGAACACACTGCAGGATCACGCAAAGTACAGGATTTGGGTCTGCCGTATAGCCAAAAACTGCGCCTTGAATATGATAGGCAGATACCGTAGCTTTCTTCCGCTTGACGTTATCGAAAACCTAGATATTTCGGACGACAGAAATCAAAACCCTGCAGAAATTTATGCACTGTCCGAAGAAAGAAACGAAGTGAACAAAAGCATCGAAATGCTGCCCGAAAAGGTACGACAGGTAATTCATTTACATTATTTCGAAAACCTTTCGGTCGCCGAAATCGCAGACCGCATGCGCATTTCCGAGGGTACGGTCAAATGGCAGCTTCACGATGGCAGAAAGCGAATCAGAAAGGAGCTTTGCGCTATGAATGAAAAGTACAGCGATACTCTTGTAAGGCGTGTTATGAAGAAGGTCGAAGAGCTGAAATTCTGGCAGTTGAAAAACGACAAGAGTGGATTTGAAAAGGTATACAAGGATGT
>JAZRGS010000119.1:0-1795 GCA_045644305.1 Eubacteriales bacterium | reverse complement strand
ACAAGGATTCGCAACGCGTAAAAGTCGTAAATCTCGTCGAACTGCTTGCTTTGATTGTACATCTTCTTATAGATGCTGTATATCGTCTTTACTCTGCCCGAAAGCGTGTGCTTGACGTTATAGCTTTTAAGGCTTTCGGCAACCTTTTCGGTTGCACGGTCAAGGAAGTCCTTGTTTTCGCCGTAGCGCTTGTTGATATCATCGTTTACCTCGTTGTATCCTATCGGGTCGAGGTAATAAAGCGCAAGAGTTTCAAGCTCGTTTTTGATCTTCTGGATACCCAAGCGGTGAGCCAGAGGCGCGTAAACGTGCATGGTTTCAAGCGCGATCGAGCGCTGCTTTTCGGGCGAGCGCACGTCGAGCGTGCGCATATTGTGAAGCCTGTCGCAGAGCTTGATGAAAATAACGCGCAGGTCCTTACTCATCGCAAGGAACATCTTACGAAGGTTTTCGATGCTCTCATCCTGCTTGGTTTCAAACGGGATATGAACCAGCTTGGTAACGCCGTCGACTATTTCGGCAACGTCGGCACCGAATTCCTTTTTTATATGCGCGAGATTGATTTTTTCGGAGCAATCCTCAACAGTATCGTGCAAAAACGCCGCGCAGATAGAATCGGTGTCAAGCTGAAGCTTGAACACCTCCTCGGCAACCGAAAGCGGATGGACGATGTAGTCCTCGCCCGAAATGCGCTTTTGCCCCTCGTGAAGCTTGTCTGCGTATTCATACGCCTTGTATATTTTATCGTAATCGTAGTTGCCTGCCGCCTTAATTTTGGCAAACAGCTCTTCGGCTTGCTTAAGCATCTTCTTTACCTTTTCCTCCCCCACGCACAGCGCACAAAAGAGGCGATTCATCAATATTTATTTTACCGTTCGAGGGAAGCATTTTTACGAAAACGCTGTTTCCGCCGTCGCGGTAGTTGAGCGAAACGAGTCCCTGCTCACTTAGAACCTCAAGAATTATCTTGAATTTGCAAAGCGTTACGTCGATTTCGAAATCCTCGGTAAGCTCGCGCACCGCGCTGGAAAGCGAGATATTTTTGCCCTCGTGTCCCGATTCGCGGCGGATGTATCTGAATATATTTCTAAAGTCGGTAAGGTCGGGAACGTCGCGTTCGGAGTTTTCATATTTTTCGCCGTTTACAAGCATTTCAAAATGCCTGTTGCAGGTTGCAATTTCGTTTTCCTCGCTTTCCGACAAGCGAATCGCCTTGATGAAAAGCTGGGGAGCACGCATACCCATATATTCGTTAATGTCCGCGGTGAAAACCACGTCGCAAACGTCGCCCTCGCAAAATGCGAAGCCGTCAAAGCTTACTCCGAAATTAACCGCGTTTACAGAATAGGTTTTTCCGTTTTCGGTTCCGCTTATTCTGAATCTGACGTGCTTACCCTGAGAAAGCGGCACGATATCGTAAAGCGTGACGTTTTTGATAACAAGCACGGGCTGAGGATTCGAAAGTCCGAAGGGCTCGAGCCTCAACAGCTCATCGATTCCCTTTTCGGACAAATCCGAGAATTTTGCGGCACATTCGATTTCAAGCGGAAGCGCCTTATCGCTTGCCGAAAGCATCGGAGATGCGTAATCGTTAAGCTTTTTACGGAATTCATCGATTTTGCCGCGCTCGATCGAAAGACCTGCCGCAAGCTCGTGTCCGCCGTATTCAAGAAGCAGATCGCCGCACGCAGAAAGCGCGTCCATAAGCGAAAAGCCCTTAATGCTTCTGCCCGAGCCCTTCGCGGTATCGCCGTCCAACGAGAAAAGTATACAGGGACGTGCATATCGCTCGGCA
>JAZRGS010000118.1:0-11326 GCA_045644305.1 Eubacteriales bacterium | reverse complement strand
CTTCGATACCGAGAAAGAAATGTTCGCAGAGCTGCAGGTCCATTTGCTGTCGGGGTAATCGATAGGGCTTTTACTTCCTCCGCAGCTAACCAAAGTAAAGCATAAAACCGCCAAGCACAATAAAGCAATAAGCTTGATTTTCATAAAAGCCTCCGTACCTAATAAAGCATCCTAACGTGACGACATTATATCATATTCGACAGTAAAATATCAAGTGTGATTGAAAAATTCCAAACCGCACTTTCAAAACGGACGAAATTAAGAAACCGCCGAGCAAACACACGCAAGTAGCACGCCGTCAACAGCCTCGGGCATTTTGCATATGCTATCTATAAAAACAACAAACAAGGTGTTTTTATGGCTATAAACAATTTTTTCGAGCCGCTCTTTTCGCGGCGTCCAAAAGCGCTCGCTTATGTCAACGGAAGTCCCGAGCATAGCTTGCTTAAAGGCATAGTACGCTTTTATCAGTCGCCATACGGTGTTTTTGTCGTCGCGCAAGTAAGCGGACTGCCCGTCGGCAGTATGTGCGCGCGTCCGATATTCGGGTTCCATATACACGAAGGTATAAGCTGCAGCGGCAACGCCGACGACCCGTTTGCAGACACCCTTACGCATTACAATCCGTCAGGCTGTTCACATCCGTATCACGCAGGGGATCTGCCGCCGCTATTCGGCGCAAACGGATACGCTTATTCCGCAACTCTCACAAACAGATTTACAATTGACGAAATCGTCGGGAAAACAATAGTTATACATTCCTCGCCCGACGATTTCACAAGCCAGCCGTCGGGAAATGCGGGCAAAAAAATCGCCTGCGGCGTAATCACTGCCTATTAAGCGGCACCGTTATATTCACAGATCATTAACCCCGATGCGTTATCGATATAGTGTCAATGGTTGGTCTTCAATAGACACAAAAACACCGCCGAGGAAAACCTCGGCGGTGTTGTCATTTACATATTTAAAATTATATGCGCTGAGCGAATTTGCTTCATTGTATCGCACGGCTTTTTTGATGATGCCATCAACACAGCCCAAAAGTCTTGCGACTTTCGGAGCCTTATAAATTAAGGTTGATGCTGTAAAACGCAACATCAATCGTCAAATTTGACGAGGCGCGTAAAATCAAGAAATTCGCTTAAACCATTCGTAGCTGACCATAGGTGCACCGTCGATGGTAAAATAGTTTTGCAGAAGAAGCGTTCCGTCCGCCAAAAGAGTTACGGCGTAGGTGGTATCGTGGTCTCCCACGTAATCAACGTCTGTATACCAAACGTCGTTGCCGCAATCGGTATAGACGGGAAGAGCGCCTAACGAGAAAATCAGGTCTTTATCGGAATAGGTGATGCTTGAATATTCACGCTTCTCGGTATAGCTTATCTTCAGATTGTCCTTTGAATCCCCCGTGATTTCAACAATGCAGGTATTGGGCTCGGTTTCTTCTTCGTCGCCCTCCACCATTGTTTTTATTCTATCCCATTTTCCGACCATATCCATGGGGTTCGCGGTATTCTTTTTGTTCAGCTCTGCAGAAGCGGGCTGTGAATCGGAATTTTCGTCGGAAACAAGCTCAAGCGTATAAATGGCATCGCCGTCGGGAGATATCAACAGGTAATAAGAAAGCTTACCCGCCATTTCCGCAAAGTCGATTTCCATTATCGCCTTGCCGTTTTCAAGGGTGATTTCATAAGAAGCGCCGCCATACGTGTGCGCCTCTTCGTCGATGCCGTCGTGCCAGATGACGTCTGCCGTCTGCTCGTTAAAGGAAATCAAATTCGAAAGCAGGAACCAATCTTCGGTAATTTCCTCCCAGCCCCAAGCAGTTCCCAACAGGTCTGACTGTTCGGGGGCAGTCCAGCCGTCGTTTACGCGTTGTTTATAGTCCTCGGGCATATCGGATTCGTCGGATTGAGACTCATCGCTTGTTGCGGATTCGTCGCTCTGCTCGGATTCGATGCCGCTTGTTGCAGATTCGTCGCTCTGAACGGATTCGGCTTTGCTTGCTTCGGATTCACCGCTTTCGTCGGTAGATATCGGTGCCGACGTACAGCCTACCAAAAGCAACAGCACGCATATCATTATGCTAAATAATCTTTTCATTCTTAATTCCTCGCTGATTTATGCCTTAAACGAAACTGCACTTCCCTTTCGAGAAGTGTAGCTTCGTTAATTCGACTACGGGTTCCAAGCCGAGCGTGCGCCGCTCGGAAATTGCCGTATTATTTTACAGAAAGCGTTGTTTTGCCCTCGTCGAGAGTTGTCTTACCTCTGGTGCCTATCGTGTAGGTTTCAAAATAATGACGCTTTACAAGAATGTAGTCGTACTGGTCGGTTTTGCCGTCCTTGTTTGCATCGTTCGCAAGCGCGGAAAGCTCATCCGCTTCGAAGGTGCCGAAGTAGACACGCTTTGCAAGAATATAGTCGTACTGGTCAATATTCAAGTCGGCATTGATATCGCCGAGTCTGCGAAGCTTAAGAGTGGTCTTTGTGGTCTTCTCGGGACCGGTGGTCTTCGAGGGCTGAGTAGTCTTAAGGGTGGTCTTAAGGTTAACCATTACGAATTCGTCAAGAGTGGTCTTGCCAAGGTCGAGTGTGGTCTTACCGCCGTCGAGAGTGGTCTTAAGCGTGGTTTTGCCGTCGTCAAGAGTGGTCTTGCCGATATCAAGCGTGGTTTTGCCATCGATAAGGGTGGTCTTACCAAGGTCGAGTGTGGTTTTTGTGGTCTTTAACGTGGTCTTGCCGAATTCATCGGTAGTCTTGGTGGTTTTAAGCGTGGTCTTAATGATGTAATCGCCATCGTGGAGATAACGCTTGAAGCTGCCGTCGCGTTCGGGACGGAACTTATAAACTACCTTATCGGGCTCAGACGCCTCTGCAAGTTCTACGAAATAATAGCTGTAGCATTCATATTTGGTCCATTCCGTCTCCTGCGTGCTTGACCAAACGTCATAGCCGTCGTAAACAACCTCGCCCCAAAGGGTATAGGATTCTTCATTAAGAGGCGGCACAATATAAAATTCTGCGGTGAAGCGTTCGTCTGCGTACTTTTCGAGACCGAAGCAAACGAAGCCGTTAAGAGTTATATTTTCTGCCTCAAGGTTTTCGATGGAATAGCCTTCAAGAGCAAAGCCGCTCATTCTGATTCTGTAGGGCTCCTGCTTGTCGATTTTGCGTGTGTATACGGGAATCCAGTTTCCAAGTGCATCCTGGAACGAGATTTCATAGTTGCCGTGATAATTTACGTTGAACTTAATGCCGGCTACGTCAGCGGTGAGAACCATATCGTCAGTCGAACGTCCAACGTAATAATTGGAAAGATTAAGCTCAAGATTGTCAACGTTAATATACTGATCTTCTTCAACAAGAGTATATACGTATTCGAGCACTACGTAGGTCTCGCCGTCTTCTTCGTAGCAATTAACGTTAGCGTATTCGCCGTTTACATAACCGTCAATTTCATCTTCCGAGCCGTTGAAGAATTCGTCGTCGTCAGCCTGAACGATTACTTCTACGAGGTATGCGCTTCCGTCGGTATAGGTATAATTAGGTCCGAGGTAAACCGAATTTTCGGTGCTGCCCGCAGAGTCAAGAAGCTTCCAGTTGACCTCGTGAACAACGTAGCCCGCATCTTCGGGAACAGTTACTTCGAAGTCGCAGTTTTCGTCAACCGAAGGAGCGGTAAGCTCTTCGATCACGATTTCATCAATTCCGCCGCGGGGGCCGAATACAGCTTCAATTTCGACGTCTTCGCTACCCACGATAAACGCCGTGTGGGAATCGGTCGAAGAACCGAGTGCGATATCGCCGTAAACGATGTTCCATTCCTTGAACATCTGTCCCTCGGGGCCGTTATCTGCCGAAAGCTCTAAGGGCATACCGGGCGTTGCCTTTTCAACCCCGTAGCCGTTTACGGTTGCCCAGCCGCCTTCAACCTTGATGTCAACAAGGTCTTCTCTTGCCTTTGCAGGGGGAAGCTTGAACTGTGCAACGACGGTGTCTGCGGAGGTTGCGCTCGCAAAATCAACCGATTCTGCGGTAACAGTGTCGTCGTCGTAAAGACGAAGTGAAACGTTTTCGGGAATAAGCTTGCCGAAATAAACTGCATCAGAGCAGGTTGCCGAAAGAGTTATCCAATAGGACTTGCCCTCTTGAATAAGGTCTTGGTGAAGCTCCTGTCCGATTTCGCCGTTTATATCCTCACAAAGCGAATAGGTGTACAGACCGCCGAAATATCCCAAATTGGTTCCGAAGGGAGCTTCGGGATAAAGTGTTTCGCTATTTGCGCCTGCAAAGTAGCCGTAAAGATAAAAATGGAATTCCTCGAGCATTCCGGGGGGATAGTATGCCTCGATTTCGAGGTATTCATCGGTCATAATAACGGTTTGCTCTCCAACGGTGTCATCGAAATCCTCGCCGAGATAGCCGTACCAGATTTCCCAGCCCTCGAATTCACGAACGCCGATATAATCGTAAGGAACAAGAGTGATTTCATCGCCTGCCTTGGCGCTGGAAATGCAGTTTCCGTCTGCATCGTATGCAAATCCGTTGTGGACTACGATATCGTAATAGACCTCAGAATCGGGGTCGGCCACGGTTCCCGAATCCTCGTTTGCAATCGCAGCAAAGGGAATCGCGGCAAATATCATAAGAAGCGCGATAAACAAGCTAAACCTGCGCTTAACGTTTTTCATAAGCCTTCTCCTTTTTTGTTGTTTGATTTTTCGAAGGCAGAATACCGATGCATCTGCCCCCGAAGCTTATTAATTATTCCTTTAATCCGCACTTAGCGCGGATTATTATGATTTTTATGTTTTTTCGTATTATGTTTTTTGTATTGCTTAACCGCCGATTACGTAAGTGCCGAAATAGTGACGCTCATATCGCTTCGCTCTCGACCGAAAAACATTTTTTCGGTCGGACTTGGATGCCCGTTCGCTCGCGCAAAGGGCGCGCGCCTCTCTTCGTTCGTTGTTCGCCCTTTCGGGCATCTTAGGTATAAAAATCACCGCGCATGTCGCTGATTTTTATGAAATTTTATTGTATTTCTTAACCGCCGATTACGTAAGTGCCGAAGTAATGACGTTTGATAAGGATGTAGTCGTACTGGTTAACCACTTCGTCCTCGTTAACGTCTGCTGCAAGCAGCTCGGTTTCGGTAAGGAGACGGGTGCCGAAGTAGTGGCGCTTTACGAGAATGTAGTCGTACTGGTCGATAGTACCGTCGCAGTTAGCGTCGCCAAGAAGATACTGAGGCGCTTCTTCGAAGGTAGGAGCGTTTTTGTCGTTTCTGCCTTCCCAGTTGTTAAGGTCGTCAAAGAAGAGTTCTTGCTCATTCGAGGAGGAAGCATAGTCGTTAAGCGCAGCTTCCATCAAGTTGACCGCGTCCTCGTCGCCGAAATCGACAACGGTGATGTTGTCCATATAGTTCGCGTAATCGCCGCAGGGACCGTAGTTATCGTCGCTTGCGCAGAATATGTTTGCAAGGCCGCATTCGTCCTCGCATACGCCCAAGAACATACCTGTGCCCGCATCTGCGTACGTATCGTCAAGGCGTTCAACGCTGCCTGCTGCATAGCAGTTGATAAACATCTGATCCTGTGCCGCAGCTCCGATAAAGCCGCCGATATAGTTAAGACCGCTCACGTCTGCAACCGAATAGCAGTTAGCGATGGTATCGTCATCATAGGAAACGCCCATAAATCCGCCCACGTAATATCCGCCGGTTATAATACCATCGGAATAAGAATTAATGATCTGAACGCTACGTTCGCTTCTGGCGATAAATCCGCCTACGTAATATGCGTAGGGCGCGGAGATATCTACGTCTGCAGAGCAATTGTTAATGACAAGGTCCGCATAGTTTACGCCGATGAAACCGCCGACGGTGTTGAAGTTTACCGAATCGGGATCGATAGGCTCTTCAATAGTGATGTAACCGATTGCCGTGCAGTCCTCGATGTAGATAAATCCGGGGTCTTCGCTATATCCGATAAAGCCGGCGATATCGCCCGCGGAGAGTACCGCATCATCAAGAGTAATGCTTCCGCTCCATCCGCAGTTGTTCAAAGTGCTGTCACCCCAAACGTAGCCTGCAAATCCGCCGACGTACCAAAAACTAGTGGTATTAAGAGAGCAAATATCCACACTGGAATAGCAATCGGTCGCAAGGAACGCTCCGACTTCGCCGACGATGCCGCCGACATCGTCAAGCTCAAAACAATCCTCTACGTCGATAAGACCGTCAACGAAGACGTTGTCAAGCTCAAGATAATCTACGTAATTTACAAGAATACCGACGTTCTCAACGTATTCCTCGTTTGCGATAACGAGCTCTGCTTCCAAAGTAAGATCCTTTACCGAAAGATTGTCGGCTTCATCAAAAAGCGAATCGGACAAGCCGGTTATCGAGTGTCCCTTGCCGTCAACAACAACTTCAACCACTCCATACGCATCAATAGACTGAAAATCGTACTTTTCGGACATATCGATATCGTTCGCAAGGATTATTCTTACATATTTGCCGTCATAATCGTCGTTATAAAAATCGAAGGACAGATCCCAAAGGTCGTCGGGAGTGGAAATAACCACCTCGGTAGGCTTCGATTCGCAAAGAGTATATTCTACCTTCACGTTATCTTCGCCGAATACGTCGGTGTAGTCTGCCTCTTCATAGGTGTAGCCCCACGTAAGAATACTGTATTTACCCGATTTCGGTAAAGAGAAACTGAACAAGATACTTTCGCTCGTTTCGGGATATAGGTAGGCATCGCCATCCGTGTAATAAACCTCGTTGCCCTCGGAATCAAAAATCGCGAGTGCTCTGTCGGCATATAGCTCAAGTTCACTGTTGTTGGTAATTTCTATCTCGAAGGCATAAATCTTGTCTGCTTTAAGATTAGCGGTAAAGCCCTTTGAGTAACCGCGCCATCCGTTGTAGCCGATAAACAGGTCGGTTTCGTTAACGGTGCCGGTTACGGTTTTGTCGAGCTCGATTACCTCGCTGTAATCAACGTCGTAAGCGTCGATTTCCTCGAAGCTGAAATCCTCGTAAAGCAGATCGAACATGTCATACTCATCTTCGTCCAGTGCATAACCCCAGGTAAGAATTTTGTAATATCCGCTCTCGCCGGGGAAGAAGCTGCAGGTTACGGTATACGATTTAACGCCATAGTCGGAGAAACCGTACGCATATTCCCGCCAATCGTCCGTGGACTCGATATTCTCGGGGTAAATTGCTATCGCTCTGTTGAAATAATAGCCGTATTCGCTGCGTACGGTAGCGGTGAATTCATAATAATGGTATGCTTCGAGATATACGGTATATCCCTTCGCGTATCCGCTCCAGTTCCAGCTGTCTAACGAGATATCCTCAAGGCAGGGGTCAAGCTCGGTGATTTCACGAGTTACGGTTTTTCCTTCCTCGGGCTCGGTGCCGAAGTCAACCTCGCTTATCGAGGCTGCCGCAAACGCAGTAAGCGGAAGCAGCGAAAAAACCATAACCGCACAAATAATCATGCTGAGTAATTTTTTCATTGTGTTTTCTCCTTTTTGTTGTTTTATTGACGGGTTCCCAAGGGGATGTCCCCCTTTGAGAAAACCGAAATTTTATCCTAAAAACTTAAAATTAACGCACATGTCGCTGATTTTTATGAAATTGCATTATATCGGCTTAACCGCCTATAACAAACGTACCGAAATAGTGACGTTTGATAAGAATATAGTCGTACTGATTGATCACATCGTCGCCGTTGACGTCTGCGCGGGTCATTTCGTCGTCGGTAAGGGGACGGGTATCGAAGTAATGACGCTTAACGAGAATGTAGTCGTACTGGTCGATTGCCTCGTCGTTGTTTACGTCACCGAGAATGCCTGCGCTTGCACCGTAGCCGCAAACGGTACAACCCAATCCCTCAACAAAGGTGTGAACACCTCCGACAATACTGTCTTCATAATCGGGGCAGTCCTCATCGGTACAGCCGTGCCAGTGTTCCTCTTCATCGGATTCATAGTTTTCATCGTACTTATGAATGTGATTTTCACAAACAAACTCGTAGCTGGTAAGCACGGTGTCGCCAATGGTAAGCTCGCAGTAGTAGGAATAAAGCATATCCTTCTGTTGGAAGCTCAAGCTCAAATCGTTTGCACCTTCAAGCGCCTTGCCGTCACGATACCACTGAACGCTGTAATCATCTTCGAAGTAAGCGGTCATAAGCTCGTCGCTCTGCTCTGCAATTCGTTCGATATCAACCGTCATCGTGCCGCCCGCCTCGGGGTAGCTGTCCTCGGTGAAGAAAAATTCGTACTCGTCAACACAATAGAACTTTTTGGTAATTGCGTACGCTTGACGAGAGGGACTGTACCTGCCGGCGCTAACCCTATCGGGTGCTTCGCCGTTAACACGGAATTCGACTTTTTCAGCCATCAGCAAGGGAGTATCTTTATACGAAACCGCTATAATTTTAAGATAGTAGCTTCTGCCGCCGATAAATTCACCCGAAACAGCTTCGCCGTATTCATCGACCCATTCAAGCTCATATCCCTCAACGGTGGGTACACTGATACTTGCCGCAACGTCGGTTACTTCGATTGTTTCGCCTTCAACGGGAGGCTTTACGTAAAAATCAACGTACGAGCTCTTTTCGAAGGCCTTATACACAACGTAAAATACCGCGCCTCTTGATTCGGTGTTAAGCTCGCCCATAACCGAAGCCTTACGGCCGTTAATATAAGCGGCAAAGTCGGTTCCAAACGAAAGAGTTTCGGGGAGAGAGATACGAACCGCAGCCATATATTCCTTGCCGGCTTCGAAGGTATCGCTTGCGGCGAGCAGCTTTCCGACAATAGGAGAACCGTTGTCGTTCGCACCCTTGTATTCATACCAACCGCCAATGAAGTCGTAATCGACCTCGCCGCCGACAACTGCTACGTCGCTGGGATTAGCGCCTGCAACGGGGGGATCGAATGAGAATTTCGCGTTGGAAATCGACTCGGTATCCGAAACGGTCATGTAAATGGTGGTGTATCGCGTCGAGACTACGTTGTAATCCCACATCATTTCAAAACAAACGCTAAGCTTATATTCGCCGCTTTCGGTAAAGGTATGGGGCGACGAGATTAGCTGATTAGTAATATCGGTCCAATATGAATCAACCGTGTTGTTTTCGGAATCGGTTATTTTGTAGGTTCTTCTCACCCAAAATCCGCGTTCGGTAAGCTCGGGCGAAAGAGCCTTGTGACTTATCGTAATATCGTACGGCTTGTTTCTCAAAAGAGAAATTTCCATAGACGATTTGCCGTCGAGGTAAAACGGATCCCACGACTCAAGCTCGGGAGCTGCAATCTTAAGAACCGTAACGGGCAGGTTTATCGATACGCCGAAGCCCTCCTCGTAAATAGTGTTCATGCCATTATCGAATCCGGTTCTGCTTACGTATTTCTTTTTGTAATCATTGTATAAGCCGTAGCCCGTAGGTACCATTCTGCTTAAGTCATAGTAATAGTCAATACCCTTAAAGGTACCGCCGGTAATATATATCTTATCGGTGTTGGTATTCCTATCCACGCTAAGACCGTAAGCAAGCGGATAGTCATAGTCCAATCCGGAATAGGAACCCGTTCCAAGCCATTTGCCATGGAAGGAACCGCCGCTTATGTATGCGTGTACATCGCCGGCGAGCGTAAGCGCTCCGATATAGATGAAGGGGTTGTTAGAACCTGCACCGCCGATATATTCGCCGTCTGCAATAAGCAGCGCGCCCTTGTTCGCATATATCGCCGCAACAGCGCTTCCTCTGCTTTCGGTTTCGCTCTTCGCGGTGCCTACAAGCGTAACAGCCGATTGGATGGAAAGACGCGCGTCTTCGTTATCCTTAAGAGAAATAACGGCAGAGATAACATTCTTAGCCACGCTGTAAAAGGTCAGCTTGCCTGTTCCCTTGACTGTAAGTGAGCCCTCAACCTCAATAAACGAGGCACAGGCTTTATCATTATTGCTGAGAAACGAGTTTTCTCCCTCAATGGTTAAAACCTTGTCACCGACGCAAACAATGGTAGCATCTGCCGACTCTGTCGTAACGCTGCTTTGAGACAGCGTAACGTAAATAGTTTCGCTCGACTCCAATTCCAACGCTTCCTTAAGCTCGCCGTAGTTGTCTACAACGAAAGGCTTTTCGGCGCTACCGTCGCCGGTTGTACCGGGAATGTCGATCGCCGTTACAGAGGTGAACGGAATCGTGCTGATTAACATGAGCATAACAAGCAACATGCTTAACACTCTTTTTTTCATGTTTTTTTCCTTTCTTGTTTTACAATGTATCTATGTCAATTTTAATTATTTTTCTATTTAAAGGTTCTAAGAACTTACGTGGTTTTCTACTTATTTATTATATATCTGCTAAATATGTGCTTTGAGGAATAAGCTGTGTTTTTTGTGTTTTCTACCACTCCTCCAAGCGCAAGGCTTAGAGGAGCGGTATTTTTTTATTTACGCTTTTTTATAACAAGCCATACCCATATCGAGCAAGCCCGATTCGTTAAGCTTAAGCTCGATCCAGCCGTCGATAACGTTGTCCATTATCTCGCCGCTCGAGCCATCGTTATAGTAAACGGTTCCGTTTTCGGTTTTAACAGGATAGGTCTGCACGACCATCACACCGTCGTCCGAAATAGGTGCGCCCTCTGCTCTTGCTTCCTCGATAACCTCTGCGGGAAGCTGAATGCAGGTTTCGATTTTTTCGTCGCTTATTATAAGGAACGACGACGCCATCTGAGCCATATCCGAATCAGACGTATCAATTTCGCTTACGGGAGTTTGCTTCATGCCGTCTTCGGTAAAGGCAAGCATTGTCGCAACGACCCATTTTCCTTTAAAATCCATAATATTCTCCTTTAAATCAATTTAGCTCGGTTCCGTATTTCTTGAAAAGCGGCAACAATATTTCGTAAATTCGAATCACCGTTTCCTGTGTAACCGATTTTTCTATTTGCAGGTCATTAAAGAAAGTCAGCTTAAGTGAATAGGACGGCGCGTCGAGTATTACCGCTTCAAGCATCTCCGAATCGGCGCAGGGATTCACGTCGTCAAGCTCCTCAAGCTTCAATTCACGCAGTGCGAGAATCATTTTCGGAGTAAGAGCAATTCCCTCTCGGATTTCGTAAATAGTCCCATCTTCGTCGCGGCACTCGCCAAGGGCAAGCATATTCTTTCCGTCATCGAACAGGTCAAACCCGAAATTATACTGCGCATAGCTATGACTGCAGAAAACGTCAAGCTTATTCCATTGCGGTTTATTGACCATTCCGGGACCGTCGAGAAGATGTTTTT
>JAZRGS010000117.1:0-3900 GCA_045644305.1 Eubacteriales bacterium | reverse complement strand
GGGTTCGATTCCCGTCACTCGCTCCAAAAAAAGGGCTTCACTTTGTGAAGCCCTTTTTTACATATAATTGCTTTATATGCTTGATTTTTTTAAAAGGCTTTGGTATAATAATGTGAATAAACGGGGGAAAGGCGGTGTTTTATGGCACGCATTAAAACAATAGTTTTTGCAAACCAAAAGGGCGGCGTAGGTAAAACCACCTCTGCCGTTAATATTGCGGCGTGTCTTGCCTATGGCGGCAACCGCGTTTTACTTGTAGACTGCGACCCTCAGGGTAACGCAACAAGCGGTCTTGGCGTTAGCAAGCGTTCAGGCGCGGCGTCTGTGTACGACCTGCTTATAGGCAGGGTGAAGGCTAGCGAAGCGGTGCAGAAAACAAGCTTTAAAAACCTTTCTATAATTCCCTCGGGTATGGCGCTTGTTGGTGCCGAGATAGAGCTTGTGGACGAGGAAAGGCGCGAATTTAAGCTTCGCGACGGATTGTCAGAGATAAAAGACGACTACGATTTTATAGTGATAGACAGCCCGCCCTCACTTGGGCTTCTTACGATAAACGCGCTTACTGCGGCAGACGGGGTAGTGGTTCCCTTGCTTTGCGAATATTACTCGCTTGAAGGACTTTCTCAGCTTACCGCTACCATCAAGCAGATGAAGAAGCTTTACAACCCCGATATCGAATTGTTGGGTGTAATGATTAATATGTTTGACGGCAGACTTAATTTGTCGATCGCAGTTTTGGAAGAAATCAAAAAATATTTTGCTGACAAGCTGTTCCGCACCCCCATTCCCCGCAGCGTAAAGATCAGCGAAGCACCGAGCCACGGTATGCCGATAACCGAATACGACAGAAACGGCAAGGGCGCCGCCGCATATTCGGCTGTTACGCTTGAGCTTATGCAAAGATGCGAAAAATAACGGAGGATAAATATGGCAAAAAAAGGCCTCGGCAGAGGGCTTGATGCTCTTCTTGCCGATAACGCAATAGAAGAAAAGGTCGATCGCGGCGTAACCATGCTTAAGATTTCCGACGTTGAACCCAACAGAGGTCAGGCAAGGCGTCAATTCGACGAAGCGGCTTTGTTTGAGCTTGCGGATTCGATCGGAAGACACGGCATTTTACAGCCCATCGCGGTGAGACGCAAATCAAACGGTTATTACGAAATCATCGCCGGCGAACGCCGTTGGAGAGCTTCGAAGATTGCCGGACTTTCGGAAATTCCCGCAATCGTAAAGGAAGCCGACGATCTTTTGGCAGGCGAACTTTCGCTTATAGAAAATCTTCAGCGCGAAAATCTTAACGCCGCAGAAGAAGCACGCGGATACCGCGATCTTATGGAGCGCTTTGATCTCACACAAGAAGAAGCGGCAGAGCGGGTCGGCAAATCGAGAACCGCAGTTGCAAACCTTTTGAGAATTTTAAAGCTTCCCGAAAGCGTTCTTTCTTTAGTAGAGGATGGCTCGATTTCATACGGTCACGCAAGAGCGCTTGTTCCCTTAACCTCTGTTTGTAACGAAAAAGAGCTTAAGGAGCACGCTGAATTCATTATCAGAAACGCACTTTCGGTTCGTCAAACCGAGCAATACGTTAAGCGCATATCCGAAGGCGGTACCGAAAAGCCTATCGACACGACTTCAAACGTAAGCAAGGCTTATTACAAGAAAATCGAAAGCGATATGTCCGACGTTCTCGGCAGAAAAGCTGCTATTAAGCAGGATTCCGAGGGCAACGGTAAATTAACGCTTTACTTCTCGGGCTCTGATGACCTTGAAGAACTTATTAAGCAAATCTGCGGAAACGCATTTTTTGAAAACGAAAATTAAAAAACGGAGTAAAATAAAATGATCGACATTAAATTCCTTCGCGAAAACCCCGACGTTGTACGCGAAAACATCAAAAAGAAGTTTCAGGACGACAAGCTTCCTCTTGTAGACGAGGTTATCGAGCTTGACAAGCGCAACCGCGAAATCAAGACCGAGGTAGAAGCTTTGCGCGCTAACCGCAACAAAGCATCCAAGCAAATCGGTGCATTGATGGCTCAGGGCAAGCGCGATGAGGCTGAAGAGGTCAAGCGCGCTATCGCCGCTGACGGCAGCAAAATCGACGAGCTTTCTGCCGAAGAAAAGGAAGTCGGCGAAAAGCTTACCTCCATTATGATGAAGATCCCCAACATCATCGACCCCTCTGTTCCTATCGGCAGAAGCGATGAAGAAAACGTTGAGGTTGAACGCTTCGGCGAGCCTCTCGTTCCCGATTTCGATATCCCCTACCACACCGACATCCTCGAAAAGCTCAACGGTATCGACCTTGACAGCGCAAGAAAGGTTGCCGGCAACGGTTTTTATTATCTCACCGGCGACATTGCACAGCTTCACTCGGCTGTTATCGCATACGCTCGCGATTTCATGATCAAGCGCGGCTTTGAATATTGCATCCCGCCCTTCATGATTCGCAGTAACGTGGTTACCGGCGTTATGAGCTTTGCAGAAATGGAAGCAATGATGTACAAGATCGAAGGCGAGGACCTTTATCTTATCGGCACCAGCGAGCACTCGATGATCGGTCGTTATATCGATACCATTATCCCCGAAGCTCAGCTTCCCAAGACGCTCACCAGCTATTCTCCCTGCTTCCGTAAGGAAAAGGGCGCTCACGGCATAGAAGAGCGTGGTATTTACAGAATTCACCAGTTCGAAAAGCAGGAAATGATCGTTATCTGTAAGCCCGAAGACAGCATGATGTGGTTCGACAAGCTTTGGCAGAACACCGTTGATCTTTTCCGCACCCTTGACATTCCCGTTCGTACTATCGAATGCTGCTCCGGCGACCTTGCTGACCTTAAGGTCAAGTCTGTCGACGTCGAGGCTTGGTCTCCCAGACAGAAGAAGTATTTCGAGGTTGGCTCCTGCTCGAACCTCGGCGAAGCGCAGGCACGCAGACTTAAGATTCGTGTTGACGGTGCAAACGGCAAATATCTCGCTCACACCCTTAACAACACGGTTGTTGCTCCTCCCAGAATGCTTATTGCACTTATCGAAAACAATCTTAACGAGGACGGCAGCGTAAATATCCCCGAAGCCCTCAGACCTTATATGTTGGGCAAGGAAATCATTAAATAAGGTGATTTAAATGGAAATCAGTAACATCGTTTGGATGATAGTGCTTGGCGCGATGGTCTCTTCCTGCGTTATGTATTACAATGCGCGCTTTTTAGGCAGATTGGTCCGCGCGTTAATCGAAATCGATGCGACCTCGCCCGACAGCGCCATGACGCTTGAGGAATTGAAGCTTAAAATGAATCCCGCGCTTAAGTATTCGCTTAACAGAGGCGGATCGTTTTCCGAAACCGTTCTTGTTACCGATGACGGACGCTACTACATCGCTCCCGAAAAGCTGGATATGGCGAAATCGAAGTATCGAGGAAAAGACACCACCTTTCTCTTCCTGCTTCTTTGTCTGCTCGGACTTGTTTGGCTCGGCTTTGTCTTGGCACAGCTTTTCCCCAGAGCTTTCTCACAAGCGATTGGTTCTTTCAAATTTTTGTTTGATACGATCGGAGGTGACAGCTTTTGAAAAGTAAGCAGATAAACCCGATTATAGTTATTCTTATCGCGGCGCTTATCGTCGCGGCAATAACCTTTTTGTGCATCTATATCGGCGGCGGTACTTATAAGTCGTCGATGCCGAACGGTGCGAAGTTTTTGGGCAAATCCGAAAACGGACAGCCTGTTACTGGCACTATTAAATATCAGGACGACACAACTGCCGAATTGGACTTTTACAATCGCACCATCAGATACGAAAACGGTGACGTTTATATCGGCGATATTTCAAATGCCTGCAGACACGGTTACGGCATTATGAGCTTCGCTTCGACCGGCGACGTTTACGAGGGCTACTTC
>JAZRGS010000116.1:0-7586 GCA_045644305.1 Eubacteriales bacterium | reverse complement strand
CGTTCTCCAGAAGATCGGCACCGGCTCGACCGAAATTCCCGACGCTATTCGTCAGGGTCATATCGCTTACATAATCAACACCCGCGATATCTCGGCTCCCGATCAGGTAAGCGACGGCTACGAAATCCGTCACCTCGCTACCGAAAATAACGTAACCATCTTCACCTCGCTCGATACCGTGCGCGTGCTTCTCGACGTTCTCGAGGAAACCACCCTTACGATTTCGACGATCGACGCATAAAACATCAAAAAAGGCGGCAAATATGAAGCAATCACTGTTTCAAATAACCGAAAATGTAAAACTTACCGAAAATGTCTACCGTATGCGCTTAAAGGGCGATACGGAAGGTATCAGAGCAGGTCAGTTTGTAAATATCAAGCTCGAGGGTCTTTTCCTTCGCCGTCCCATCTCTGTTTGCGATTGCGAGGAAGGATTGCTCACTATCATCTATAAGGTGGTGGGCAAGGGAACCGAGCAAATGGCAAAAATGCAATCGGGCGAGCTCGACGTGTTAACCGGCTTGGGCAACGGCTACGACCTTTCCAAATCGGGAAATGCACCTCTGCTCATCGGCGGCGGTGTCGGAGTTCCTCCCATGTATAAGCTCGCAAAGGAGCTTGTCGCAGAGGGTAAAACCGTTTCCGTTATCCTCGGCTTTAACACAAAAAGCGAGCTCTTTTACGAGGAAGAATTCGAAAAGCTCGGCTGTAACGTCGGCGTAACGACGGTTGACGGAAGCTACGGAACAAAGGGCTTCGTTACCGCATTGATGGAAAATGCCGATTACAGCTATACCTATTGCTGCGGACCCGAGCCTATGCTCAAGGCCGTTTATAAAACCGCCAAAACCTCGGGACAATACAGCTTCGAAGAAAGAATGGGCTGCGGATTCGGCGCCTGCATGGGCTGCTCCTGCAAGGTCATTACGGGCTATAAGCGAATCTGTAAGGAAGGCCCCGTCCTCGAAAAGGAGGAAATCTTATGGTAAATACAAAGGTAGATCTTTGCGGTATAACACTCGATAACCCGATAATACCCGCAAGCGGTACCTTCGGCTTCGGCTATGAATTTGCCGAGCTCTACGACATCAATATGCTTGGAACCTTCTCGTTTAAAGGCACTACGAAGGACCCAAGATTCGGCAACCCCACACCGAGAATTGCGGAATGCACCTCGGGTATGATCAATGCTGTCGGTCTTCAAAATCCCGGTGTCGAGAGGGTAATCGGCGAAGAACTTCCCAAGCTCGAAAAATGCTTCAATAAAAAGGTTATGGCAAACGTATCCGGCTTTTCGGTCGATGATTATGCCTATACCTGCGAAAAGCTTGATAAATGCGATATAGTCGGTTGGCTCGAGGTCAACGTAAGCTGTCCCAACGTTCACGGCGGCGGTATGTCCTTCGGAACCGATCCCGAAGCGGCGGCAGAGGTTACACGCGCCGTAAAATCGGTCACCAAAAAGCCTGTAATTGTGAAGCTTTCTCCCAACGTAACCGATATCGTTGCAATCGCCAAGGCTTGCGAAAATTCAGGCGCAGACGGCATCAGCCTAATCAACACAATGCTGGGTATGAGAATTAACCTTCGCACCAAAAAGCCCGTGATTGCAAATAAAATGGGCGGTTTTTCGGGTCAGGCGATATTCCCCGTTGCGTTAAGAATGGTTTATCAGGTCGCAAACGCGGTTGAAATCCCCGTCATCGGTATGGGCGGTGTCAGCTGCGCCGAGGACGTTATTGAAATGATGCTCGCGGGCGCAACCGCGGTCGAGGTAGGTGCACAAAACCTTATCGACCCCTATGCCTGCAAGAAGATCATCGAAAACCTCCCCTCGGTTATGGAAAAATACAGAATTGAAAATTTAAAGGATATAATAGGAGCTGTTAACAATGGGTAGAGACGTAATCATCGCCTGCGACTTTTCGAGCGCGGCAAAAACCTTCGAATTTCTCGATAAGTTCACCGGCAAAAAGCCTTTTGTAAAGATCGGTATGGAGCTTTACTATGCGGAAGGCCCTTCGATCGTGCGCGAGCTCAAGGAAAGAGGACACAAGATCTTCCTCGATCTTAAGCTTCACGACATCCCCAACACGGTTAAAAAGTCCATGGCGGTTCTTTCGAACCTCGGCGTCGACATCACCAACCTCCACGCAGGCGGCACCGTTCGTATGATGGAAGCCGCACTCGAGGGACTTACCCGTGAAGACGGAACCCGTCCTCTTCTCATCGCGGTTACTCAGCTTACCTCTACCGATCAGGAAAGCATGGAAAACGACCTTCTCATCAAGGCACCCATCGATGAGGTCGTAATGCATTATGCCGAAAACGCTAAGAAGGCAGGACTTGACGGCGTTGTTTGCTCGCCTCTTGAAGCAGGCAAGGTACACGACCGTTGCGGAAGCAGCTTTGTTACCGTAACCCCCGGCGTTCGCTTTGCAGACGGCGAGATTGGCGACCAGAAGCGCGTTATGACTCCCGAGCAGGCAAAGCTTATCGGCTCTGACTACATCGTTGTCGGACGCCCCATCACCGCGGCAGAGGATCCCGTTGCGGCGTACGAACGTTGCGTAAGAGAATTCGTAGACTAATCGGAGGTATAAAATGGAAGGCTATAAGAGAGAATTTATACAATTTCTTCAGTCCGCCGGTGTTCTTAAATTCGGCGACTTTACCGCAAAAAGCGGCAGAAAAATCCCTTATTTCATAAACGCAGGCGAAATCAAGACCGGCGAACAGATTCAGAAGCTCGGCGAATTTTACGCTAAAGCGTATTTCGAAAAGATAGGCAACAAGAGAACCGTGCTTTACGGACCCGCTTATAAGGGTATTTCCATTGCCGTTTCCGCCGCTGTTGCACTTGCAAAGAACGGACTTGACGTTCCCTTCTTCTTCAACCGTAAGGAAGCAAAGGACCACGG
The DNA here is from genome assembly GCA_045644305.1 of Eubacteriales bacterium. Taxonomy (GTDB): domain Bacteria; phylum Bacillota; class Clostridia; order Oscillospirales; family CAG-382; genus Coliplasma. Next base: position 4,665 of record JAZRGS010000116.1, on the reverse strand, counting down.
CGAGGGCGGCGTATTCGTCGGATACGTTCCCAAGGCAGGCGAGGAAATCGTCATCGTTGAGGACGTAATCACCGCAGGCACCGCTATCCGCGAAAGCATGGCTATCCTTTCGGGCATTGAGGGTGCAAAGGTTTGTGCTACCTTCGTTATGGTTGACCGTAAGGAAAAGGGCAAGACCGATAAATCCGCAATGGCTGAAGTCGGTGAAGAATTCGGTTTCCCCGTATATTCCGTCGTTGACGTTTACGATATTATCGAATATCTCGAAGAGGACGAATCTAATAGGGAAAACGTCGAAAGAATCAAGAACTACCTCGCTGTTAACGGAGCAAAGGCATGAAAAGCTTAATTGATATACTCGATCTTTCGGTTGAAGAAATCGACGAGCTTATAAATACCGCTTGCGATATGATCGAAAACCCCTTAAAGTATTCCGAATGCTGCAAGGGTAAAAAAATCGCCACACTTTTCTTCGAGCCCTCGACCAGAACCCGCCTAAGCTTTGAAGCGGCTATGATCGAGCTCGGCGGCTCGGTAATCGGCTTCTCCGATGCGAAGAACACCTCTGCATCGAAGGGTGAAACCGTTTCCGATACCGCGCGTGTCGTCAGCAACTACGCCGACGTTATCGCTATGCGCCATCCCATCGAGGGCGCTCCCTACGTTGCGTCAGTTGCCGCGTCTGTTCCTGTAATCAATGCGGGCGACGGCGGACACGCTCATCCTACTCAAACACTTGCCGACCTTTTGACGATTTTCCGCGAAAAGGGAAGATTTGATAACCTTACTGTCGGCTTTTGCGGCGACTTGAAGTACGGCAGACCCGTTCATTCGCTCATCCACGCGCTTTCGCGCTATGCCGGAGTTAAGATCGTTCTTATCTCGCCCAATGAGCTTAAGCTGCCCGAATATATCAAAAACGACGTCATCGAAAAGCATAATATGCCTTATTACGAAACCACCTCGCTCGATGAGGCTATCCCCGAGCTCGACGTCCTTTATATGACCCGCGTTCAGGGCGAAAGATTCGATGATCAGGATGAATATCAGCGCTTGAAGGACTTCTATATCCTCGATCCCGCAAAGCTTGAAAACGCAAAATCCGATATGATTATCCTTCATCCGCTTCCTCGCGTTGATGAAATCACTGTCGATGTGGATGCGGACCCGCGCGCTCGCTACTTTGAACAGGTATTTAACGGTAAGAATATGCGTAAGGCGTTGATTCTTAAGCTTTTGAAGGAAGCAGAGGCTAACCCGATATCGGCTAAAAAGCCTACCCGTATGCTTTCCTCCTGCTGCTGTAAAAACGCTCGCTGCATCTCGAAATTCGAACGCGGTCTTGTTCCTCAGGCAGTCGAAACCGACGATGGATTGCGTTGCGCGTTTTGCGATTCGGCACTCGAGAATTAATTTGTCAAAAAAGTGAAGTAATTCTACAAAAATAACATATTTTTGTGCCGATGTACCTTGACACAAAAACGCCGCTATGGTATAATTGACGGCGTAAGAATCAGGTTCTTTGCGACTGACGGATAATTGTGGAGCACCACAGGGAAACAAAGAACTTTCCTAAGGAATTGGGATACTTCGGAATTGATTTTCCAAAGGAATTTATTGCCGACCGTCTGGGCGCATTTGCTCTTGAGTAAGTGCGCCCTTTTTTATTTTCAATCAGGAGTTATTATGAAAAAAGTTGGAATCGTAATGGGCAGCGACAGCGATCTGCCTATCATCAAAAAAGCAACCGATATGCTCAATCTCCTCGAAATCCCCTTCGAGGTACACGTTTATTCTGCACACCGCACCCCTGAACAGGCACGCGACTTTTCTGCAAACGCTCGTAAGAACGGCTTCGGCGTAATTATCGCCGCTGCAGGTATGGCGGCACACCTTGCAGGTGCAGTTGCGGCAAACACTACGCTTCCCGTAATCGGCATCCCCTGTAAGGGTCCCGTTTTCGACGGTATGGACGCCCTTTTGGCTACCGTTCAGATGCCCACCGGCATCCCCGTTGCAACCGTTGCGGTAAACGGCGGCGCGAACGCGGCTCTCTTGGCGGCTCAGATCTTGGCTGTCGAGGATAATGACTTGGCGGCAAGACTTGACGCAAAGCGCGCAAGCGATGCAGAGGCAGTCCTTCAAAAGGATGCTGACATTCTTTCCAAGCTTTAAAAAATAATAATTTAACATAATTTTAGGAGACAACAGCTATGAAACTCGTTTACACCGGTAAAACAAAGGACGTATTTGCACTCGACAACGGAAACTATCTTCTCAAGTTTAAGGATGACTGCACCGGCAAGGACGGCGTGTTCGATCCCGGCGAAAACTCTGTCGGCCTCACCATTGACGGCGTTGGCGACGTTAACCTCCGCATGTCCATCTATTTCTTCGAAAAGGTAAATGCAGCCGGCATTAAGACCCATTATGTCAACGCAGATCTTGCTAACACCACTATGGAGGTTCTTCCTGCAAAGGTGTTCGGTAAGGGTCTTGAGGTTATCTGCCGTCATAAGGCTGTCGGCTCCTTCTACCGCCGTTACAGCGATTACTGCGAACTCGGTCAGGACCTTCCCGCATACGTAGAAACCACCTTCAAGAACGACGAAATGGGCGACCCCCTCGTTACCAAGGACGGCCTCGTTGACCTCGGCGTTATGACCGCAGAGCAGTATGACGATATCAAGGCAATGACTCAGCAGATCACCCAGATCGTTGCTGACGATTTGAAGGAAAAGGGACTTGTTCTTTACGATATCAAGTTCGAATTCGGCTACGATGCAGACGGCAAGGTTATGCTTATCGACGAAATCGCATCTGGCAATATGCGTGTTTATAAGAACGGCGAATATATCGATCCTATGACTCTTTCGGAGCTCTTCTTCGCATAAGCCGAAAAAACAATCAAAGCAAATTCTAAGAAAGCAAGGTTTACCCCATGGGCGGATTTTTTGGTGTTGCATCAAAGCAGGATGCGCTTGCCGACGTTTTCTTCGGTACCGACTACCATTCGCATCTCGGCACCCGTCGCGGCGGCTTGGCGGCTTACGATAAGGAAATCGGGCTCCAACGCGTCATCCACAATATAGAAAACTCTCCCTTCAGAACAAAGTTCGATCATATCCTCGAGGATATGCAGGGCACCTCGGCAATCGGCTGTATAAGCGATTCCGACCCTCAGCCTCTGCTCATTCGTTCCCATTTGGGAACCTATGCGCTCTGCTACGTAGGCGCTATCAATAACGCCGATAAGCTTGTCGATTATTGCCTTGAGCAGGGATATGACCATTTCGACGCAATGACGGGCGGCGCGGTTAATAACGTCGAGCTTTTGGCAGCGCTTATCAATCGTAAGCCTAATTTTGTCGAAGGTATCAAGTTTGCGCAGGAATCTATCGAAGGCTCCGCCTCGATCCTCATTCTCCGTGAAAACGGCGCGCTCATCGCCGCACGCGATAAGCTCGGAAGAACACCTGTGCATATCGGTAAGTCTGAACAGGGATACAGCGTCGCGTTCGAATCCTTCGCGTACAAGAAGCTCGGATACGACGATGAAAAGGAATTGGGCCCCGGCGAAATCGTCGAAATCACCGCAGATTCCGTAACTCAGCTCGCAAAGCCGGGTGATGAAATGCGCGTGTGTGCATTCCTTTGGTCATATTACGGCTATTCAACCTCGGATTACGAAGGTGTAAACGTCGAGGTTATGCGTTATCGCAACGGCGAAATTATGGCTGAAGCCGATATGAAAACCGGCCTTTACAACGACATCGACTATGTCGGCGGTGTTCCCGATTCGGGTACGCCCCACGCAATCGGATACGCTAATAAGAGCAGAGTTCCGTTTGCCCGTCCCTTTATCAAATATACTCCCACTTGGCCGCGAAGCTTTATGTCCTCGCGTCAGAACGAGCGCCGCAAGGTTGCCAAGATGAAGCAGATTCCTGTACACGAGCTTATCACCGATAAAAACCTGCTTTTTGTTGACGACTCGATCGTTCGCGGCACTCAGCTTAAGGAAACCGTCGATTTTCTTTACGAAAACGGCGCCAAGGCGGTCCATATGCGTTCTGCCTGCCCTCCGATAATGTACGGATGTAAGTATCTTAACTTCTCGCGTAATAAGAACGATATGGAGCTTCTGGGCAGAAGAGTTATTATGGAGCTCGAGGGCGAAGAGGGCTTCAATCATATCGACGAATATACCGATTCGTCGACCGAACGCGGACAAAAGTTCAGAAAGGCGATCTGCGAAAGCATGGGATTTGCGTCCCTTGAATTCCAATCGCTTGAAGGTATTATAAAAGCAATCGGCATCGACAGATGCAAGCTCTGCACCTATTGCTGGAGCGGAAAGGAATAATTATCATGCATAACGAATCCAGATCTGAAAGCTACGCAGCAGCAGGTGTAGATATTACTGCAGGCTATAAGGCTGTCGAGCTTATGAAGACTCACATAGCACGCACCCGTAACGAAGGCTGTCTCGACGACGTCGGCGGCTTCGGCGGCTGCTTCGGCTTGAATATCGCGGGCATGGAAGAGCCTGTGCTCGTTTCCGGTACCGACGGCGTCGGCACCAAGCTTAAGCTTGCTATCCTTATGGATAAGCACGACACTATCGGTATCGACTGTGTCGCAATGTGCGTAAACGACGTTGTT
>JAZRGS010000115.1:0-9313 GCA_045644305.1 Eubacteriales bacterium | reverse complement strand
ATGCTTTTTGAATCTTTCGACCTCGGCAAGCTGACGCTTGATGTATCCCGAATATTTTATTTCGGTTTCCGCACGGCTCAACAGGTTTTGGTCGTATATATTTTCGCAATCCGAAAGCGCCATAACGTCGTTTATCGTAATTTCTGGACGCTTCAAAAGCTCTGCCTTAACGATACCTGCGCCGGTACGTGCATAACCGCGTTCTTCAAGAAGGTCGTCAAGTCGGCTTCCTCCCTTTATGCTTTCGTGCTCAAGCGAATAAATCAATTCCTCAAGCGCCTTTTCGTCGGCAAGGAATTTATCGTAACGCTCCTGACTTACAAGTCCGACCGCATAGCCCTTGGGCAAAAGACGCGTTTGCGAATTGTCCTGACGGAGAAGCAAACGGTATTCGCTTCGAGAGGTCATAATGCGGTAGGGCTCGTTCGTGCCCTTTGTTACAAGGTCGTCGATAAGCGTGCCGATATAGCTTTCGCTTCTCAAAAGCGTAAAGGGCTCTTTTCCCTGCACCTTAAGCGCGGCGTTGATGCCTGCGATAAGACCCTGAGCCGCCGCCTCCTCATAACCCGAGCTGCCGTTAAACTGTCCTGCACCGAAAAGTCCGTTGATTTCGCGGAATTCAAGCGTATTCGTCAATTGAAGCGGATCGCAGCAATCGTATTCGATAGCGTAAGCGGTGCGCATAAATTCTGCGTTTTCGAGTCCCTCGATCGAATGGATAAGCTGAAGCTGGACCTCCTCGGGAAGCGAGCTCGAAAGGCCCTGCAAATATACCTCTTTCGTATCGGTTCCCATCGGCTCGACAAATATCTGATGTCTTTCCTTATCCGAAAAGCGGACTACCTTGTCCTCTATGCTCGGGCAGTATCTCGGGCCCGTGCCGTGGATAACACCCGAATAAAGGGGCGATCTGTCGAGGTTTTCCTTGATTATGTTATGCGTTTTTTCGTTGGTATAAGCGACGTAGCAGGGCAACAGATTCGGGCGCGATTCGTAATAGCCGAACATAGTCGGGTTTTCGTCGCCGTCCTGACGCTCGAGCTTTTCGTAATCGATCGAATCGGCGTGAACTCTCGGCGGGGTGCCGGTCTTAAAGCGGGTAAGCTTAACGCCGATTTCCCTTAAGGAATCGACCAATCTGTTCGCAGGGAGCGTGTTATCGGGGCCCGATTCATAAGCCTCCTCGCCGACGATGATTCGTCCGCCGAGCGACGTTCCCGTCGCAATAATCACGCATTTGCAGGGGTAAAACGCCCCGAACGACGTCGTAACGCCGATGATTTTTCCATCCTTCGCCTCGACCGAAACCACCTCGGATTGCTTAAGCAAAAGGTTGTCGGTCTTTTCGACGATATTCTTCATGTAATCGCGATAGCGCACCCTGTCCGACTGCATACGCAACGACCTGACCGCGGGGCCCTTCGATGCGTTGAGCATACGGCTTTGAAGCATAACCGCGTTCGCCGCCTTGCCCATTTCGCCGCCCAAGGCGTCTATTTCAAAAACGAGGTGCCCCTTGCCCGTACCGCCTATCGACGGGTTGCAGGGCATATTGCCGACAAGGTCGAGCGTAAGCGTAAATAAAATCGTGCTCACGCCCATGCGCGCGCAGGCAAGCGCGGCCTCGAGCCCCGCGTGTCCCGCACCGATAACGGCAACGTCTGTTTCCTGTGCTGTGTACTTTATCATTTTTTTACAGTCGCGATGAGCCAAGCACGAGCTTGTTTTTCCCTCTCCGCGAGACCTTTCACAATTTTGATACCCTCTGCTCCGCACGGAGAGAGGGATTGATTCGTTATGCGGATGATCGCGTGCTTCGTGCAATCATTTTCCGACGCAGAAATGCGAGAATATCTCGTTGACGATATCCTCGGAGACGCTCAAGCCGTCTGCCTCGGCAATCGCCGCAAGCGCGTTTTCGATGTCCATTCCCGCGATATCCTGAGTAAATCCGTTCAAGGCTTCTATCGCCGCGCCGACTGCGACGCTTGCGTTACGCACCGCCGCACATTGACGCGCATTCACCACGATTTCATCGTTTTCGCCTATCTCTCCCGCGCCGAACATCAAAGATACCGTTTCAACCAAGGCGTCGAGTCCTTCGCTGTTCAATGCGCTCACAGTCACGGATTTGTCAAAGGGAAGCTCGTGGCAGAATTCGGAAGCGGCGTCAGCCTTGTTGTAAATACAAACCGTCTGACTCTCCTTTCCGCTTTCAAAAATCGCCTCGACCAAGCGCTTGTCGTCGTCATCTATCGGACGCGAAAGATCAAACACCGCCAGCACGAGCGAAGCCTCGGAAATCGCCCTTTTGCTTCGTTCTATGCCGATTCTTTCGACCGCATCGTCGCTGTCGCGGATGCCCGCAGTGTCGGAAAGTCGTAAAATCACGTCGCCTAAGTGCACGGTTTCGGTAACAACGTCACGCGTTGTTCCCGCAATGTCGGTAACTATCGCCCTCTCCTCGCCGCAAAGCGCGTTAAGAAGCGAGCTCTTGCCCGTGTTCGGCTTGCCGACGATAGCCGTAACAATGCCTTCGCTTATCGCGCGGCCGTAGGTGTGGCTTCCGACAAGCTTGTCAAGCCTCGATTTTATCTCTACAAGTCGGCTTCTCATCTCATCGACGCTTACGTCGGTCATATCCTCGTCGGGATAGTCGATAAACGCGTACACCGATGCGGCAAGCAATCGCAGATCCGAATAAATCGAATCGAGCAGGCGCGAAAGCGAGCCGTTCGCCTGCCTTGCGGTGACCGAAAGATGCTTTTCGTTGACCGAATCGATGATTCCGCCGATAGCCTCCGCCTGCGTGAGCGTGATCTTGCCGTTTATAAAGGCACGACGCGTGAATTCGCCCGCTGTCGCAAACCTTGCGCCATGTGATAGCGCCGCCGCCAAAAGCTTCTGGGTAACAAGAATTCCGCCGTGACAATGAAGCTCTATTACGTCCTCGCCGGTAAAGGAATTCGGCGAATTAAAAACGATGCAAAGCCCGTCGTCAAATATTCCGTTTTCGTCCTGAAAATTGCCGTAATAGGCATTGCCCTGAATCCTTTGCTCAAAGCGTGCGCGATTCGCAGGGACAAATATTTTCGAAGCGACGTCGAATGCATCGCCTCCGCTTATTCGGACAATCGCCACTCCGCCCTTGCCGTGTGGCGTTCCGACAGCCGCAATCGTAGACATATAAACTCCAAAACATATAAATTCATTCTATTATAACTCTTTTTTTCTAACATTTCAAGTTTTTTACAAATAACTGTGTACTTTTTCTTAAATATGTGGTATTATATTAGATGTAGTATTTTGCAAACACCCCCGAGAGGAGATAAATATGTCATTATTCACCAAGCTTTTCGGCACGTACAGCGAAAGGCAGCTTAAAAAAATCGAACCCATAGCGCAGAAGATCGAAGCGCTTTCGGATAAATACGCCGCAATGGACGACGCGACCCTTCAGTCGCAGACCGCGATTTTCAAGGAACGACTTGCAAACGGCGAAACCCTCGACGATATTCTTCCCGAGGCATTCGCAACCGTACGCGAGGCTTCTTGGCGCGTGCTCGGCAAGCGTCATTATCACGTCCAGCTTATCGGCGGTATCGTAATACATCAGGGCAGAATTGCCGAAATGAAGACGGGCGAAGGTAAGACCCTTATGGCTACCCTTCCCGCCTACCTCAACGCGCTCACAGGAAACGGCGTTCACATCGTCACCGTTAACGATTACCTCGCAAAGCGTGACAGCGAATGGAACGGCAACGTCTTCCGCTTCCTCGGACTTTCTGTCGGCTTGGTGCTTCAGGGGCTCGATACCAAGGCGCGCCAAGAGGCTTATAACGCAGATATCACCTACGGCACCAATAACGAATTGGGCTTTGACTACCTCCGCGACAATATGGTCGTTTACAAATCGCAAACGGTTCAACGCGGTCACGCATTCGCCATCGTCGACGAGGTCGACTCTATCCTTATCGACGAAGCACGTACCCCGCTTATCATTTCGGGCGCAGGCGGCGAATCGAGCGATATGTACAAAAAGGCGGACGAATTCGTGCGTCGCTTAAAATGCTATCGTATCAAGGAATTCGACGCTAAAAAGAGCGATGAGGACATCGTCGAGGATTACATAGTCGACGAAAAGGCAAGAAGCTGTATGTTCACAACCGCAGGTCTTGCCAAGGCAGAGCAGTACTTCGGCATCGAAAACATCGGTGACGGCGAGCACAGCGAGCTCATGCACTACCTCAACAACGCTATCCGCGCACGCGGAATCATGCAGCGCGATACCGATTACGTTATGCAAAACGGCAACGTTGTCATCGTCGACAGCTTCACAGGCCGTATTATGCCCTCGCGCCGCTTCTCCAACGGCTTGCATCAGGCGATCGAGGCAAAGGAAGGCGTCACGGTTCAGAACGAAAACCGCACTCAGGCAACCATCACCTTCCAGAACTACTTTAGAATGTACCGCAAGCTTTCGGGTATGACGGGTACCGCGATGACCGAGGCGACCGAGCTCGAGCGCATTTACGGTCTCGACGTCGTCGAAATCCCCACCAACAAGCCTATGATCCGCGTCGACCATAACGACGTCGTTTTCAAAAGCATCTACGGCAAGACCGAGGCTATCGTTAAGCAGATCGAGGAATGCCGCGCAAAGGGTCAGCCGATACTTGTCGGTACAGTTTCGGTCGAAAAGAGTGAAGCGCTTTCCAAAATCCTTAAGGCTCGCAACATCCCTCACAACGTATTAAACGCAAAATATCACGAAAAAGAAGCCGAAATTATCGCACAGGCGGGCAAATTCGGCGCGGTCACCATTTCCACCAACATGGCGGGCCGCGGTACCGACATTATGCTCGGCGGTAACGCGGAATTTCTCGCAAAGGACGTTCTCCGCAAGGAGGGTCTCGACGATTATATGCTTTACGAGGCAACCAACTTCGGCGCAACCGACGACGAAGCTATTTTGGAAGCGAGAAAGCACTATAACGAATTAAAGGCGAAATTTGAAGCCGAAATCGAGCCCGAGGCAGAAAGGGTACGCGCAGCGGGCGGTCTGTTCATACTCGGCACCGAACGCCACGAAAGCCGACGTATCGATAACCAGCTCAGAGGCCGTGCGGGCCGTCAGGGCGATCCGGGTGAGAGCCGCTTCTATCTCTCGATGCAGGACGACCTTATGCGTCTCTTCGGCGCAGATAAGATGCTCGGAATCGTCGAAGCGCTCAAAATGCCCGACGACCAGCCTATCGACGCGGGCATCCTTTCCAATTCCATCGAAAACGCTCAAAAGCGCATCGAGGGTAACAACGCAGAGCGTCGTGAGCGCGTACTTCAATACGACGACGTTATGAACCAACAGCGCGAAAATATCTATAAACAGCGCCGCGACGTTTTGAACGGCGAGGATATCTCCGACAAAATCAAGGGCATGGTGTTCGGCCATATCGAGGAAACCGTCGCGAAGCACACCGCGAACGACGTCCCCGACGAATGGGATTTCGACGCCATCCGCGCCGCATTCAACGGACTTCTTTGCAGCAGCAGCGATTTTTATTACAACCAATCCGATTTGGCGTCGCTTACCCCTTCGGATATAACAAGCGTCCTGACCGAGCGCGCCGACGAGCTGCTCAAAAAGCAGGAGGAGCTCTTCACTCCCGAAATCTGGCGCGAGGTTGAGCGCGCGATCCTTCTCCGCAACGTCGACTCGCGTTGGGTAGAGCATATCGACGCTATGGACGACCTTATGGGAAGCGTCGGACTCAACGCTTACGCACAGCGCGACCCCGTCACCGAATATAAGCTTCAGGGCGGAATGATGTTCGAGGAAATGATTGACGAAATCCGCGCAGGCACCGCAAGAATGATTCTCACGGCTCGCCCCCGCAACTCGAGCACCGAGCGCACCCAGATCCTCAACGGCAGCGCGTCGATGAAGACCGACGGCAAAAAGGTCAAGCCGACACCCGTCAAGCGCGACGTCAAGGTCGGCCCCAACGACCCCTGCCCCTGCGGAAGCGGTAAAAAATACAAAAAATGCTGCGGAAGCGTCGTTTCTCAGCAGAACAACAACTAAAAGAGGTAAAAAATGGGCTTCGGAATAGCACTTTTCGGCTACGCCTGCCTTCTTATGAGCGGCGTAGGCGGCGATCTGTTTGCCGCAATTTTGCTCGCATACGGCTTTTTCCTCGCGTCGCGGCTCGATAACGAATTTCTTCACGCTTCGATATCCGCCCTCTTCATTATCCCTGCGGGTGTTTTGAATCTTTGCGAGATAGTCGGCTTGATTAAGCCCGAGCAGGCGATATATCCCTATTTAAATACCGTTACCTTCTTCCTCTCGCTTGCGGCGTGGTTCCTTATGTCCTATTATTGGCTTTCGGCAGTCGTCCGCATCGCAAACTCGAACAACGCCCCGAAATTGTCGCGTGCGGCTAAAAACCGACTCGTTGTTACAAGCGTCTATATCCTCATCACCGTCGCGGTTTATATACTCAAGATGGTGGACGCATTGGGAAGCTATTCGGCTATGGCAGAGGTGGCGATATTTATCATCCGCTACGCGGTAATATTCTATAACATCTTCTTCCTTCACACCTGCTTTATCCTTATCACAAGCGAAAAGCAATACGAAAAGGACAAGCAGCAGCTCGCGCGTGAGCAGGCGGATGCGCTCGAAAAGGCGCAGCGCGAACGCGCCGAGGCGTTGGAAAGACTTAACAGACGCAACAAAAAATAAGAAAGGAACAGCGTTATGAAAACACAAAGCAAGAAACCGAAAAGCGTTGCGGCAGTAAGTAAAGCACTGCTTTTGTCGGGTTTTGCGTTTTTCATAAACCCCGTCCCCTTCGGGCTTGATATACTCCCCGACGCATTCGGCTGTGCCCTGATATTTTTCGGACTGACACAGCTTGCGTATTTCGACGGCTCGATCGACGAGGCACGCAAATGCTTTTCCTATCTTTTCATCGTCGAAGCGATTCATTTGATAATGATGCGTTCGGTGTTCCTGACAAATATCAGTTCTAACCGAATGCTCGCCGTAACAGGATTTGTGATAGTCGAGGGCATCCTTTATATCCTCATCTTCAAAAGGCTGTTCGACGGTATAACCTATCTCGCGATGCGAAACAATTTCAACAAAACGCTCGCCTCCTGCGAGGGCATCTGCTTTTTAACCTATCTCGCCTTTTTCGTCCGCTTGGCGGCGATGCTCATACCCGAGCTTATCGCGATATTCGAAATGCGCCTTTATCTCGAGCTCGACCATGAAAAATACGACGCTCTGCTTTCGCTCGTGAACGCAAAGCCTCTGCTCGTGGTTATGCTTTCCTGCATTTCGTTGGGAATTTCGATAGCCTGGTTCATCTCGCTTTTCAAGCTTTTGCGCACGCTTCATTCCGAATCCGCCGAGGAGCTTGATAACCGCTATTCGGTCGAATTCACCCAAAAGCCCGAAAAGGTGCGCTTAAAAAGGCTCAGACGCGGAATTTTAGCATTGAATTTCTCGTTGTTCTTCATAATCGACTTTTCGATCGACGGAAAGCGCATCATCCCCGCCTCGCTTATGTTTCTTTTGTTTTTCGCTTCGACCTTCCTTTTCAAGGAGGTAAGCGACTTCAAGCAAACGAAAAGATATGCAATTCCCGCCTTCCAGCTTATGCTCGGAACCGAAATCTTCCGCAAAATCCTCGTCCCGAACGGCGCGATCATCATCTACGAAACCGACATAAAAATCGTCGTCGGCGCATTGATTTTGGGAATCACCGCACTCACCTGCGCGCTTCTTTGCATACGCGGATTCTTGTGTGATATTCGCACGCTTTCGCGCGACCTTTCGGGAAGCGAAATCGACACCTCCCTGCCTTGGATAGCCTATTCCGCAACGACCGTTTTCTGGGTCGCGGGCTTCGTTATTCCCTACTTTTATTCCTTCATTTCCGCACCCCGTATAATCTGTGCGGGACTGTTCATATGGCAGGTAATCAAAACGCTCGGAATTATCTACGAAAACGAGCTCGAGCATATCTCTTTATATAATTAATGTAAGCAATCAACGACAGACGTCAAAAAGCGACTGTCGTTTTTTATTTTCAAAAAACAAAATTTTACCATGTTAAAACGCCTAAATTTTGACGAATTATATTGACACGGACACATCTCTGTGTTATAATCGATTTCGAAGTATGGGATAATATCCCAAAATTTAAATTTTTTTAGAAAGGAACACCAAAATGAAGAAATTCCTCGCACTTGCGTTGTCCGCTCTTCTTTTCGTCGCTGCTTTCGCAGTTCCTGTAGCAGCAGTTGACTGGAACGACGGTCAGACAACCAACGAATCCGGCACCTACACCTTCGATAACGCTTACGGCTTTGTATTCAACATCAACTCCGTAAACGGCACCATCGCTGGTGAAGATGCTACCGTTATCACCTCCGCAGAAGAATACAACGCTTCTAACCCCAACTGGGCTATCAGCGTTCTTCTCGCTCCTACTTCCGAAGCTAACGTTTACGAAGTAGTTACCGTAGTTGCTACCCCCGGCTCTGCAGCAGCAGGCATGGAAAAGGGCATCAACTTTGACGATGGCAACATCGTGTTGCTCGTTCACTCCTCCGGTTCGCTTCCCGAACAGACCAAGGAAGACGGCACCGTTCAGACCTTTGCTAACTGGCAGTCCAAGGTTGCTGCAATGGCTCTCAAGACCGGCGACAAGATCACCCTCGCAGGTATTGACCTCGAAGCAGCTACCGCTACCAGCGCTACCGCTACCGTTCAGGACGCTCCCGAAGGATACGAAGTAACCAACGGCGTTCCCGAAACCGTAGCTGAAGTTATCACCGTTGACGGCGATCTCTCCGGTAACGGCTGGGCAGCTGACGGCTGGGTAGAAGTTACCCCCGAAAACGGCTACTGGCAGACCGTCCCCACCACCACCGATACTCTCTCTTACAAGTATCAGCTCCGTACCGATGACGAAAAGCTCTACGTTGCAGTTGAAATCGACTGCGCAATGGTAGAAGGCGGCAACGGTAACGGCACCAACGTTCGTTTCTGGATCAACACCGATTCCGAAGCTACCGTTTACACTCACTTCTATGATGTTTGCGTTAAGGAAGGCGCTGTTGCTTACGTAGCTAAGTACAACACCGTTAAGGACGCTAACACCTCTGCTGACATCGCAGATTCCTCCATCACCGGCACCATGATCGCTGATGGCGAAAAGACCTATGTTGAATTCTCCGTAGATCTCGCTGAATTCAACGGCGCTGAAGGCTTTGACTACTTCGTATGCGTTTCCAA
>JAZRGS010000114.1:0-5304 GCA_045644305.1 Eubacteriales bacterium | reverse complement strand
GCTTATCTGAACCTTGTTAGTCAGCATAAACTGCATAAACAGCCACGATGCGAGCACCTCCTGAGGATCCTGCTTGTTGAAGATGCACATCGAGGGGCCCTGAGATATCATCTGCGGATTATTTACGTCGTATTGGGGAATAGGCATAACCACGGTCTCGAATTCGACCATGTCGTCCTCCGCAACGTCGATAAGCGGCGCATCGCAGCCCATCCAAGTCGCGCCCGCTGTCGAGTCGATCGCGAAGATGCACTGCCCCATATTGAGCTTGTTCGCGGGATATCCCGTGTATTTAAAGGTGTCGAACGACTTCAATTCACAATGCTTGACGACCTCCTCGAGGATATCGGCAGTTGTGTCGTTGAATATCTGTATCTCGCCGAAAACCGTCGAATAGGGCGCGTTCTTCTGCTTAAGCATCTGAATCATCATGTTGTCGGTCGATTTGTAAATAAAGGGGGTCATGACCTTCTGACCGTTGACAAGATAATTTCCGTCGGCATCCTTCTTCATCGCCGCGTCGGAAACCTCGAAAACAAAGTCCCAGGTAAGTGTTTCGGGAAGTGTGTAGCCCAATTTTTCAACGTAGGTCTTGTTGACGTAGCACGCCTCGGTCGAGCGCATAAAGGGAACCGCGTAAAAGCTTCCGTTGAATTCACATTCATCCAAAAACTTCGGAACGATTTCATCCTTCGTCGGAGCATCGAACCTGACCTCGCTTCCGCCCAAGCCGTATTTCTTGTCGACGAATAAATTGTCAAGCGGAACCACGGTGTCCTGACCCGTCAAATAGGTCGCGATGTGGTCGGGGTAGGTAATGCATACGTTCGGCGTCGTGTCGGTCGAAATGTTCGTGATGACGTCGCTGTAAATGCGGGCATAGTCGGTATAAAGCTTTAAATTAACGGTTATGTTGGGGTAAAGCTCCTGAAAATCCGCAATCGCCTGCTTGTAAATGGCAACCTGCGTCAGGTTAGAGTCGTTCTTCGCCCAAAACGAAATTTCGTAATTACGGCTTACGTCAAACTCCTCGGGCATCACGAATTCATGCTTTTCCTTGCTTCCGTGACAGGAAACGAGCATAAGACAGAACGAAGCGATAAGCAGGATAGATAAAAGTCTTTTCATCCCTTAAGACCTCCTCTCGAAACACCCTCCATAATCTTGTTACGGAAGACCAAGAACAAAACGATAAGAGGCACCGAAATGACGACGACCGCCGCCATCATCGCGGGTATGTTTTGACGGCCAAATCCCGATTCGCGTATTTCCTGAATACCGTTCGAAACGAGGAAATATGCCTGATTGTCGGTAATAAGCCTCGGCCAGACGTAGGAGTTCCAGCATTCGATGATCTTCAAAATGGTTATCGTAACGATAGTCGGCTTGCAAATCGGCATCATCACCTTGAAAAGATATTTGATGTCGCTCGTGCCGTCGACCTTCGCGGCATAATAAAGCTCGTCGGGCACCTGCGCAAAGTTTTCCTTAAGCAAATAAATATAGAAAACCGAGGTGACCGAGGGCAAAATAAGCCCCGCAAAGGTGTTTTTGAGCGAAAGCTCGGTAATCGTCACGTAGTTGGTGATAACGACAAGCTCGGTCGGAATCATCATAAGCGAAAGGAATATGGTGAAAACAAGGTCCTTTCCCTTGAAATCAAGCCTTGCAAAGGCGAACGCCGCAAGCACGGTCACAATTATCATAAGCCCCGTCGTCACAAGCGTGAAAATCAGGGTGTTTAGGAAGTAACCGCCTAAAGGCACCGCCGAAAACGCGGTTTTGTAGTTTTCAAAGGTCGGGTGCGACGCGAAGAAGTTCATCCAGTCGCTGTCGTAGGAGCCATAGCTTTTTATCGAGCTGATAAGCATCCAATAAAAGGGGAAGATGACTATAATCGCCCAGGTCGCCAAGAAGATGTAAATGACCGTCTTTAAAATGCGGTTTTTTCTGTCGGAGGCTTTTCGTATTGATTGATAATCCATAAAAACCTCCTAATAATGTACGTTTTTCTTGCTAACCAAAAGGTTAACAACGGTAATGGTAAGCACGATGACGAACAAAATAATCGCCGCAGCCGAGGCATAGGACGGGAACCCGCCCGAATCGCCGTAAAGCATATCGTAAATATAGCCGACTATCGTGTTCATTTCGTTTGCGTTAAGGTTTGTGCCGAACAAGGCCACCGCGTCGGAGTATGCCTTGAATGCCCCGATAAAGCCGGTGATGATAAGGTAAAACAGCGTCGGCGAAATCATCGGAAGCGTGATTTTGGTAAATATGCGTCGGCGAGAAGTGCCGTCGACCTTCGCGGCGTTGTAATAAATCTCGTCAACCGATGCAAGTGCGCTTGTAAGAATAAGTATCTTAAAGGGCATAACTATCCAAATCGTGTAAAGCGAAAGCACAAGCATCTTCGCCCAATAGGGGCCGTTGATAAAGTCGATAGCCTCTATCCTGAAGATCGAAAGAAAGCTGTTTACAAGCCCGATCGCGTCCTCCGACCGCTTTTCGAAAAGTATCATAAATACAAGTCCGACAGCAATCGTGTTTGTGACGTAGGGGAGGAAATAAATCGTCTGGAACCAATTCCTAAGCTTCTTTATCGAGCTTAATGCAACCGAAATGAGCAAAGCAAGTCCGGTAGAGAGCGGAACCGTGATAAGCACCAAAATAAAGGTGTTTTTAAGCGCCTGAAGAAAATACGGGTCGTTAAGCACGTATTTGTAATTGTAGGTGCCGACACCGAAATAGGTCTGCGATGCCGAATTATAGCCCTCCTCGAAGGAATAAATAAGCACGTCAACGAGAGGGTAAAGCATGAAAATGCCCAAAAACAGCAAAGCAGGCAAAAGATAAAGCCACGCCTTAAAATTTTTGTTTTTCATATAATCACCGCATTAAAAGCGAATGCGCTCTCCGCTTTCCTTTTCAAAAATAAATACCTTATGCTTCTTAAGTGCAAATGATACCGTTTCGCCCGAAAGATTCTTCAAATTATCGGAATCGATGATAGAGCGGATAAGCGGACTCAACGCATTATCGTGCGTCGAAACCACGCTCATATCGCGTCCCATGACCTCAACACGGCTTAAATTGCAGGTGAAAACGGGGGTGTCGTCCTCGTCGAGAGAAAATCCCTCGGGACGAATCGCAACTATGACCTCTCTGTCGGAAACGCTCGGGCAGTCCATAATAGCCTCTTTTCCGATGTAAATGCGGCCACTCTTAACGAATCCGTCGAAGCAGTTGATGGGGGGAGTGCCCAAAAAGGTGGCAACGAAGTAATTAACGGGATCGTCGTAGACCTCCTGAGGCGCACCCGTTTGATGCACAACGCCGTCCTTCATAACCACGATCTTGTCGGAAATCGACATCGCCTCCTCTTGGTCGTGAGTGACGAAAACGGTGGTGATTCCCGTCGAGCGCTGAATTCTTCTCAGCTCCTCGCGGGTCTGAAGGCGCAATCTCGCGTCAAGGTTTGATAACGGCTCGTCAAGTAAAAGAATCCTCGGCTTCTTAACCAAGGCTCTCGCGATCGCAACGCGCTGCTGCTGACCGCCCGAAAGCTCGCTCGGCTTTCTGTCCAAAAGCGTGTCTATTTGAACAAGCCTTGCCGCCTCAGTCGCCATTTCTATCATTTGTTCCTTGGTCGGTCTTTCGCTTCTCTTGATGTTTTCGAGAGGGAAGGTGATGTTCTGAAGCACCGTCAAATGGGGATAAAGCGCGTAATTTTGGAAAACGAGCCCGACACCGCGGTTTTCTGCGGGAAGCATCGTGACGTCGTCGTCACCGAAATAAATGCTGCCGCTCGTCGGCTCCAAAAGACCCGAAAGCAGATTCAGCGTCGTCGATTTACCGCAGCCCGAGGGGCCCAAAAGACCAATCAGCTCGCCGTCCTCAATCACGTAGTCGAAGTTGTTAACGGCGATGACCTCGCTTTTTTGCTTCTTGTTGGGAAATATTTTAGTAAGATTCTTTAAAGTAACCTTCATAAAGCCGATTTTCCTTTCGAAAAATATACACATTCATTATACATCATTTTTCGCGAATTTTCAATAGCTCTGTAACAAAAAAGAGCGGGAAAACCCCACTCTTTACTTATTATATAAGTCCCAGCGAGTGCTTCCAATCAAGCACTCTTGCACAGGCTTGCTCGATCACGGCTTTGTCGATTCTGCCCGAATTGACAGCCTCAATCAGTGCGTCGTACATAACGTCGAACCTTGTACAGCAGATTAGGTCGTTCCCTGCGAGAATCGCAAGAATAGCCGATTCGCCGACACCGTATTCATCGGTAATCGCCTGCATGGTGAGATCGTCGGTGACGATAACTCGGTCAAAGCCCATCGTCTCGCGCAGATATTGATGCACTACGGGCGATAACGAAGCGGGAAGCTTCGAATCAAGACAATTCACGTAGGTGTGGCTTACAAGTATCGCACCGCATCCGGCATCGATGCCCGCCTGAAAGGGGATAAGGTCGATCGCTTCAAGCTCGGAAATCGGTCGCTCGTCGATAGCGATACCGACGTGAGTGTCGTCGTTATTTCCGTATCCGGGAAAGTGCTTTAAAACGCTTCCGACCTGCTTTTGCGAATAAACCTCGCAAGCACCCTTGATAAATTCAGCCGTCGCTTCGGCGTCCAAGCCGATCGAGCGCTTGTACATAAACGCGCTCTTGTCGGTCGTAACGTCGCAAACCGGCGCCATGTTCACGTTGATGCCAAGGTCTGAAAGAAGGTCGCATTTTTCGCCCTCGGTTGCAAGAACCAAATCAAGTCCGCCCTTTTGGAAAAGCGACCTCGGCGACAAAAATCGCTCGCTTCTGAATTGCGGATATGAGCTTACACGGCAAACCGTTCCGCCCTCCTCATCAACCGCGAAAAGCATTGGTATATCGGCGTTTTCCTGCAAATCCGCAAGCGTTTGCTTGATAGATTCGGGGGTTGAGTTTTTAAATTCACGCCCGAACAGAATATATCCGCCCAAATGGTATTTTTGAGCATAGTATAGCGCGTTCGTGTCGGGAAATGCCGCCAAAAACAGCTGTCCGACCTGCTCTTCAAGCGATAAAGCCTTCGCCTTTTCCTGCCCGAACGAAAGGGAAGGGGGCTTTGGCAGGTCGCTTTCGGCTTCAAAGCTTTCCTCGCTTGATTCAAGGCTTGTATCCTCGTCGACCGAAAGGCTCGATTCAAATACCGACGAATCGACCTCGTGAATAGGCGGCTCTGTCGGCGCGCAGGCGCAAAGAAGTGTGAATAAAAGAAGTAAAATTAAAAGCTTTTTCATTTATGCTGTCTC
>JAZRGS010000113.1:0-6201 GCA_045644305.1 Eubacteriales bacterium | reverse complement strand
TTCCTTCCCGATGGCATCCTGCCCCGCTTCTTGGGCGGCAAGCTTCGGTGTACAGGGCTACCCGACCTCGGTTTTCATCGACCGTTACGGCGTTGTCTGCCTTGTCGAAGCAGGCGCGATAACCAGCAAACGCCCCTTTATCAGCGCGTTTGACCATTTCACCGCAGAAAACTATAAGCAAAAGCTTTGCGTTAACGGTGTTGGCGACCTTGTGACTCAGATCGAGCCCGACGTGACTATGGATACCTCCGAAAACGTAGGCGTGATTCTCAATAACGGCGATATCACAGTCACCTACCGCCCTGAAACAGAAGACGAAAACGCAAAATATATCTGGCCCTTTATCGCAGGCAACAAGTCGGGAAGAGATTGTCTTTACGCTTCCAATAAGGAGATCGACAGCTCTTATGCGATAATTTATGCCGACGTAACCCTTAAAGCAGGTCAGGCGCTTGGCTTTGATTACATCGCTTCCTCCGAAAAATTCTCGGATATTCTTTACGTAATCGTCAACGACGACGACGTTTACCAAATTTCGGGTACTTCGGATAACGAGGAATGGCAGTCCTGCTATCCCTGCGTCGCTGAAGCCGACGGTGTTTACGAAATCGCACTCTGCTTTATGAAGGACGGCGACACCGCCGAGGGTGACGACACCGTTTATATCAGCAATATGCGCGTTGTCGATGCAAAGGATATCGACGTTGATACCTATTTGCCCAGATATTGCGCAACCACTGAAAACGGCTTTGATTATACCTATTCCGAAATCGTCTTCAACGAAAGCGACGGCTATTATCACGTAGGAAGCAAGAACGGTCCGCTCCTTCTTGCGAACCTTATGAATTATTCGCTTTTCAACGAAGAAATGTCGGTTTACGATATCGTATATAACGGCGGTGCCGATAAAGACGGCGTAAGCCTTTACGATAAAGAAAACGGGCTCGGCATGGTTAATTACTTCTCTTATGCGTCCAACTCGAGCCTTAACGGACTTTGCACCGTAAATAAGGAGCTTGCCGAAATGCTTAAGCAGGTCGACGAGGTTGCGGGCTTTGACAGCGCTGACGAAAACGAATGGCTGAAGATTTGTATGTATTATGAGGTTTTCGGCCCCAATAACACTCAGCTTCAGGACCCGATCAAGGGACTTGCGACCTTCTCTGCATTCGAAGCAAAGCTTGGTAAGAACGTAAAGACCAACGTATTCACCTATGAAAGAGCTATCATTCCTCGCGGACTTCTTGCAGAATTCACTCCTTCAAAATCGGGTGTATATCGCTTCACCTCGAAGAGTGATTATGCAGACGGCATTGATGCTTGGTTGTTCGACGAAAATGGACAGATCATCTATACCTATGAGCACGACGAACGCCTTTTCGACGATCCTATCAACTGCTCTATCGTTTATTATATGGAAGCAGGTACATCCTATTACGTCAATATGGCGTTCTGGGACGTTTACGAAACCGGAACGATTCCTTACGACGTAGAGTTCTTGGGCGGTTCCTATGAGCTCTTCCGTCTCGCATCGCCCGGCTACTTCACCTATGATAGCGATGCGACAGGCGACGTTATGTACGACATAATCGCAGGCGGTATCACCCCCGTGCTCAAGAACGGCAAATATTACGATTCGCTTGACAACAGCCTTATCTATGCTGATTTCATGGGCATCACTCCTATTTTCGATCAGTCTATCGCTCAGATGATCGAAATGGGCGGCTTTGATTTCTCAAAGTCCGAAACCGACGGCGAAATCATTGCATACCTCAAGCAGAATGACAACGACGTAGATAAAACCATCGAATACTTAAAGAAGCTTTGGGGATCGGATTACGATGCAAACGTTGAGCTTTACCAAATAGAAGACGTATTCGAGGGCAGATTCCACGGCGCCGGTGAGGACTACACCGAAGAAATGCGCGGATACCTTAACAAGCTCGAAAAATCGGGCGACCAAGAGGGCTGTGTCGTCGTTGACGAGCGCTTGGCAGAGCTCTTACAGATGCTTATGGATAAATACACCTTTGAGGGCGTAGAAAATTCATGGCTTAAGGTTTGCTACTATTACGATTATCTCGGCGCATAAGGTAGAAGGGGAATGATATGAAAAGCATCAAAATTGTCTGCCTTTTACTTGTGACTATCTGCTTGACATCTTTTGTCTTCGCATCCTGCGAAGGCAAGGACGTTCTCCCCGCAGAGCTTGAATATAAGGTCACCGTCAAGGACGCGCTCGGTAATCCCTATGGCTCGGACGTTCTTGTAAAGTTCATGAAAAACGGCGAACGCGTTGCCATGCAGCCCTGCGACGAAAACGGCGTGGCGGCAAAAACGCTTGCGACCGACGAATATATCGTCGCGCTTCAGTTCACCTCTGACGAAAACGCTTATTACTACGATCTCGATATTGTCCTGACGCCAACCGAATCGGCAACGGAGGTCATTTTGTCTAAAAAGATTACAACCGAAGCAATTCAGCTCTTTGCACCCGAGGGCGAAACCGTTGCGTTCGACGTTTCGGTCGGATGCACCTATATCGAGCTTTCGACCGATGCGCGAAATTATTTCATTTTCCGCCCGACAGAGGCAGGGAAGTATAAGTTCTCGATTATCGGAAGCGAAAATGCTCACCTTGGATATTACGGCGCTCCCCATTTCGTTCAGGAGCAAAACCTCTCCGAAGAAGATGATAACACGGTTATCATCTCGGTTCATCCTTCGATGATCGGTAACGAGGGCTCGGGCACCTCTACCTACGTTCTCGGTGTTGATTCTGCCGATGGCGCTGTCGATAATGCAATCCTTGCGATCGAAAGAATCGGCGATCACGAAAAGACCGCCGAGGATGAGCCTTGGGACATCTACAAAACAACCGTCGATCTTTCGCAATACGTTCTTCCCGAAGGACTTGAAATCAAGGAATTCGACCTGACTGCGGCAACCTCTGCTTATGATATCGTCTTTAACGAATCCGACGGATTTTATCATCTCGGCGAAGCAAACGGCCCGATGGTTTATGTGCGTCTTACCAAGGATAATCAGTATATTTCCTGCTTTATGAATATCCTCGACCGTTCGGGAGTCAGCAGATATTTCTATGACGAGGACGGAAATTTCGAAAAGAGAGTCAGCTATTCCGAATGTCTGCTCGAATATATCGCTGTTGCAGATGAAAAGGAAGGTCTTTATCCGCTGACCGAGGATTTGAAGCACATCATTATTCAGCGCGGAGAATACGTCGGCTGGTGGGATATCGAAAACCCCGGATATCTCTTCAAGGATATCAACGGCAATAACGATTCCTCGATCAACCCCGAGCTTGCGTGGCTTCTTATGTGTTGCTACGCCGAATAGGGTGGCTGTATGAATACTACTTTTAAAAGAATAATTTCGCTTCTTCTCGTCTGCCTTTTCTTGATTCCCTTATCGGGCTGTGATAAAACAACCGAAACAAGCAGTGAAAGCAGTGAAAGCGGCGGAATCAAGGCGAAATATACGATTTTGGTTCAAACCGAGGGCGGTATGCCTCTTGAAAACGTTGGGATTAAGGTTTATGACTCTAACGATCCTAACAACCTTATCTATAAGGGCGAAACAGATAAAAAAGGCGAAATCAGCTTTAACGGTATGACCGATAAGAGCTATTTCTACCTTATTTCCGAATCTCCCGACGGTTATATCACCGAAGAAAGGTATGACCTCAACTTCTCTGTCAAAGCCAATGTGACCGTTTTGAAAACCAAGCTTTTGCCGTACGAGGATCTTGCGAAAGGCGGGTACGGCTTGGGCTCGGTAATGTGCGATTTCGAAATTACCGATGCGAACGGTAACAATTATAAGCTTTCCGAGCTGCTTGAAACGAAGAAAGCGGTTATACTTAACTTCTGGTTTATCGGATGCGATCCCTGCCGAATGGAATTCCCCTATATGCAGGAATCCTACGATAAATATAAAAATGAAATCGAAATCATTGCGATAAATCCGGTTGACGGCACAGATTCCACCGTTAAATCCTATGCGGACAAAATGGGCTTGACGCTTCCTATGGCGGCAGAGGAACCGCTTTGGGACTTGGCTCTTAAGCTTCAGGGATATCCGACAACCGTCGTTATCGACCGCTACGGCGTTATCACTATGATGCACGTCGGAAGCATCACAAGCACCGAAGAATTCGATAAGATATTTGAACATTTCACGGCAGACGATTATAAGCAATCGCTTATCAGAAGCCAAAACCAATTAGGTTGAAAATTTGGAGGAAAATATGAAACTTACTAAAATCATTTCCTTGTTAATCATCCTCTGCCTTGCGGCTTGCCTTTGTGCTTGCGGCGAGGATGTCGAAGGCTCTTCCGCTTCGGAAAGCTCGAGCGTGAGCGAAGAAAGCTCCGAGGCAAGCTCCGAAGCAAGCTCTGAAGCAAGCTCCGAGGCAAGCTCCGAAGCGAGCGAGGCGGCATTTACCGTAACCGTAGTTGACGCCGAGGGCAACCCTGTTTCGGGCGTTATGCTTCAGATCTGCAAGGAATCCTGCTTCCCCGCAAAGAGCGATGAAAACGGACTTGCAAAATTTACTGTTGAAATCACCGATGGCTATAAGCTTTCTGTAACCGCTTGCCCCGCGGGCTACGTTTACAACGGTGAAGCAGAGGTATATCTCGAAAACGGTGCAACCGAATATACCGTAACTCTTGATGCCGTAGCCGAAAATGAATAATATCAAAAAGAAAAGCGGCGTTGTAAAATCGCTTGCGGCGCTCACTATCGCTTGCATCCTTCTCACGTCCATGCTCGCTTCCTGCGGCGGCGACAAGGAAGAAAGCTCGGCAAACAGCTCCTCTTCCGCGATTTCCTCTGAAGCAGAATCCGTAAGCGTCGATTCCTCTGCTTCGTCCGAATCGAGCGACGAATCCTCTTACGCTGTTTCCGATAACGGCGATAGCTCGCTTGTCAGTGACGACGTTGACGAATCCTCGGTCACCGAATCCTCGGTTGATGAATCGAGCGACGAATCCTCTTCTCCCGACGAAGAATCGAGCACCCCCGAGGAACCCGAAGTGCTCGGTACCGGCACCAAGGCAGACCCGTACCTGATGATCCCCGATGAAAACAGAACCGTTACGACTTATGAAATCCCCGCAGGCGAAAGCCAATTCTACTCGATTTATCGCGTAGGCGGAACGATTCTTACGGTTGAAAGCGAAAATATTTCGATCGAATACGACGGTTTTCCTTATGTTGCAAAAAAGGGCAAGCTTAGCTTGACGGTTGCCGATGCGCTTGCAAGCGAGGCGATCCTTTTCGAGATTATTAACGAGGGCGACGCTGTCGAAAGCTTTGTTTTGCAGTTCGCAAATCCTTTGGGAACCTTGGCGAATCCCGAATCGCTCGATAAGCTCGACGATGAGCATACAACCTCTGTAAAGAAGGATAACGCAACGGGCTATTTCTATTCCTACAAGGTTACCGCCGATGCGGAAATAACCTTCTTCCTTAAATCCGAAAAGGACTGCTCGATGACGGTAAATTGCATCAGAGATGAAATCCCCTTGCAGTTTTCCTCTGAAGAAGACCCCAAGGTTGACGAACAGGGAAGAAGCTATTTTACCGTTTCGGTAAAAGCGGGCGACGAGCTTGTTATTAACCTTTCGGCAAAGCCTGCCGGAGGTAAATACCCCGCGGCGGAAATAATCTGGACGGCTGAACTTGCTTAAGGAGGCTTATATGAAATTTTCTAAATTACTCGCATTTGCTCTTGCAATTTGCTTGATTTGTATTCCCTTTGCCGTTATGGCGGAAGACGAGGAAGAGGTAATAAATTATGCCGTTTACGATAGCGAAACTTGGGTAGAGGGCGAAAACCTTTGTGCGCTCGACCCCGGCTTCGATTACACGGTCTATTTCTTCGCACCCGAACGCATCGGCAACTATCTTTTTGAATCCGATTCCAATATTTGTATCGCAGGCGCTAACGGTATGTGGGTCGATAAAGAGCTTAACGAAACGATAGTTTGCGAAAAGTCCTTTGTCTGGACTTGCACCGACATCGGACAGGCGATTCTTGTAGCTGTCGAGGGCAGCAAGGCGACCGAAACCGTCACAATCACTTGGTCGGAATACGTGGTCGTTACAATCCCGCGCACTCCTTACGAGAATAAAACCACACCTACCGATTTCGATTTCCCCTATGCGGAAAGC
>JAZRGS010000112.1:0-37774 GCA_045644305.1 Eubacteriales bacterium | reverse complement strand
GCCTTGAGGCCGATATAGGAAAGGGTGGTTGCGCCAACGATGGGAGTACCGCCGCCGGTTACGCACCCGCCGGGGCAGCCCATAACTTCGATGAAGGCGTAGTTCTTTTCGCCGCGCTTAACCATATCGAGAAGCTCCTTAGCGTTGCCGGTGCCGTGAGCGACTGCAACTGCAACCTTGGTGCCGTCGAGGTCGATTTCAGCTTCCTTGATGCCGTCGGTACCGCGCACGCAGGTGAATTCAACAGAATCCAAGGTCTTGCCGGTAACAACCTCGTAAACGGTACGGAGTGCAGCCTCCATAACGCCGCCGGTTGCGCCGAAGATAACGCCAGCGCCGGTGGATTCGCCGAGGATGGAGTCGAAATCATCATCGGGGAGACGCTTGAAGTCGATACCTGCGTTCTTGATCATTCTCGCGAGCTCGCGAACGGTGAGAACCGCATCGACGTCCTGAAGGCCGTTATTTCCAAGCTCTTCTCTGCCTGCTTCGAACTTCTTTGCGGTACAGGGCATTACCGATACGACGTAGATGTCCTTGGGGTCGATGCCTGCCTTTTCGGCATAGTAGCTCTTGATAAGTGCGCCGAGCATTTCGTGAGGCGACTTGCAGGAGGAGAGGTTGGGAATAAATTCGGGATAGAAGGATTCGCAGTACTTGATCCAGCCGGGGCTGCAGGAGGTGATCATGGGAAGCGCGCCGCCGTTCTTAAGTCTGCCGAGGAGCTCGGTGCCCTCTTCCATAATGGTAAGGTCAGCCGCGAAGTCGGTATCGAATACCTTGTCAAAGCCGAGTCTGCGCAAGGAGGATACGAGCTTACCGGTAACCGAGGTGCCGATTTCCATGCCGAATTCTTCGCCCAAGGTTGCTCTTACCGCGGGAGCGGGCTGAACAACGACGTGCTTGGAGGGATCGGAAAGTGCCGCGTAAACTGCCGCGGTGGAATCCTTTTCCTTCAATGCGCCAACAGGGCAAGCGAGGATACACTGACCGCAGTTGATGCAGGGGCTGTCTGCAAGAGACATATCGTAAATACAGCCGATGTTGGTGTTGAAGCCGCGCTTTGCAACGCCGATCGCACCGATCTTCTGTACCTTATTACAAGCCGCTACACAGCGACGGCAGGAGATACATTTGGTATTATCGCGAACGATGGAGGGAGAGAGCTCGTCGATTTTTGCTTCCGACTTATTGCCGTCGAAGGGATAGCCCTCAACGCCGTATTCCTTACAGAGCTGCTGAAGCTCGCAGTTGCCGCTTCTTACGCAGGAGGTACATTCGCGGTTGTGGTTGGAAAGGATGAGCTCGAGATTGATTTTTCTTGCCTTGCGGAGCTTTTCGTTGTTGGTGCAAACCTCCATACCCTCGCCAACGGGGGATACGCAGGCAGCCTGAAGCGCACGCGCGCCCTTGATTTCAACCAAGCAGAGGCGGCAAGCACCGATTTCATTGGTATCCTTAAGATAGCAAAGAGTCGGAATGTTGATGTGTGCCTCGCGGGCAGCTTCAAGAATTGTATAATTAGCGGGTACCTCAACCTGTACGCCGTCTATTGTAAGATTAACCTTGTTCATTTATCCCTACTCCTTATTTCTTCGAAATTGCGCCGAACTTACAGCTGTCGATACAGGTTCCGCACTTGATACACTTGTCCTGATCGATAACGAACGGGCTCTTTACAACGCCTTCGATAGCGTTAACGGGGCACTTTCTCGCGCAGAGCGAGCAGCCCTTACAGAGGTCACGGTCGATAACGAATCTTGCAAGTGCCTTACACTGACCTGCGGGGCAGCGCTTTTCGCGGATGTGTGCTTCGTATTCGTCACGGAAGTAACGGATAGTCGAAAGAACGGGGTTGGGCGCGGTCTGACCAAGGCCGCAAAGTGCGGTTGCCTTGATGTTGTTTGCGAGCTCCTCGAGCTTTTCGATATCGCCCTCTTCGCCCTTGCCCTCGGTGATGCGGTTAAGAATGTCAAGCATTCTTCTGGTACCGATACGGCAGGGTGCGCACTTACCGCAGGATTCGTCAACGGTAAATTCAAGGAAGAACTTCGCGATGTCAACCATACAGTTGTCCTCGTCCATTACGATAAGACCGCCCGAGCCCATCATCGAGCCGATAGCCATAAGCGATTCGTAATCAACGGGGGTATCGATAAGCGACGCGGGGATACAGCCGCCGGAGGGGCCGCCCGTCTGAGCCGCTTTAAACTTCTTGCCGTTGGGGATGCCGCCGCCGATATCCTCGATGATAGTGCGTAACGGAGTACCCATATCGATTTCAACAAGACCGGTGTGAGAGATCTTACCGCCGAGCGCGAATACCTTGGTGCCGGCAGACTTTTCGGTACCCATAGCCTTGAACCAATCAGCGCCCTTGTTGATGATCTGTGCAACGTTCGCGAGAGTTTCAACGTTATTAATAATGGTAGGCTGACCGAAGAGACCCTTTACTGCAGGGAACGGAGGACGGGGTCTGGGTTCGCCGCGCTGACCCTCGATCGAAGCCAAAAGTGCGGTTTCTTCGCCGCATACGAACGCGCCCGAGCCGAGACGGATATGTACGTCAAAGTTGAAGTCGGTGCCGAAAACGTTCTTACCGAGGATGCCGTATTCACGTGCCTGCTCGATAGCGATAGCAAGGCGCTTTACAGCGATGGGGTATTCCGCACGGACGTAAACGAAGCCCTCGTCAGCGCCGATAGCGAAGCCTGCGATAGCCATAGCCTCGATAACCGCGTGGGGGTCGCCCTCGAGAACCGAACGGTCCATGAACGCGCCGGGGTCGCCTTCGTCGGCGTTACATACAACGTATTTCTTATCGGAAACAGAGTTCTTCGCGAACTGCCATTTTCTTGCGGTCGGGAAGCCCGCGCCGCCTCTGCCGCGCAAGCCCGATTCGAGCATAACCGAG
The DNA here is from genome assembly GCA_045644305.1 of Eubacteriales bacterium. Taxonomy (GTDB): domain Bacteria; phylum Bacillota; class Clostridia; order Oscillospirales; family CAG-382; genus Coliplasma. Next base: position 34,860 of record JAZRGS010000112.1, on the reverse strand, counting down.
ATAACCTCATCGGGGGTCATTTCGGTAAGCACCTTACCGAGTGCGAGGTAGCCGTCGGTAGCGATGTATTCATCGATGGATTCAGGGTCGATAACGCCGCAGTTACGAAGAGCGATACGGTTCTGATCCTTGTAGAAGCCGGTTTCGTTAAGTGCAACGGGGCCTTCTGCCTTCTTACCGCCGCCGATATCGTCGTAAACGAGTCTCGAAACGAGCTCGCCGTTAACGAGGTGAGAGGAAACGATTTCGGGAACGTCCTCGGGAGTTACCTGAGAATAGAAGGTTCCTTCGGGGTATACGATAACAACGGGGCCGAGTGCGCAGAGACCGAAGCAGCCTGTCTGAACGATCTTTACGTCGTTTGCAATACCCGACGCGTTAAGCTCCTTTTCGAAAACCTCGCGAATGGTTACAGAGCCCGAGGAGGTACAGCCGGTACCGCCGCAAACGAGCACGTGTCTTTTATATTTGTTGCTTGAAAGCGATTTATCCTGCATACGGATCGCGATGTCCTTCTTGACTGTTTCGCGAATCTCGGCAAGCTGAGCCAATGATTTCATTTATCTTATTCCTTTCGACTAATTAATATTTTGCGAGGATGTCCTTGATATCTGCGGGGTCGAGTCTGCCGTAAACGTCGTTATCGATAAGCATTACGGGTGCAAGACCGCAGCAGCCGAGGCAGCGGGTATCCTGAATCGAGAACTTGCCGTCGGGAGTGGTTTCGCCGGAATTGATGCCGAGCTGAGATTTGACCTCCTCCAACACAGCAGCCGCGCCCTTAACGTAGCAAGCGGTGCCCATGCAGACCGAAATAACGTGTTCGCCCTTCGGGGTAAGCGAGAAGAGTGCATAGAAGGTAGCCACGCCGTAGATTTCGGAAACCGGTACGTCGAGTCGTTCGGAGATAAGCTCCATAGTTTCAAAGGACAGATAGCCGAAAAGCTCCTGTGCCTTTTGCATTACGGGAATAAGCGCGCCCTTGACGTCCTTCTGCTCGTCAATGTAGGCGTTAAGCTCTGCCGTTTTTGCAGTGATCTGTTCCTGAGTAAGTGCCATTGCGGAAAATTCCTCCTGAATATATTCCATTTTTATTTTTTTCAAAAGCAAACGCGTTCGCGGTATTATCAAAACAGACAACACCGCTATATGACCGCTGATATACACTATACCACAAAATTATTAATTTTTCAATGCTTATTTACAAAATTTATTATACAAATATTGTATTTTAGTAAAAAATATGGTATATTTGTGAAGTCACAACATAACCCTTTGAAAAGGAGCTATTTTAAATGAGCAAAAACGAAGCATGGAAGAGAAAAATAGCCTACCAGATCTATCCGAGAAGCTTTTGCGATGCAAACGGCGACGGCATCGGTGATTTGAAGGGCATCACGAGCAAGCTCGATTATTTGCAAGAGCTTGGTATAGATTACGTCTGGATTTGTCCCGTATACGCATCTCCGATGGACGACGGCGGATACGACATTTCCGACTATTACGCGATCAATCCCCTCTTCGGCACGATGGAGGACATGGACGAGCTTTTGGCAGAGGCTAAAAAGCGCAACATCAAAATCATCATGGACCTCGTCGTCAACCACTGCTCCGACGAGCACGCTTGGTTCCAAAAGGCGCTTGCCGACCCCAACTGTGAGGAAGCCGAATATTTCTACTTCCGCACAAGCGAAAACGGCCCTCCCAACAACTGGAGATCGATGTTCGGCGGCTCGGCTTGGGAGCACGTCGGAAACGGCAGATATTATCTCCACCTCTTCTCGAAGAAGCAGCCCGACCTTAATTGGGAAAACCCCAAGCTTCGCGAAAAGATATACGAAATGGTCAACTGGTGGCTCGACAAGGGCTTGGGCGGCTGGCGTATCGACGCGATCACCCACCTAAAGAAGGAGCCTACCCTTTCCTCGCTTCCCGCAGACGGCGACGACGGGCTTGTAGGCTGCTTCGAGCCGACCCGTAATTACCCCGGCATCGGCGATTTCCTTACCGAATTGAGAGAGCGCACCTTCGACCGCTACGACTGCATCACGGTTGCCGAGGCGGCGGGCGTTCCCTATCACCAGCTTGGCGAATACATCGGCGAAAACGGTTATTTCTCAACGCTTTTCGACTTTTCCTATTCCGAGCTTTACTCCTACGGTCACACCTGGTACACCTGCAAAAAGGCTTGGGAATGGCCCATCACATGGCTTCGTGACAAGATGTTCGCAAGCCAGAAGGAGACCGAAAAAATCGGCTTCGGCGCGGTTTATTTCGAAAATCACGACTACCCCCGTGCGAGCGAAAAGTTCCTCCCGAAGGAATATCAGTGCGAATACACCCAGAAGATGCTCGGCACGCTTTGGTTCTTCCTCCGCGGCATCCCCTTCATTTATCAGGGCGAGGAGCTCGGTATGACCAACACCGTCTTTGATTCGATCGACGACGTGGACGACATTTCGACCAAGAACCACTATAACATAGCTATCAACGACGGGCTCACCCCCGAGGAGGCTATCAAGGCTGTCAACCGTTACAGCCGCGACAACGGCCGCGTTCCCTTCCCCTGGACCTCGGGTGAATGGGGCGGATTTTCGTCCGTCAAGCCTTGGATGAAGGTGCATCCCGAGTACATCCGCTACAACGCGCTCGATGAATCGAAGAACGAAAACAGCGTGCTTTCATACTACAAGCAGATGATCAAGCTCAGAAAGAGCGACGATTACGTCGAAACACTTTCGGTCGGCTCTATCGAGCCCATTATGCTTGACTGTGACGACGTTATCGCGTATAAGCGTATCGGAAACGGCAAATCCGTCGCAGTTGTTTGCTCCTTCTCGCCCAACCCGATAAAGGTTAAGACCGACCTTACCGCCAAGGCGCTCCTGCTCTCGAACGTTGAATCTCCCGCGCTCCCCGATTGCGGAATTCTCGCACTTGAGCCCTTCGAAGCGATCGTCTTTGAGGTTTAACGGCTTTTCATAAGAGAACCCATAGAGGCACACTCCGTAAGGCAGTGTGCCTCAGTTATATTGCTTCGCAGTTATATTTGGGCTTTGCCCAAGTTATATTCGCTTCGCGAGCTTTAAGTGCGAATTTACCGTAAGTCAGATTTAATTATAGCTTAACTCTTAAACAACAACAACAACCAAAACGTTGTTTTATTTATTATTTATTATTTTTAAAAAACTTGTTTTGTTGTTGTTAATACTGTTACGTAGGATATAACTCCAACTTAATCTCTTAAACAACAACTACAACAACTACAACAACTACAACAACTACAACAACAACAACTACCAAGCGTTGTTTTATTTATAGATTTAAAAATCTTTTTTTGTTGTTGTTTTTGTTGTTGTTGTTTGTTTTCTCTCTTCCTTTGACAACAACATTATACCCCCAAAAATCCGGCTTGTCATCTCAACTTTCTCGCTTAATTGTCGCTAAAAAATCCCACGAAAATCCCAAAACACTTTTGCTAAATTTTCAAGAAAAAGTGCGGATAAAGTCAGGATGAAATTCGCTTCTTCTCGGTGTATAATGTAGCTGTGACAGAAGGAACCGACACAACAACCCCCAAAAAAGCTTTTTCATCCTTTTTAATTCGCCTTTGAAATTCTCCGAACAAGCCGATTTTTATAAAAAAAGCGAGAGAAGCGCTTATCGGTCAATCTCCTTGAAAAATCAAGGCTTTTGGGTGATTTTTTAGCGTTTCTCTCGCAAAATTCAATTGTTAAATTACGTACCTTTCAAATCTGCCCTGAGCGCGTGAGTCACATTCGGCGGTTATGAGGGTGCCGTTATCAAGATATTCGCAGTCGAGCACGGTTGCGAGGCGGTGTATCTCGGTCACCTCGCCCGATTCGGAATAGGGCACGAGGAGCTTAAGTATCTTCTTCCCTGCCGAGACGAGCTCGTCAAGACGGTTCAAAAGTTCGTCTATTCCCTGCTTTTCCTTCGCCGAGATTTCGATCGAGTTCATGGGATAAGGCGTGTCGCGATTGGCGATATCGCACTTATTAAAGACCTCAAGCATCGGCTTTTCGGAAGCGCCGAGCTCGTTAATAAGCTCAAGCGTTACGTTCCTCTTGCGCTCGCGCTCGTTGATTTCCTCGCTCGCGTCGGTGAGGTTGATGATAAAATCGGCGTATTTCAGCTCCTCAAGCGTCGATTTAAACGCCTTTACGAGGTGGGTGGGAAGTCTGTCGATAAAGCCGACGGTGTCGGTGAGCAAAATTTCGGCTCCGCTCGGAAGAGTGAGCCTGCGCGTGGTCGGGTCAAGGGTGGCAAAGAGCTTGTCCTCCGCAAGGATTCCCGCGTCGGTCAGCGCGTTCAGAAGCGTCGATTTGCCCGCGTTGGTATAGCCGATTATCGCGGCGGTTTTAACCCCCGAGCGCTCCCTTTGTGCGCGTTTTATGCTTCGCGTGCGCTCGATTTCGGCGATCTCCTCGGAAAGAGAGGCGATTCTGCGCTTAAGGTGACGGCGGTCGGATTCAAGCTTCGATTCACCCGGTCCGCGCGTGCCGATACCGCCGCCGAGACGCGAAAGATCCTTACCTCTGCCGGTAAGACGCGGCGCCGTGTAGCGCAGGCAGGCGATTTCGACCTGAAGCTTGCCCTCGCCCGTGACCGCGTGAAGCGCGAAGATATCGAGAATAAGCATGGTTCTGTCGATGACGCGTGCGCCGTCGATGATTTTCTCAAGATTCGCGATCTGCGAGGGTGTCAGCTCGTTATCAAAGACAACAAGCGAAATATCTCCGTCGTTCTTGATGAATTCGGCGATTTCCTCGACCTTGCCGCTTCCGATATAGGTTGCCTTGTCGGGGTTTACGCGGTTTTGAATAACACGCGCCGCCTCTACCCCGCCCGCGGTTTCCAAAAGGCGCGATAATTCGTCAAGCGAGGCGTTCACGTCGTAATCGTCGTCATTCGTCGCGACGGCGACAAGAAGCGCGCGGCTTTGGTTTAATTCGTAGGTTTTATTGAGGTTTTCCATAAATTACCTCCTGCTTTGAAGATTCAATAAAATGCGTGACGATAAATTTTTAAGCATTCAAATGAAAAAAGCGGCACCGAAAAGGTACCGCTTCCGATTATGCTACGATTAGTCGAGATTGAACTTCTTCTTGAACTTATCAACACGACCGCCTGCATCAACAAACTTCTGTTTGCCGGTGAAGAACGGATGGCATTTAGAGCAAATATCAACCTTAACGTTGTCCTTAACAGACTTGGTAACATATTCTGCGCCGCAAGCACACTTAATAACGGTGGTCTTGTATTCGGGATGGAGACCCTGCTTCATTTTTATATCCTCTCTTTCGTATGATAAGGGGACAAAGCCCCAACAATTCGCACACTAAAGTATAACACGCATTTTTATAAATTGCAATACCTTTTTTCGAATTTTTCCAAAAATATTTAACTTTTTGTGTTTTGCCCTTTTTTCTCTTGAAATTTCATATTTTTTACATTATAATATATGATGTAAAATTAGAATTTCTTTCACGGAGACATAAAAATGAAGATAACCTATCTCGGCACCGCGGCGGCAGAGGGCTGGCCCGCGCTTTTCTGCAACTGCGAATACTGCAAAAATGCCAAAAGGCTCGGCGGAAAGAACATCCGCACCCGCTCGCAGGCGCTTATCAACGACGATCTTCTTATCGACTTCCCCGCCGACAGCTATATGCATATGTTGAAAACCGGCTATGATATGTCGGGCGTCAAGCATTGCTTCGTCACACACTCGCACATCGACCATTTCGAGCCGACCGACCTTTGCTTGAGGATTGAATCCTGCTATGCGCACGATATGACCGAGCCCTACTTCCATATTTACGGAAATTCGAAGGTCTTGTCGCGCTTCGACCGCTTCGTCGGCTCGCTCGGCGAGGAGGAAAACCCGCCCGCCGTCACGGTTCAGGAAATCGACCTTTACCAAACGGTTTTTGCCGATAAATACCGCGTCACCCCCTTAAAGGCGAACCACGCGGGCAGCGAAAACGCCTTTGTTTACCTCGTTGAGGACGGCGTTCGTACGCTTCTTTACCTCCACGATACGGGACTTTTGTACGACGAGGTCTATGATTATTTGAAAAACAACGGCGTTCGCGCCGACCTTATCAGCTACGATTGCACCTACGGCGCGCTCGAATCGGCAGGCGGACACATGGGGCTCGATTCGGTTCCCTACGTTCGCAAAAGGCTTGAGGAGATCGGCGTTGCCGACGACAAGACGATCCACATCGTAAACCATTTCTCGCACAACGGCATCCTGCTTCACGACGAAATGGAAAAGGCGGCTGCTGAAATCGGCTTCTTGTGCTCCTACGACGGAATGGAAATCGAATTTTAGGTGATTTATGAAAAAGATATTTTCCTTAATTTTATGCATTTGTCTTGTCATTCCGCTGTTTTGCCTTGAAGTTTACGCGGCGGAGGAGGACAAATGGCTGTTCATCGACGGCGAAAACCTCACCCGAACCGTCGATTCGGCGATAATTTACCGCAATATCGAAAGCACCAAGCAAAATCAATGGGGCAACAACGTCGTTTGCGATGCCGAAGGAATCGTGACCGCAATTATCGAAAGCGGTAAGACCGAGGGCGAAAATTTGGCAGTTCCCGAGGGCGGCTTTGTCATCTCTGCCTCGGGCGCGAAGGGCGCTTGGCTGAAAAAGAATATCAAAAAGGGCGACAAGCTCTTTTACGACGCATACACGCAGAGGCTTTTCAAATTTGACGGTAGTGGTCTTTTCGACCCCTATTTCACAAAAAGCTTCGACGTGAGCGAGCTTTCCGACGGCTACGTTATCAAAAATATCGAGGCGAGCGCGACCCCGCTTTTCAGCTATGACGTCGTTGTCGACGCGAAGGGCTTTGTCGCTTCTAAGGGCTCAAACCTTGTGGTTCCCGAAGGGGGATTTCGCGTTTCCGCCGCTACAAGGCGCGATATGGAAAGCCTTATCGCTTATGCACCGTTAGGCGCGAAATGCGTTGTGGCAGAAGGGGTTTTGACCTTCACCTACGACAAAACGATGCTTAACACCACCCTTAATTACGCTCTTGACGAGGCGACAAAAAGGCTTGAAGCCGCAACCGCTTCCTCCGTATATGCCGACCTTGCATCGGCGCAGGCGCTTATCGATGAGGTACGTGCACAAAACGTCCGCGGCATAAATTACCGCACGGCGTCGGCGCTTGCTTATCGCTTGACCGACGAGCTTAATATCTATCTTTGCGAAGCGGTTTCGGCTGAAACCCGCGCGGCGTTCCACACCCCGACCGAAAAGGACATCATCAGCGTCCGCGATGTGATAAAGAGCTTAAAAAACGCAGGGCTTAACACCCTTTATCTCCGCATCACCAACGGCTACGGGACCTGCGTTCCGCTTCCCGATGACAATAAATTCAAGCAGGACGAGGCTTTTTCGGGCTTTGACGTTCTTCGCGCCTATATCACGGTTTGCGAGGAGGAGGGCATTTCGCTCGGACTCTGCTTCGACGTGTTTTATAACGAATTCGCCTCCATCGCCGCACCCGAATGGGTGTTAAAGTCCAACGGCGAGGCTGACGAGCTGGCTGACAAGTATTACTCCCCCACCAGCGCCGAATTTTTGGAATATTACAGCGACTATATCGGCTATATTTTAACGACCTACGGCGTGAGCGAGATAATGCTCGACAGCCTGAGATACCCCAAGCAGGAGGGCAAGGCGGACTTCGGCTACGATTACGTCACGATGCAGAATTTCGCAACCGAGCTCGGCATCTCAATCGACAAGGTCGAAGCCATTAAAGCCCAGCTTTTCGATTCCCCCTATTGGAACCAATGGGTCGAATACCGCAAAAAGGCGGTCGATCTCGCGGCAAGCAAGATTTCCGAAGCCATTAAGGAAGCCCGCCCCGACGCGAGAATCATCGCGGTTTCGGCACGCGACACGGTCGAGCATTTTTATATGCAGGACTGCATCGGCTGGCTTGAAAGCGGCATTATCGACGGCATCACCCTCTCGCTGACCGACGGACGCGACGGCGCCGACAAAAACGACGAGCTCGCATATTTCGACTCGACCGTCACCGAAAAGGGCGAAATCATCTCGGCTTACACCGACGAATCCGCGTTCTTCTTCGTCGCACTCGAAAGCGACGCGACGATTCCCTCCCGCTTTATCGAATCGGCAATCAACGAGGGACGCGAAATCAACTCCGACGGCTTCATTTTCGCAAGCCTTGACGGATATCTTTCGCAGAATTATTACCAAAGATTAAGCCTCGGCGCGATGAAATCAAGCGCGACCTCTAATATCAAGGACACAGACAAGGCGATTACCGAAATCCTTGATTTTTCAAAGGAAAAGCTCGATTTTTACCTCAATTCGGGGGTTATCGACGATTCTCTTATGCAATCGGCGCTCGCCAAAATCAACATTCTTCGCGTCAAGATCGATAACGGCGAATACACAAAGGATGACCTCGATCTGCTTGAAAGCGACATGGCGCTCATCTTTGCCGAAAGCCCGATTAAGGATACCGTGCTTGACGACTTCAGGGCGTGCACGAAGCTTGCGCTTCTTAAAAAGGAGGAATTCATCCCCGAGCCTCCTATTATCGACGATGAATCAAGCGCGCCCGATGAAAGCGATGACGTAAGCGATGAAAGCGAGCTCTACGAGGAATCGACCGAGGAAGAAATCGTTCCCGACACGAAAAAGGAAAAAATCAAGGTCGAAATCGGCGTCGTTCTCATCTATCTCTTCGTCGGCATCACGCTGATCGCCGCGTTCATATCGATGACCGTCGCGTTAAAGCGCAAATCAAAGCGCCCCAAGGGCTCGCATATGCCCCGCGCAAGCTTTGCCGAAAATAACGACAAAACCGACGAATAAATTACGCAAAGTATTGACTTCACTGTATTTTTGTAGTATAATTAATCGAATTTAAACCTTTGGAGGATATTATGAAGCATATCAAGACCCTCAATACTCGTAACCTCTGCGAAAGCGCTAAGAACGGCGGATGCGGCGAATGCCAGACCTCCTGCCAGTCTGCTTGCAAGACCAGCTGCGGCATCGCTAACCAGCAGTGCGAAAACAAAAAGGAAAGCAAATAAGCGCCCTTTTTGAAGCCTTACTCAAGTGAAAAACGGCGTTCGCGTAACGCCGTTTTCTTGATTATTGCGCATTTTTCTTGATTTTTACGAGTTTTTTTCATTTGGAGCTTTTATGATACATCAGTACAAATTAAACGGATACAACATCGTTATCGACGTCTGCTCGGGCTCTGTCCACGTGGTTGACGACGTCGTTTACGATATGATTCCCCTTTTCGAAAATAACGACAGGGATTCTGTCATCAAGCAGATTTCCGAAAAATACGCGGGGACCGAAGGCGTTACCCTGCAAGACGTTAGCGACTGCTACGACGGCATCGCCGAATTGCGCGATATGGGCAAGCTCTTCACCGAGGACAGCTATAAGCCTATGGCGGGCGAGCTGAAAAAGCGCACCTCGGGCGTTATCAAGGCATTGTGCCTCCACGTTGCGCACACCTGCAACCTCAATTGCTCCTATTGCTTCGCAAGTCAGGGCAAATATCACGGCGAAAGAGCGCTTATGAGCTTCGAAACCGGCAAACGCGCGCTTGATTTCCTTATCGAAAATTCAGGCTCGCGCCACAATTTGGAGGTCGACTTCTTCGGCGGCGAGCCCTTGATGAACCTCGACGTCGTCAAGAAATTGGTTGAATATGCCCGCTCGATCGAAAAGCAGCACAACAAGAATTTCCGCTTCACGCTTACCACCAACGGACTTTTGATAGACGATGATCTTATCGAATTCGCAAACCGCGAAATGGACAACGTCGTGCTCTCGCTCGACGGCAGAAAAGAGGTTCACGACCGATTCCGCGTCGACTTTGCGGGCAACGGCAGCTTTGACAGAATCGTTCCCAAGTTCAAAAAGCTCGTCGATGCCAGAAACGGCAAGGGCTATTATATGCGCGGCACCTTCACCAAGCGCAACCCCGACTTCTTGAACGACATCAAGGTTATGCTCGATCTCGGCTTTAACGAGCTCAGCATGGAGCCCGTCGTTTGCGCAGAGGGCGACGAAAGCGAGCTCACCGACAAGGAATTCCCGATTCTTTGCGAGCAATACGAAGCTCTTGCATCGCTTATGCTCGAGCGCGAGCGCGAGGGTCGCCCCTTCACCTTCTACCACTATATGATCGACCTTACGGGCGGTCCCTGCATTTACAAAAGAATCTCGGGCTGCGGCTCGGGCACCGAATACATGGCGGTCACCCCTTGGGGCGATCTTTACCCCTGCCATCAGTTCGTCGGCGACGAAAAATTCAAGCTCGGCGACGTTTGGAACGGCGTTGATAATTTAGATATCCAAAACGAGTTCTTGAAATGCAACGTCTATACCAGAAAGGAATGTAACGATTGCTGGGCGCGCCTTTACTGCTCGGGCGGATGTGCGGCGAACGCATACCACGCGACGGGCTCGGTCAACGGCATTTACGAATACGGCTGTAAGCTCTTCCGCAAGCGAATGGAATGTGCGATAATGGTTGCGGCGGCGAAGCAGCTGGGTGACGTATGATGAGCCTCGCCCCCGATTTTTCGGTCAAGACCCCGATATGCGATTTTGTCGACAATTACGCGAATTCCGACGCAATAAGGCTTCATATGCCGGGGCACAAGGGGTTCGATTTTTCGGGGAACGAAAGATTTGACATAACCGAAATCCAAGGCGCCGACAGCCTTTTCACCGCCTCGGGCATCATCAAGGAAAGCGAAGTGATTGCAGGCAGCTTCTTCGAAAGCCGCTGCTTTTACTCGGCAGAGGGCTCGTCGCTTTGCATCCGCGCGATGCTTTATTTGGCGAAAAAATACGGCTTTAACTCGGTCGTTGCGGGTAGAAATTCCCACAAATCCTTCGTCTCGGCGGCAACGCTTCTCGATATGCCGATCGAATGGCTTATGCCCAAGGGTGATTCGCTTCTTTCGTCGGATTACGATTTGGATTTGCTCGAACATCTTTTGAAAAACGGCAAAAAATGTGTTTACGTCACGACGCCCGATTATCTCGGCGGCTTGACCGATATCAAAAAAATCGCCGAAATATGCAAAAGATATAATTCGCTTTTGCTCGTCGACAATGCCCACGGCGCCTATCTTAAATTTTTGGAAAAATCGCTTCACCCGATTGATTTGGGCGCTGACCTATGCTGTGACTCGGCACACAAGACGCTTCCCGTTTTAACCGGCGGCGCTTACCTGCATATTTCAAGGTCTGCCGACGGCTTTTTCGCCGAAAACGCGCGCGACGCAATGTCGCTTTTCGCGTCGACAAGCCCGAGCTACTTGATTCTCCGCTCGCTCGATTACGCAAACCGCCTTATCCCCTCGTTCAAATCGGCGCTTAAATCCTCTTCAAGTCTTATAAACGAGCAAAAGGCGAGGCTTGCTTCCCACGGCTATGAATTGGTCGGCAGCGAGCTATTGAAAATCACGATTTCGACAAAGCCCTACGGCTATTTAGGCTTTGAAATCGCAGATATTTTACAGCAAAAGGGCATTTATTGCGAATTTTGCGACAAGGACTTTATCGTCTTTATGCTTTCGCCCTTTAACAGCGATATCATCGCCTTAACCGACGCGCTCACGGCGATAAAGCGGCGCGCTCCGATCGACGAACTCCCCCCGAAAATCCCAAAAGGCGAGCAAAGGATCTCCCCGCGTGAGGCGCTTTTCGCCAAAACCGAGCTTGTTTCGGTCTCCGATGCGGTAGGGCGCGTCTTCGCATCACTCACATGCGCCTGCCCGCCCGCCGTTATGCTTGTAACGTTAGGCGAGGTCATCGGCGAAGACGCGGTGAAATGCCTTAAATATTACGGCGTCGAAAGCGTTCGCGTCGTAATTTGACGAAAAATGTGACAAAAGGAAGATTTTTTTCGTCTTTAAGTATGTAACCGGAGGTTGTTATGAAAACAAAAAGAATCATCTTCACAACAATTCCTATAATTTTGTTCGTTTGGTTTCTGGCGCTGCCGCTCTTTACGCTCATCGGGCTTATCAAGGGGCTTGAATTCAGCCTCAACCGCGAGCTTTTGTTCGCGATAATCTCAACCATTTTAGCGGTCGGCACGGTCGTTTCCTTCTTCATCCTAAAGCCCGAGCTCAACTTGGCGTCCCACATCCTTTTGACGTTGCTTTTGCCGATAGTCATCTGCAATTCGCTTTGCCTCGCGACACCGCAAAAGCTCGCCTCGCTTATCCTTATGCTCGTCTGCGGCGGCTGTATTTTCGCTGTTTATCTCAAGTTTTTGGACGATTCGGGCTTCAAAGCGACGTCCGCGGTTCTCTCGGTGCTTTTAACCATGGCGCTCGCGGTTTTGGTCATTTGGGGCGTCATAAACACCCGCTTTATCAACCAAAAAACCGAACAGCTTGAAATCGACAGCCCAAGCAAGGATTACATCGCCGTCGTTTGCACCGAAAAATCGCTTTTCAGCACCGACACGGTCATTTACGTCCGCCTTGCCGAGCCGGTCGGCCGCGCCCCCTTCGGCTCCTACCGCGTCAAGGATATGCTCGTTTACGAGGGCGAGGAGTACGAATACAAGTCGGCTTACGTTGCTTGGCTCGACGATAGCACCTTAATCGTCAACGACAAGGGCTATTCTGTCACCCTCGGCGAATAATTGCATCCCCTATGTCATCCTGAACGAGCAGAGCGAGTCGAAGGATATACGCAACAATATAGAATCTCATTGCGAGAGGAAAACTTTTTTAATCACCCCAAAATTCTTGCGAATTTCGGGGACCCCGAAGCTTTTCCTCTCGCGCTCTCTTTTCAAAACTTTTCAAAAGACAAAAAAATAAAAAAGTCTGTCATCCCTCGCATACCCCCAAAACAAAAGAACCGCTTCGGCGCATTGCTCAAAGCGGTTCTTCGTTATTAAATATTGCCTATTCGAAAAAGCTTCGTTTCGCAAGCAGATAGTCGAACACGTCGATTTTTCCGTCGGAATTCATGTCGGCAAGCTTCTTTTGCGCCTCATCGAGCGCGAGCGTGCCGAAATACGCGCGCTTTATCAGCATCACGTCGACCGAATCGAAATCGCCGTCCATATCGACGTCGCCCTTCAAAAATCCGCGCTTTATACGATAAAAGCTTGCGATCACCGCCGCCTCTATCCTCGCCAAGCGCTTTAGATTTTCGTCGTTCAAAAGCCAAGAAGCGGCTTTTTTGTTGGTATGAAACGAATGCTCGACGATCATATACATCGGGCATCCCACGTACCGCGCCCCGCGCATAACGCCGTAATATTCGTTCCCGTTGTCGTTTAAGCGCTTCTTCACGCTCCCAAGGCTTACGTCCATAAGCTCGGAAATCGCGTTGATAAGCAGACTCGGCAGCTCGCTTTGCTCCAAGCTCACGTCAAACGGCGCATAGATATCGACCCTGTCGACGCTCTCGGATACGCTCGCGTTCGAATGAAGCGAAATAAACAAATCGTACCCGTAAGCCATTCTCCCGCGTGAGGTCACCGCAAGGTCAATCCCCTGCTCGGCACGCGTTTTTCCGACCTCGATGCCGTACCTTTCAAGCTCCTCTGCCAGAAGCTCGCAAAGCCTCCACATGGCAATCGATTCATAATATTCGGGCAAAACAGGGCTTTGATTACTCCGCCCGTAATGCCCGGCATCTAACATAACTTTCATTTTTCTTTTTCAGTTCCGCGATAAAGGCGGTTAAATACTGCCGCCCTCTCCCCGCGAAAATGTTTTGTTCCTTTCTTTTAATTTATGCCCCTTTTTAAGTATACAAAAAAACCGCAGTCATAACAACCGCGGTTTTTCGCATATTATTCCTATGTAAATCCCGAGAAAATCCCGATTTTTTACGAAAAATCGACCTTTTCGCCGAGCTGCTCCATACGCGTTCTTCCGTTCGTCGCGTCGGTGATTTCCTTCATAAAAAGCTTCAGCTTATCCTTTTTCAGCGTCACGACCATATCGACGTCGACCGAATATACGCTTTCGTCAACCTTCGCGCCGAAGAAATCGCAAAGCACCAATATTTTTTGGTAATCCGAATAGCTGACGTGGATCGCAACGATCGAATACTCACCGTATTCGGCAACCCCCGCCTCCTTCAAAACCCCGCTTGCGGCGGCGGTATAGGCGCGAACCAAGCCGCCCGTGCCGAGCAGAATCCCGCCGAAATAGCGAGTCACGACGACCGCCGTATCGGTAAGACCCAATTTGCGTATCGAATCGAGAACAGGCATCCCCGCCGTTCCGTGCGGCTCGCCGTCGTCCGAAAAGCGCTCCTTGAACCCCTCGCGAAGCACGTATGCATAAACGTTGTGACGAGCGTCGGCGTTCTTCTTTTTTATCGAGTTGACAAAGGCGATAGCCTCTGCCTCGTCCTTAACGGGGGCGCAATAGCCGATAAATTCGCTTTTTTTCTCGGTCAGCGTAAATTCGTGCGCTTTTTTAACGGTTTTGTAAGCCATTAGCAGCAGAATTCCTTGTAAATCGCCTTAATTGCGCGGGTAAACGAGCTTTCGTCAACGCCGATGATGATGTTAAGCTCGCTCGAGCCCTGGTCGATCATGCGGATGTTGATATCTTTTCTCGCAAGTGCCGAGAAGATTCTCGCCGCGGTACCGGGCTGACCTGCCATGTTGCGGCCAACGACTGCGACAAGACCCATGTTGTTGTCGATGTGAATGTGGTCGGGGTTGACCGCCTTCTGAATCGAGCTTGCGATGTCATATTCTCTGCCCTTGACGTCGGCGGTGTTGACAACGATACACATCGTATCAATGCCCGAGGGGATGTGCTCGAAGGGGATGTCAAGGTCGGCAAATACCTTAAGCACGCGCACACCGAAGCCCGATTCCTGGTTCATCATATCCTTTTCGATACGGATGACCGAAAATCCCTTCTTGCCCGCGATGCCGGTGATGATATCGTCGGTGCGGTAGCCGTCGGTCGAGGTCACGATAAGCGTGCCTGCGTCCTCGGGACGGTTGGTGTTGCGGATGTTTATGGGAATGCTTGCAAGCTTAACAGGGAAAATGCTGTCCTCGTGAAGCACAGACGCGCCCATGTAGGAAAGCTCGCGAAGCTCACGGTAGGTGATGATCTTGATAGGTCTGGGGTTTTCGACGATTCTCGGGTCGCACATAAGGAAGCCCGAAACGTCGGGCCAGTTTTCGTAGATATCGGCAACAACAGCGCGTGCAACGATAGCGCCGGTGATGTCACTGCCCCCACGCGAGAAGGTTTTGATGCTTCCGTCGGGGTTTACGCCGTAAAAGCCGGGGATAACCGCGTTTTTCTTGCCTGCAAGACGTGCAGACATAACGATGTTGGTCTTGGTCGCATCGAACTTGCCGGTAGCGTCGAAGAAGATGACCTCAGCCGCGTCGATGAATTCATAGCCGATATAATCGGCGAGAACCAAGCCGTTCAAATATTCGCCGCGCGATGCAACGTAATCGAGCGTGGTGCCCTTTTCGATGGTTTCGCGAATGCGGGCATATTCGCCCGAAAGGTCGGTCGAAAGATTCAAGCCCTTGATGATGTCGTTATAGCGCGATTCGATAACGTCGAAATCCGACTGCCAATCAACCCCCTGCTCACGCTTGGTGTGGCAGGAAATAAGCAGGTCGGTCACCTTGGTGTCGCCGTCAAAGCGCTTGCCGGGTGCGCTGGGAACGACGAAGCGGCGTGATTCCTCTGCCTTGATGATGTTTGCGCTTTTGATGAACTGCTCGGCAGAAGCAAGCGAGCTTCCCCCGAATTTAACAACCTTTTTTTCGTATAAAGTCTTCATAAGTCACATTTCCGCATTATAAATTATATTTTTTCGTTTATATAATATCATATGCCGTTCAATATTTCAATGACATTTTTCAACAAACATATATCTCCTACCTTAATTATATGCACAAATTTTATATAAAGCCTTGACAAAATCGCCGCTTGTGGTAAAATAATTAGGTGTTTGTGCGCTTTTGCGGCGTTTAGACCACCTTTCGGTGAGGATAAACGGATGCAGATTTTTCAAAGGATTTATCGTTCTGTACACTTCACCATTTTGCGAATTTGAGGCGAGTACAGATTGGGCAAATCAAGCCGAAGCTGTAGCAACCTACTGCGAGGCGCGATTTGTTCAAAGCGAAGCGCTCTGTACCGAATCAAACCGCAAAACAATTTGCCCCCGTAGTAAAGTGGATATTACAAGTCCCTCCTAAGGATTAGTCGTGGGTTCGATTCCCGCCGGGGGTGCCAATTTAATGAAATCCTTGCATTTGCAAGGATTTTTCAATAAGAGGATTTATGAAGATAATCTTTCTCGACTTCGACGGAGTACTTAACGGAATCGAATACGCAAAAGCCAACCAAAACGGCGGAATCGTACTCGACCCGACCCGTATGGAGCGATTAAAGCAAATCGTCGACGCGACCGACGCAAAAATAGTGCTTTCCACCTCTTGGCGGTCTTATTGGAGCAGTAACCGCGACGAATGTCGCTCACGCGGGGAGGAAATCAACACAATTTTCGCTAAATACCGCCTTGAAATCTATGAAAAAACACCCTACCTTTCCGACCGCGACAAGGAAATCATATCGTTTTTGTACGACTACCCCGTCGAAAATTACGTAATCCTCGATGACAGAGCGGTTCACACACCGTCGCTTGCGCTTCATCAGGTGCTCACGCTCGACTCGCTCGGCGGACTTACAGACGAGGACGTAACCAAGGCGATCGATATTTTAAAATCGAACTAAATAAAGCGCTTGATAAGAAAAATCGCGCAAAGCCGCTATAACGAAATTTTGAAAAGGAATTAATATGTTCAAAAAGAAGATAAGCATAACCCCCGAATGGATAATCGTAGGCTTGGGAAACCCCGGCGCACAATACCGCCATACCCGCCACAACGCAGGATTTGTTTGCGTTGACGCGCTTGCCGACGATTTGGGAATTAAAATCAAAAACGTCGAATTCAATTCGCTCACCGCACTCGCCGACATCGATGGCGTCGGATGCCTTGTTATGAAGCCCCAAACCTTTATGAACGCAAGCGGCACCGCGGTCGCGGCGGCTGCGAAGAAATACCGCATCCCCGCCGAAAGAGTGCTCGTCGTCACCGACGACGTCTGCTTTAACGTCGGCTCGGTAAGAATCCGCAAGGAGGGCTCTTCGGGCGGACAAAAGGGTGTTAACGACATCATCGTAAAGCTCGGCACGCAGGAATTTCCCCGAATCAAGGTCGGCGCGGGCAAAAAGCCCGAGGGCACCGATATGGTCGATTGGGTGCTTAGCAACTTCGAATACGACGAGCAGAAAACTCTTACAGAAACCGCAAAGGGCGTTGTTTCGGCGATAAAAATGATAGTAAACGGCGACGTCGAGCTCGCCATCAGCAGACACAACAAGACCCGCTGACAATCCTTCTTGATTTATAGAAGCGAATATGTTAAAATAAAAAAGTGAATAATTTATCGGAGGAGGGAAAAAATGCTCGCGCTTAAAATCATCGGAATAGTTCTTTTATGCCTCGTCGCGCTCGTTTTCCTTCTTTTGATGCAAAATATCAAGCTCATCTTTTACTTTTCGACCGATAGCACGCTGGAGCTGAAGGTCAAATATGCCTTCATCACGCTTTTTGATTTGGGAAAGACCAAGAAAAAGCCAAAAGCCGAAAGCCTTGATTCGGGAAACGGCGAAAGCGATGAAGAAGCCCCGAAAAAAGAGAGCAAATTCAAGAAATTTATACTGAAAAAATTAGGGCTTACGCCGCTGACGGGCATCGAGGCATTGAAGGAGAGCAGCGAAAATACCTCGCTTTCCGACACTACTGTTCGTGTTTTGACGCTGTTTACGCTTTTTGCGGGACAGCTGCTCGAGATTTTGAAAAGAATGCGCATCAAGCGCTTCAATTTTAACGTAACCGTCGCCGGCGACGACGCGGCGGACACCGCGATGGAGTACGGGCTTGTATGCTCGGCGCTTTACCCGTTTTTGGGGTATCTGGACGCAAATTTAAAGCAAGCCGACAGAATTAAAGCCTCGGTCGCCTGTGATTTCGAGGGCGAAGCGGCGCTCGAATGTGACATTTTCTTAAAGCTTCGCTTGATTCACGTGACCAATACGCTTATGTCCTGCATCGTTTCCCTCGCCAAAAACGCTCAAGAAATTACGCTAACGGAGGATAACAAATGAACGAAAACCGTGTAAATAAGTCGAGTGCGGCTGAAAATTTGATGGACCTGATGACCTTCACCGCATACAAAGCAAAGGAGCTTGCCGACGCTAACAACGTGCTTGGCGACGCTATCCACGTGGACGGTATGACAATTTATCCCGTTTCGAAGATTTCGGCGGGCTTTGCAGGCGGCGGCTCGAATATCATCAACGCAAACGCCAAGAAATCGAACACCCCCGCAGGCTCGGGCGCCTCGGTCAAGGTCACCCCGATCTCCTTCCTCGTCATCGCCAACGGAAGCGTTTCGGTCGTTTCGGTTTCGCCCGATGCCAACGAAGGCAAGCAGGGCATCCTCGACAAGGTCATCAACGCCGTGAAATCCTTAAAAAAGGACAAAAAGAACCAACCCGAAGCAGAGCAAGGCTCGGGCGAAGAAGCGGCGAAATAATGAAGCTTTTAAAAGCAGACTTGGCTGATTTTTCGCAGGAAGAATATAACAAATATTACGAAATGCTCGATGAAGCGCGCACTATTGCCGTCGACCGAATGAAAAACGAAAGAGACAAGCGGTTAAGCGTTTTAGGCGAAAGCCTTGCGCGAAAAGGGATTTCGGAAGCGCTTAAAATCGACGAGCGAGCGATCACCTTCACCCGCAACGAAAACGGAAAGCCGAGGGCGAACGGGCTTGACGTTCACTTTTCGGTAAGCCATTCGAAGGATAAGGTGGTTTGCGTTATTTCCGACAAAAACGTCGGCGCCGATATCGAAAAAATCCGTTTTTGTGAGCCGCGAGTTACCAAATTCGCCTGCGTCGACGACGATTTCGACTTTGTTTTCGGTGCGAACGCTTTCCCCGAAGGCTTTGACGAGCAATCGCTTTTGCGCTTTTTCATCCTTTGGACCGCAAAAGAGGCATATATCAAATTCTGCGGCAAAAAAATGGCAAATATCAAGGATTTTTCCTATAACAGCATAAAATCCAACTGCGAAACCCATATAAACGACGGTTACGTTTTAACCGTTTACTCGCCAAAAAATCAAATATAAAAAGCAAAACAAGCCTCTCGGTAAAACGCCTTGAAGCTTGTTTTTTTCATTCTAAAAGGGAGCCTTTTTGCGAGACTTCTGATAAGGAAGTCTCGCAGTTTTATTCGCCGAATTACATTCGGCGAGTGATATTGCTACGCAGTGATATTCGGCTTATGCCGAGTGATATTTGCTACGCAAGTTTTGGAAGGCGAATAAAATAACACTGAAGCCGATAGGCTTCAATAACACTATTGCTTTGCAATAATATCACTCCGACAAAGTCGGAATACAACTTGAATATCGAACAGAATAAAACAACCCCGACAGACTTAAATATCTGTCGGGGTTTTAACATCCTTATGAGAAGTTGCTTTTATCGAAGCTTTTTATTACTTATGAGTAGATGCGGTCTTGTCCTTAAGAAGAACGTCGTGTGCGCCGCCTTCGATGATCGAGGTAGCCGAAACGAGCGTGATCTTCGCGTTCTGCTGAAGCTCTTCGATAGAAAGTGCGCCGCAGTTGCACATGGTGTGGCGAACCTTCGAAAGGGTGAGACCGACGTTGTCCTTCAACGAGCCCGCATAGGGAACGTAGGAGTCGACGCCTTCCTCGAACGAAAGCTTCTTGTCACCGCCCATATCGTAGCGCTGCCAGTTACGCGCACGAGCCGAGCCTTCGCCCCAATATTCCTTCATGAACTGACCGTTGATGAAGACCTTGTTTGTGGGCGATTCATCGAAGCGCGAGAAATATCTGCCGAGCATGATGAAATCCGAGCCCATCGCGAGTGCGAGGGTGATGTGGTAGTCGTAAACAATGCCGCCGTCGGAGCAGATGGGAATGTAGATGCCGGTCTTCTTGAAGTATTCGTCACGAGCCTTTGCAACCTCGATAACTGCGGTTGCCTGACCGCGGCCGATACCCTTCTGTTCACGGGTGATACAGATAGAACCGCCGCCGATACCGATCTTGATGAAGTCTGCGCCCGCTTCAGCGAGGAAGTTGAAGCCGTCTGCGTCAACAACGTTGCCTGCGCCGACCTTTACGGTGTCGCCGTATTTTTCGCGGATCCACTTAAGAGTGCGAGCCTGCCATTCCGAAAAGCCCTCGGAGGAGTCGATACAAAGCACGTCTGCGCCTGCTTCGACAAGCGCGGGAACGCGTTCCTCATAGTCGCGGGTATTGATACCTGCGCCGACCATATAACGCTTCTGTGCGTCGAGCAATTCGAGAGGGTTTTCCTTGTGGAAGGAATAGTCCTTGCGGAATACGAAGTAGCAAAGCTTGCCTTCCTTATTGATAATGGGGAGCTGGTTGAGCTTGTTGTCCCAGATGATGTCGTTAGCTTCCTTAAGGCTGGTGCCCTCGTAAGCGTAAATGAGCTTATCGAACGGAGTCATAAACTCGGAAACCTTAGCTTCCTTCGACATACGCGAAACGCGGTAATCGCGCGAGGTAACGATACCCATAAGCTTGCCGTTGGCAGAGCCGTCGTCGGTAACCGCAATAGTCGAGTGACCGGTCTTTTCGGTGAGCGCGATTACGTCGGCGAGGGTGTCGTCAACGCGGAGGTTCGAATCCGAGTAAACAAAGCCTGCCTTGTGAAGCTTAACACGGCGAACCATGTTGGCTTCGTTTTCAATAGTCTGCGAGCCGAAAATAAAGGAAAGACCGCCTTCCTTTGCAAGCGCGATTGCCATATTATCGTCCGAAACCGACTGCATAATAGCCGAAACGAGCGGAATATTCAAGGAAATCGCGGGTTC
This sequence comes from Eubacteriales bacterium, assembly GCA_045644305.1. Classification (GTDB taxonomy): domain Bacteria; phylum Bacillota; class Clostridia; order Oscillospirales; family CAG-382; genus Coliplasma. The sequence goes on along the minus strand of JAZRGS010000112.1, from coordinate 13,819 downwards.
CTCAACGCCCTTGCGGTACTTCGTAAGGGGGGTACGGAGGCTTACGTTCGCGGGAACGCACTCCGCGGAGGAATATCCGGGCACAAGCAGATACTCACTGAAAGTATGGGACTCTTGTTCAAAATACATTGCCATAACCTGACTCCTCATATTTGCTAAATTTATAATAGACCTATTGTATCACAAAGTTTTAATAATTTCAACATCATTCTCGCTTTAAAGCAACGGATTTTTTTCACTTTCAAGCATCTTTTTTGTCTATTTTCGACACGCGAACGCTTCCGTCGCCGAATCGGTAGGCGGTGGTCGAGGAATATTCCTCATCGGGATAAAGTATCCCCTCCCCGCGCGATTGCAAATTGGGCTCGAGCTGGGTCTCGAGACAGAAGCCGTAGCCCCCGCCGACGACCGTACCGTCGGTCAGACGGGTATTTTCGGGAATAAACTCGCCGCAATACAGCTGAACGCAGGGCATATCGGTAAAGCACTCAACGTTAACGCCGCCCGACGCCTTGGCGGCGAAGCGAAGCCTTTTTCCGTCGATGATCTCGTATTCGTCGCCCGAAAGATAAAAATTGTGATCGTAAAGTATGGTGACGACCGCCCCCCGCCTCAGATCGAAAACACTTCCCTCGACCGGCATTTTACCGATGATTCGTGCGTTTTCGTCGTAAAGCGCAACACTGTCGGCGGCAATACGCATGCCAATCCCTCCAACCCCCGCGCCGCACTCGTTACCGACGCCGAAAAGATTGAAGTAGGTGTGGTTGGTAAGGTTCACCCAGGTCGGCTTGTCGGTTTTCGCATTGTATGAGATGACAAGCGCCGAATCATCCAACTTAAAGGTCACGTACACCGACAGATTGCCGCTGTAACCCTCCTCGCCGTCGGGAGACAGGTAAAACAGCGTGACAAAATCGTCGCCACGCTCGCTGACACGCCAGCGCTTCAGGTTAAAGCCCTCGGCACCGCCGTGCAGGTGGTTTATCCCCTTTTCGTTGGGAGTCAGTCGATGCTCGACCCCATTTATATATTGAAGCTCGCCGCAGCGGTTGGCGCATCTGCCAACGGTGGCGCCGAAATAGCAGCTGCCGTTTATATACTCCTCCTCGGTCGCATAGCCGAGCGCAAGCTCTTTTCCTTTATATTTAATGCTGTGCACGGTAGCGCCGAGCGTCATTATCTCGACCTCAAGCAGGTGGTTTTTCAGGGTTATTATTTCCATAGCCGACTCCGTATAATAATATGTAACAATTTTACAACGCAATTAATAAATTGTCAACAGCGTCAAAAAATTTTCAAAAAATCGCCTGAACCCTCTTGACAATCACGTGACCGTGTGATACAATCAGGGTACAGTAAGAAGCATATACACGAAAGGAGGAATTTTTTTGATCAACAAACTCCCCGGCACAACGCTCGAGGTTTCGGTCGACAACGCGATCGCGGCTAAGGAAATTCTCGATAACGCCTTTATTTGCGGAGGGTTGATGATGTCTCAGGTCGCCCGAATGACGGGGCTTGAGCCGTATATGATTCAGAATTGGGTGAAGCGCGGGTTCCTTTCACCGCCCATTCAAAAGCTTTATTCAAAGCGTCAATTCTGCCGTATCGCAATCATCAATATGCTTAAGGAGGCGTTGCAGATTGAAAAGATCACAAGCCTTTTGTCCTACATAAACGGACGGCTTGACGACGAAAGCGACGACATTATCAGCGATTACGAGCTTTACCTGTATTACGTGGAGGCTATCGGGACGCTAAAGCGACCCGTCGCGGATGAGGATTGCATCGTCCGTCATATCGAAAGCGTGGTTGACGATTTTAAGGAGCCCTTCGCAGGTGCAAAAAGGCGGCTTGTCAAGGTTCTTTCGGTTATGATGAACGCGCATTATGCCGCAACGCTCAGAAAGCGCGCGGAAGAGATTCTCGCAACCTTGGATTAGGAGAAAACTATGAAGAACACACACATCTGCCCTAAATGCAAAAGCACCGATATTCTTTTCGCCAAAGGCGAAGAGCAAGGCTACGGTATCGGAAACAACGTAAGGGCAGGAATTTTCAAGCAGGTAATAATAAACAGATATATATGCTGTGCCTGCGGCTTTACCGAGGAATGGATGGACAAAGACGACATTCCCAAGGTAAAGAAATATTGCGAAAAGAAAAACCGTATATAAAGGGAGGTAAAGTTTTATGGAAGCTTGGTGGGAAGCTTTAGGTTCGGCAGGTCAGGTTTTCGCCTGCATAGGAATACCCGCAACAATTATTCTTTTGATCCAAACGGTTTTGACGCTGATCGGCTTGGGCGGCGACGCAGATGCCGATGGCGCAGACGTCGACGTTGACGGTGACGGCGCGCCCGATAATATCGAGCTTGACGACGTCGACGGCGGTGATGGGCTCGATGCAGGGCTTCGATTCTTCACCTTGCGCGGCATAATCGCCTTCTTCACTGTTATGGGCTGGGTCGGCACGATCTGTTGCTCAAGCGGCATGAATATAGGACTCGCCGTCGCGATCTCGGTCGCAAGCGGCGCATTGGCGATGTTCGTCATCGCGGCATTGATGAAATGGCTCTTCGGGCTTCAGTACGACGGCACCGAAAACGCTCGCGAGGCGTTGGGCGCATCCGGCGCGGTATATCTTCGCATCCCCCCTGCCCGTACCGGCAAGGGCAAAATCAGCGTCGTGATTCAAGGCAAGCTTTGCGAAAAGTTCGCAGTCACCGACGAAGAAACCACCATCAACCGCGACGAAGAGGTCACCGTTGTAGGCATTTCGGGTGAAGAAACTCTTATCGTCAGACGTAAGCACAAAATTTAAAAAATAATTACATAAAGGAGAAACAACAATGCCCAGCACAATCATTCTCGTTGCCGTTATCGGCATCCTTCTCTTCTCGATAGTCCTTTGGTTCTTTTCGAGATACAAAAAATGCCCCTCCGACAAGGTAATGGTAATCTACGGTCGCGTCGGTAAGAACTCCGACGGCACAACGCGCTCGGCTAAATGTATCCACGGCGGCGCGGCGTTCATCGTACCTGTCGTTCAGGCGTATGAATTCCTCGACCTTACCCCTCTTTCGATCTCGGTTGACTTAAAGAGCGCGCTTTCGCGTCAGAACATCCGTGTCGACGTACCCTCGCGCTTTACCGTAGGTATCTCCACCGAGCCCACTATTATGCAAAACGCGGCTGAGCGTCTGCTCGGCTTACAGCTCGCTGAAATTCAGGGGCTTGCAAAGGATATCATCTTCGTTCAGCTCCGTCTTATCATCGCAACGATGGACATCGAAGAGCTCAACACCGACCGCGATAAGTTCCTTGAAGCGGTGTCGAGAAACGTTGAGGTCGAGCTTAAAAAGATCGGTCTCCGCCTCATTAACGTTAATATGACCGACATCTCCGACGAATCGGGCTATATCGAGGCGCTCGGTAAGGAAGCGGCTGCAAAGGCTATCAACGACGCGAAGAAGAGCGTTGCCGAAAAGGAACGCGACGGTTCTATCGGTCAGGCGAACGCAAAAATGGACGAACGTATCAACGTTTCCAAGGCTGACGCAGAGGCTATTCAGGGTGAAAACCTTGCAAAGACCGAAATCGCAATGTCGAACGCATCGCTCCGTGAAAAGCAGGCAGAGGCTTTGAGAATCGCAACCGCAGCCGAAAAGATTCAAGCCGCAAAGGCGCTCGAAGAGGCTTACGCCGCAGAAAAAGAGGCAGAAGAAGCTCGTTCCGCCCGTGAAAAGGCAACCCTTGAAGCAGACGTCATCGTTCAGACCGAGATCGCAAAGCGCAAGCTCGAGCTCGAGGCAGAGGCTGAAGCAGAAAAAATCAGACGCAAGGCAAAGGGTGAAGCCGACGCTATCTATGCACGCATGGAAGCAGAAGCACGCGGTATGGAAGAAATCCTCCGTAAGCAGGCAGCCGGCTTTGCTGAAATCGTAAAATCGGCAGGCGGCGACGCAGAAGCGGCGCTTAAGCTCCTCATCGCAGATAAGCTTGAGGACCTCATGAGAATTCAGGTCGACGCTATCAAGAACATCAAGATCGACAAGGTCACCGTTTGGGATAACGGCGGCTCGGGCGACGGTAAGACCAGCACCGCAAACTTCCTTTCGGGTCTTATGAAGTCGGTTCCCCCTCTTGAAGAGGTCTTTGCACTCTCGGGTCTTTCGCTCCCCGAATACCTCGGTAAAAAGAAGGACGAGGCTTACGAAGCAGCAGAAGCAGTCGAAAAAGCTCCCGAGGTCGAAATCCTCGACGCCGAAATCGTTGAAGAATAATTCTCACAACAACAAAATATTCCCCTTGATTGTTCAAGGGGAATATCTTGTAAAAGGAGATTATAAATGAGAGAAAAAGTATTCGTTCCGATAATTTTGATTCTCTCCATACTTTTATCGGGCTGTGTCACAGCGCCGACCGAGCAGAACGAAGACAAAAACGCGCTTTCGAGTGAAGCCGCTACCTCACCCGAATACGAAATAATAAGCACACCATACGGCAATCTTGCAAACAACGCGAAAAACGTGTGGGACTTATGCATTTTCGACGGCAGTCTTTATATAGGCGCAGGCGATTACGACGTTAATATTTCGCCTGCAAACGCATACAGATACGATTTAACCGATAAGCGCTTTTACACCTGCGGCGCGATACCTGACGAGCAGATAGATCGCTTTTGCGTTATTAACGGCAGTCTTTATATACCGGGATGCGACCCTACGGGCGATTGGAGCAAGGGTAATTATTACCTTCTCGAAAACGGTGTGTTTAATACCTACCGAAACATTCCCAACGCCGTACATTGCTTCGACATTGCAGAGTACGACGGACAGCTTTTTGCCGCAACCGGATTAACCGAGGCAAATGAAAGCTTTCCGGTTTCGGTTTCGACCGACGGCGGAATCAGCTTTGCTTCGGTTACGGCAGAGCGCAAAAGTGAAAACCACGCGTTCAACCGAAGGGTATACAAGCTCTTCAAGCACGAAGACGAGCTTTACGCGCTTAACGGCTCGGACTTATACAGATACGATGGAGAGGGATTCGTATTCGAGACATCGTGGCAGAACAGGCTTGTGGGCGGATATCCGTTTTATACGCAAATTGCAGAAAGCGCTTATTTTAACGGAAGAACATATTTTACCACAGGGTATTTGTTTCATTTCGAGGATCCGAAAAATCTGCAATACACCGTGTTTGAAGATGCAATAGTAACCGACCTTGCGGTTTACAACGAAAGACTTTATGTCTTGTGCGCAAAACCGCTTGATAACGGAAATTATCTTATCTGCCTTACGGTAAGCGACGACGGAAGCAACTTTAAAACAATTAAAGCAATCGAATACGGCTTGCCCGCGTTAAGCTTCGCACTAAACGATGACGAGCTTTATCTCGGCATCGGCGACATAGGTCAAAGCAATATCGAGTTAAAGGGCAATATTTTAAAAACCGAGGTTTTGGAATGAAAAAGGCGTTAAGTATTATTTTATGTGTTTTTTTGCTACTCGCGCTTCCCGCTTGTACGAGTAATTCTGCCGACGAATCCGATTCTACTTCTGCAGAACGCACGTCAGAAAGCACGTCAGAGGAATCGTCGGGCACGGTACAAACCAAAAAGCTCGTAAGCAAGCAAATCAACAAAAATGACACGGGAAAGGTCACCCAAACGAGCGAATATGAATACGATTCGAAGGGCAGAGTTTCGGTAGTAAAAAACGTTTTCGACAACGGCACAAACTATATCTATACCGGCTATGACGAAAACGGGTACGAGTCAGAGTCGATAACCAAGGACGAAAAAGGAATCACTCTTTCGCACCATCAGTTCGAACGTGACGAATACGGCTATATGCACAAATGGCGCGTCTTGGACGTAAACGGAAAGATTAAAAACGAAAACGTATACGACGTCGAGCGCGACGAGCAGGGCAGAATGTTAAAGGTATACGCTAACGGCGAGCTTTCGCACTGGTACAGCTACGACGAGGCGGGCAACGCCACCGAACGCATGGCGAACACAGACAGCTACAATATTTACGATAAAGACGGAAAAACGCTCGAAAGCGGCAGTGCCGATTACAAAATGGTCTACACCTACGAAAACGGCTTGGTAAAGGAAATCAATTCGCAAAACAGCGAAACGGTTTACAAAAGCGTTTTCGAATACAACGGCGAGCTGTTGCTGTCGCAGACCAACTACGAAAACGGCGAGATTACTCTTAAATACCTTTACGAATACGACGAAGAGGGCAACCTCACGAAGCAGACCATGCAGAACGCTTTGGGGATATCCTCGAGCATCGTGGAATATTATTACGAAGAATATCCGATTACGGATTAACGGGAGAGTATTATGTTTTTAGTCAAAAAAGTAGGATTCGGGGCGTTGTATTTCCTGATCGGCCATATAATCAACAGCCTGTTCGAGACGATCGTTTCTTTTTACGGAATGGGCTACACCGTCGGCGGCGTGATAATCGTCAGCGCAACGATATGCTGGGTGTCGCGCACGCTTAGAATCGAGTACCTCAAAAAGAACCACAAGGGCGACGACTCGCCCGAGAAGTCGATATTCAACGGCGATTTAAAGGGCAAGCTCGAATATATCGTCAAGACGAAGGATTTCAAGCTCGAGTTCTGGCTTAACTTCATCGCCGCGTTCATCGCGATAATGATGCCGGTTATGCGCTACAGCTTCGCACTCGGCGGCGCAACCGTGTTTGCCACCGCGTCACCCTTGGTTATGATAATACTTTGGACCTTGCTTATGCCCGTTTATATGACAATCCTTAACGCCTTCACCTGGCTTATGGCATATAATAGGGTTTATAAGCGCCGCGAATATTAAGTAAACCCTTCCACCCGCGTGGGGTGCGTAACGCACCAAATAAAGCCCGCGGTCAAGCAAACGACAAACCAAAACCTCATCCCGCGTGGGTAGAGGGTGGCATTCGTAGGGAAAGGGTAAAGGGGTCCCCTTTGGGGAATATCCCTTTCCTCGTGTAGATTTTTCGGTAGGTGCGGTCTTAATACATACGCACGCGTTTTATTCTAATCTGCACGCACCTTCCCCTAAATCAACTACCGAATGACTTCTATGAGGAAGGGGATATTTTCCCAAATCTTCGATTTGTGAACCTTTTTACCCCTTCCCTACAATATCGTATTTTTATTGTGTTTGTCATTCGGTTGCGCAACAACACACCATTTATTTTTCACTCAACAAATTATTGAAAGGCATCGCGGGGTGCGTAACGCACCAAATAAAGCCCGCGGTCAAGCAAACGACAAACCAAAACCCTCTTCCCGCGTGGGTCGAGGTTAGAAATCACAGAAAGGTATCGCGGAGAGGGCACGACAAGCTCGTTGCATGGTCTATCGCGAAATTGAAAAAATGAATTACGAATTTTACGCAAAATATTTCGGTAAGAATACCGCAAGAATCTTTTACTGCATCGGTGTCGGCCTTGCGCTTTTCGGCGTCATTAACTGCATCGTCGGTAACGCGTTTTGGGGCTTTTTCGCCTGCGTAGTCGGCGTTGCGTTGTTTTTCATCACCTCGCATAAGCAGGTTTCCGACAAGCACATCGACGAGCTCATAGCCGAAACCGCAAACACCTACAAGGAAGAAAAGATAAAGGGCACAAGCTTCTTCAGAGAAGAGGTCGACCCCGACAAATTCTCGCTGTTTTACGGCTTCATCCGCGATAACGGCGAGGTTCGCTTCAAGGCGGGCAGAGACGGCAAAATAAGAACCAGCCGCTTTTACGTCACCGCGATTTCCTCCGAGCGCGACGATTGTAAGGTCTTCACGACGGTTTACGATATCTTGAGCGGCAACTGCGTAGACGCAAAGATTTGCACCAAAAACGCAAGCGACGTCAGCTTCGATAAGCAGGAGATCGAATTCCCCCGCGGCAACTATTTCTGCAAAATCAGCCAGACCATAAACGGCAAAGACGAGCTTCTTGAATTCTATATCCCCGCCGACGCGCTTGCCGATAAATTGACCTCGATGATCGGACAGTAATGCTATGCTGACGCTAAAGGAAGCAAAAAAAATCCAAAACGAGCGCGAAAGTAAGGCGCTGATAAGCTTTGTTTTGTCGATCGCGCTTGTGCTGATGAGCTACTACGTTATTTTGGAATACACTAACCTGTTTTCGTTAAGCTCGCTGTTCTATCTCATCCCCATCGGCTTGCTTCTGCTTGCGGTTAAAAAGACGAGGATCTACCTCTTTTTAACCCCTAAGGAATTCATCGGCGACGTCGTTTATCTTAACGTTTATGAGGTGCGAAGCCAGCGAGTTAAGGGTGGACGCGGTTATATGACCAACGACCATTTAGAGGTCGACCTTATTATCGAGAGAAAAGACGGAAAATCGAAAAATATCCAAATCCCCGCCTCGCCGCTTACCAACGAAATCGCAGTCGGCACAAGGCTTGCGCTTTTAAGGTTCATTTATCAGCCGATAATTATAGACGCGTCGAAATAAAGCTCTGAAAAAGGAAGGAATCAGCCGTGAAAAGAGCACTCAACCCAATCTTTTTGGTTTATATGTTAATACCCATAATCTGCTTTATTTGCCTTTTCAACGGAGTGGCGCTGTTAGCAAGCCGCGACGATGCAGCTATTGTGATTATCGTCTCGGTGATTATAGCGCTCATCGCCTTTTTCATTTTAAGATTCCTCCCCCACAGCTATATTTTCGATAACGAAGGGCTTGAAATACGCTATTTCTTTTCGAAAAAGAGCAAAAAGCTTTATTGGAAAAGCATCGATAGGATCGACGTTGAACACCGCGAGATCTTCTTTAGAAGAATACTTCCCCGCCGCTATTTGCGCGTTGAGCATATCGCCGACGACGGACGCGTCACTTATTTTACGGTAACCCTAACGGGACGCACGGTTAGATATATGACGAAATTTTCACAACGCGAAATTGAAGGCTTGTCCGACATTGACAAATTCCTCTTTTTGCGTTAAAATAAGGACAAACCGACAAAACGGAGGCTAAAATGAGCGTTTTTAACGAAGTGAAAAAGAATTTCGGGTTCGGCTGTATGCGACTGCCGATGAAGGGCGACGTCGTCGACCACGAGCAATTTTGTGAAATGGTCGATAAGTTCCTCGACGCAGGCTTTAACTATTTCGACACGGCGCACGGCTATCTTTCCGAAAAGAGCGAGCCCGCCATCCGCGAAGCGCTCGTAAAGCGCCACCCGCGCGAAAGCTTTTTGCTCACCGACAAGCTTTCAAGTCCCTATTTCAAGACGAATGAGGAAATCAGACCTCTGTTCGAAAGTCAGCTTCAGGCGTGCGGCGTCGATTATTTCGATTTTTACCTGATGCATTCGCAGAACCGCAATTCCTTTAAGAAATTTAAGGAATGTAAGGCTTACGAAACCGCGTTCGAGCTTAAAAAAGAGGGCAAGATTCGCCACGTCGGTCTTTCCTTCCACGATACCGCGGACGTGCTCGATCAAATTTTGACCGAATACCCCGAAATCGAATGTGTTCAGATACAGTTTAACTATATCGACTTCGACGATAACGGCGTTCAAAGTAAGCTCTGCTACGACGTTTGCAGAAAGCACAACAAGCCGATAATTATTATGGAGCCCGTCAAGGGCGGCGCGCTCGCAATTCTTCCCGACGAGGCAAGGGAAATCCTCTCCCCCTTCGGCGGCAGCGACGCAAGCTTCGCGATTCGCTATGCGGCAAGCTTCGACGGCGTTTTCATGGTGCTTTCGGGTATGAGCGATAACGCGCAGGCGGACGATAACATCTCGTTCATGAAAGACTTTAAGCCGTTTAGCGACGAGGAATTCAAGGCTATCGATAAGGTGCGCGAGATTTTAAAGGGTATGGATATTATTCAGTGCACGGGTTGCTCCTATTGCACCGACGGATGCCCGAGCAAAATTCCGATCCCTTCGATATTCAAAATCGTGAACAACTCGCGCAGATACAAGAACTTCGGCGCGAAATGGTGGTACGGCTTCCAAACAGGCGGAACGCGCGGCAAGGCAAGCGATTGCATTTCCTGCGGTCAATGTGAGGATATCTGCCCCCAGAAGCTTAACATTATCGAGCTTTTAAAGCAAGCCGCAACCGAGCTTGAATAAGCGTTGATACATAACAAAAACGAGCCGAAAGGCTCATTTTTTTGCGTTGGTGTGTATATCCTTCGACTCGCTCTGCTCGCGTTCGTAATGACAGACTTTTTTATTTATTTTTTTGAAAGGTTTTGAAAAGAGAGCGAGAGAGGAAAAACTTTTTCAAAAGTTTTCCTCTCGCATAATCATCAACCAATCTTATACGTTCCAAAGAAATGGCGCTTGATGTAAATATAATCGATAACGGTGAGGTCGCTCTCGCCGCTGACGAGTCCCGCCTTAAGGTAGAGCCCCGAAAGCGTATAGGTGCCGAGGAAATCGCGCTTGACGTAAACGTAATCGTAGGTTGTAACGGTGCCGTCGCCGTCGACGTCGCCCATAACGAGAACCGTTGCGGCGTCTTGTGTTTGACCGTTTTGAGTCACTCGGATAACCGCGCCCGTGCCGACCAAATCATCCGAGGAAAGCGCCTTTCCTTTCGCGTCAACGATGGTTATTTCGCCCTGAAGCTTGGTAAGAAGTGTAGCAACCGTCGTGTCAAGCTTAACGCCGTAAAGGACGCCGCTTGCGATTTTGAGGTTAGAATCGAGAATCTTAAAATCATCGCTTTGCTGGGGCGGGTTAACGGGGGGATTCTCTGTCGCAGGGACCGAAATGAGTCCGTTGTTGATAACGTAATCGGCAGAGCAATATCCCGAAACAGCGCCGTCCTCGGTTTCGATCTTGTACCAGCCGTCGGAAACCTCGCCGACGATAATGAGCTTCTGACCGTTTACAACCGTCGCGACGACCTCGCCGCTGACAGGCTCGGCTCTTACGTTGAGCTTCGTCGCGTTGACGCTACCCGAGTAAAGAAGTGTTATGTAATCCGCCGAGGAATATCCGCTGACCGCGCTTCCGCTCGAATTCTTGCCGATAACGGGGTACCAGCCGTTGACAGCCTCGCCCGTGATGATGATCTGCTCGCCCGAGGAGAATTTGCCGAGGCTTTCATAGCCCGAGCCTGCGCCCGCACGGATGTGGAGGTCGGAGGTGGTTCTGCCGTAATAGCTGCCCGAGGGAACCGAAATTCCCGAATTGTTGTCGGGGCTTGAGCTCGAGCCCGATTCAAGATCGACGTTTACGTAGCCGTGAACCGCCTCGTTCGTGGTTTTTATACCGACAATATAGCTAAATCCCGTCGCCTCGTCGTGGTCGAGAATCGCGTATTCACCGCCCGCCTTGAGCTTACCGTAGGTTATAGAATCGATTGTAGGCTCGGAATAAACCGTCGTTTCTGCCGAAACGGTGCCGTAGGAGACGCTGCCGCCCTCGACAAGCTTTTGGATGTAGGCGCTGTTTGCGTATCCGGTAATGACCTTGCCGGCGGTGCTTGAGCCGGTTATTTTGTAAAACTCGCCCTCGGCTTCGCCCAAAATCTTCACGCTTGAAAGGAACGACATCGTGCCCACGCGTGAGGAATCTGCGTTCGGCTCGCTTCTGACAGTGAGCGTTTCATAAGCCGAAACGAGCGCGTCGTATTCGCGGTATGCGTCGGCAACCGTGACCTTGATGTTGCGCTCACAGCCGCCCTCGGCTTTCGCGGTGATAACGCAAACGCCGTTCGCTTTCGCAGTAATTACGCCGTTTTCGTCGACAGTCGCGATCGATTTGTCGCTCGAAAGCCACTTAAGCTCGGTGTCGACCGCGTCGGCAGGCGCAACAACCGCTTTTACCTTGTAATCATCGCCGCGCTTAAGGGTGATGTCGTCGCTGACGATGGCGATGGATGAAACGTTGCGCTTGTTGAGATATATATTCGCCGCGAGCGCATAGCCCTCGATGATAGTATTTTTGCTTCCGACGCCCGAAACCTTGTAAAAATAATTGCCGTCTGTGCCCTTAACGAGCGAGCCCTCCAACGCCTTTACAGCCATTCCGCGGTAAATTTTACCGTTGTCGGAGGATGCCGTCGTCGGGTTTTTGTAAATAGTTACGTCCTTGTCGATAATCGTTGCGTTGCAGTCGACGTAGATGATGCACGCCGCTTCCCTGCCGTTTGCAAGGCTTGCGGTGACAAGCGTCATACCGTGCGAGCGCGCGGTTACAAGCCCGTTTTCGTCAACGGTTGCAACGCTTTCATTGTCGCTTTTCCAGGTCAAGCTCGACGCGGTCTTGTCCGCGGGATAATATGTAAGCGGAATCTGATAGGTTTCGCCGATATCCAAAAGCTTGCGCTCCTGCTTGGTTACGACGGCGACAACGCCGTCCTCGTCGGGAGTGAGGTCATCGTATTCGGTCATGTCGTATTGCTCGATAAGCGAAATTACCGTTTCGATATAGCCGTAATCGTTGCAATATCCCGCCTCGACGATTTCGCGGGCGGCGACCTTATAATCCTTTTCGCCGACAACGGCGGCATATTTCGATTCGTTAAGGAAGAGCGAGGAATGAACCGAAACGCTTTCAGCCCAGTTAATATGCGCGCGCCAAGCCGAATAGGTGTTTAAATGACCCTGCCCCTCGCTAAAAAGATAATCGTCGTAGGAGGAATAAAGCATCGAGGTTTTTTGGTCGTAAACCATTCCGCCCCAAGTCTTATAAGCCTTTATGCCAAAGAGGTTGCAGCCGCCGACGGGCAGGCTGTAACGACCCCAGCCGCCCTCGTAAATCGCCTGAGCGAGGGTTATTGAGGCTAACACGTCGGTTTCGTAATAGTCGGCGCGTGCGAGCGAGCCTATGACGCGGTAGAAATATTTTTGAACCGTCGTGAGGTTGTAATCGTCCAAATCAACCGCAGACACCGCCGAAAACGGCATAACCGCAACGCCGAAAAGCATCGCGATTGCCAACAAAAACGAAATAAATTTCGACTTTTTCACAAAAATTGCTCCTTTTTCAGAGTGTTAAGCACATTTTTCTATCTTATTTATAGCACAATTTTAGCATTATGTCAACAAAAAACAAAAGAGAGGCGCAAACCTCTCTTTATTGTTTACCGATTTTTAACACCTTGTTTAAGGCTAAGTCGGCGACTGCGAAAGCCGCCCAAAGCGCAAAATCTTTGCTGAAATTTCAAATTATTCAAGACCCGCTTTAAGCTTTTCGGCTCTATCCGCCTGAATAAGAGCGTCGACCATATCGTCCATTCTGCCGTTCAAGAAATTCTCGAGCGAGTGGATGGTGTAACCGATTCTGTGGTCGGTAATTCGTCCCTGCGGGTAGTTGTAGGTACGGATTCGCTCGCTTCGGTCGCCGGTGCCGACCTGTGCGCGGCGCTCGCTTGCAACCGCCTGCTCCTTTTCGCGGTTGTACATATCCGCCAATCGGCTCTTCATTATCTTAAGCGCCTTGTCCTTGTTCTTAATCTGCGAACGCTCGTCCTGACAGTCGACCGTGATACCCGTCGGAATGTGGATGATTCTTACCGCAGATTCGGTCTTGTTTACGTGCTGACCGCCCGCGCCCGCCGAACGGTGGCGTGTAATTTCAAGCTCTTCCATGTTAAGCTCAAAATCGACGTCCTCGACCTCGGGCAATACGGCAACGGTAGCGGTAGAGGTCTGTATTCTTCCCTGCGCCTCGGTTTCGGGCACACGCTGAACGCGGTGAACGCCGCTTTCGAACTTGAAGCGAGAATATGCACCCTCGCCCTCGATCATAAAGGATACTTCCTTAAAGCCGCCAAGCTCGGTTTCGTTTGCGCTCAAAAG
>JAZRGS010000111.1:0-6575 GCA_045644305.1 Eubacteriales bacterium | reverse complement strand
GAAACGATTTGAGAAACATTGCGATCATCGCTCACGTTGACCACGGTAAGACAACGTTGGTTGACGAAATGCTTAAGCAGGGCGGTGTTTTTCGTGATAATCAAGTCACCGAGGACCGTGTGATGGATAATAACGCTTTGGAGCGCGAACGCGGAATTACAATCCTTGCTAAAAATACCGCGATCCATTACAAAGACGTAAAAATTAACGTAATCGACACGCCCGGTCACGCTGACTTTGGTGGCGAGGTTGAACGTATTCTGAAAATGGTTAACGGGGTTATTCTTCTTGTAGATGCTGCGGAAGGTCCTATGCCCCAAACACGCTTTGTTCTTCAAAGAGCATTGGAGCTTAACCACAAGGTTATTGTCGTTGTCAATAAAATCGACAGAGCTGATGCAAGAATTGAAGAGGTTATGGACGAGGTGCTTGAGCTTTTGTTCGACCTCGACGCGAGCGACGAGCAGCTTGAAAGCCCCACCTTGTTCTGTTCGGGCAGAGCCGGCACCGCTTCGCTTTCGCCTTATGAGCAGGGAACAGATCTTCAGCCTTTGTTTGAAACTATCCTTTCGCATATACCTGCGCCCGAGGGAGATCCCGACGGTGAGCTTCAGTTGCTTGTTTCCTCGATCGACTACAACGAATATGTAGGACGTATTGGTATAGGTAGAATCGAACGCGGCTCCATTAAGCAGGGTCAGGAAACCTTAATCACCAACTTCCACTCTGACAATGCACCTAAAAAGACAAGAATTGTTTCGCTTTATCAAATTGATGGTCTAAACCGTGTACCCGTTCAAAGTGCGAAGATGGGCGACATCGTATGCTTCTCAGGCGCCGAGGATATAACAATCGGCGATACTATCACTTCGGTGTCCGCTCCCGAGCCTCTTGAATTCGTCAAGGTTGGCGAGCCTACTATGGAAATGACCTTCTCTGTCAACGATTCTCCGTTTGCGGGCAAAGAAGGCAAGTTTGTTACATCAAGACAGCTTCGCGATAGATTGTTTAAGGAGCTTTTAAAAGACGTTTCTTTAAGAGTTAGCGAAGGCGATTCCACCGATTGCTTTAACGTAGCGGGTCGTGGTGAAATGCACCTTTCGATTCTCGTTGAAAATATGCGCCGTGAGGGATTCGAGCTTTGCTGTTCTACCCCCAGAGTTCTTTTCAAAGAAATCGACGGCGTAAAGTGCGAACCCTTTGAATACGTTACTGCAGACGTTCCCAATGATTACGTAGGTACTGTTGTTGAAGAGCTTAGCCGCAGAAAGGGCGAGCTGCTTCAGATGAATCCCAACGGTAACGGAACTCGAATGAAGATCGAATATTCTATTCCCGCACGTTGCTTGATCGGATACAGAAGTATGTTTATGTCCGCTACCCGCGGTGAGGGTATTTTAAACTCGATATTCGAGGGATATAAACCTTATAAGGGCGATATTCAGATCAGATTTACCGGCTCGCTTATCGCAAGTGAAACCGGCGAAACCACCTCTTACGGCTGCTATAACTCTCAGGAACGCGGTAACCTCTTTGTTGGACCCGGTATGAACGTTTATGAGGGCATGGTTGTCGGTGTCAACCCCAAGGGTGAGGATATGGCGATCAATCCCTGCAAGAAGAAGCAGCTTACCGCAATTCGATCTGCAGGTGCTGACGAAAAGCTTATTCTTACACCGCCTATCATTATGTCGCTTGAGGAAGCAATTGAGTTTATTGCTGAAGATGAATTGATCGAAGTAACTCCTAAATCGATTAGAATTCGTAAGCGTATTCTTAATAAAGAGCTTCGTATGAAGGCAGAAAGCAAGGCTAAGAAAGCCGCTGCTGCAAACTAAAAAATACCCCATATTGAGCGTTTACTGCTCGATATGGGGTTTTGTAATGCTTTTTATTGAATAAAGGTATTTTGTTTTCAAGTGAAAAGAAGTTATGAATTGCATCATAACTTCTTTTTTATATTTAATTATGCTCTTTCGGCGATGATATCCATCATTTCGCCAACGTTCTTCATAGCGCTGACTTCTTTCATAGTGAATTTAACGCCAAATTCGCGTTCAACCGCTGCGATAAGTCTGATGTGCTCAAGGCTATCCCAATCTTCAATATCGTCTGCGGTTGTTTCTCTGTCAACGGTGATATCATCGTCGTCAAACACGTTTTGGAATACTTCGTTAAGTCTTTCGTTGATGTTTGCTGTCATTTTAATCCTCCGAATTTACTTTAATTACGTTATTTTTGTTAATATATCCGTTCAAATCAAGCATCCATTCGGTTGTGCCGTCAGATTCTTCAAGCGTTTTTTTAAAACCGAAGTCTGCAAAAAGATTTTGGACCATTTTGTTCTTGGCGGTAGGGTAATAGTGACCGATAATGGTGTCTATGCCTTGCTTTTTACATTCTTCAACAAGAGTGTCGAGCATAGCGTATTCCATGTTTTTCTTTAAAACGCGGCAGCTCATAAGCCATAATTCAATATCGCAAATATTGCCTTTGGTTTCACCGATTACAACCGATACAACGCCATTGTCACCGAAAGTGTCGGCAAGTTTTCCGTACAAAGTTATGTGCTTTCCGTCGGAAGCGACCGATTCGATTTCAGGCTGAGTATATCTTTTTGTAGTAAGATTGAATTGGTTCGATTTGTTTGTGAGCTGGGTGATTCTCGACATATAAACGGGAGAGAATGCTTTGATTTCACCCTTCATGTCGAGGCTTAATAGATATTCTGTATAATCAGCAAATTCGTTCGAAAGCTCTGCACGCTTGACGTTTGCTTTATACATATCGTTTCGCTTAAGATCGTCTGCGGAAAAATTGGTTACCTCGAAATAACCGTTTCTGTCGATAGTGCGAATATAATCGGAGGGGTTGTCCATAACAGGAATCGCAATTCCGTTTATACTGCGTTCTACCAACGCGCGTTCGGTGGGGTTATCGTCTGCAAACACGAACGAATCTATACCCAAATCCATTTCGGATGCAGTCGCTACGAGGTTTCTGTCCTTGGTTTCCCAGTTGGCTTTAATAACTATAAAGTCATCGGGACGCAAGACACCATCGGGATGATTTAAGCCTGCGATTGCATTTTCGTGGTCGTTCTTAGATGCAACGGTAAGCATTATACCGATGCTCTTTTGCTTTTTAACATAGCTTTGGAATGCCTTGAAGCATTCGGCGGTGGCGGTTTCTTCGCCGATTTCGATACCTTCGACACCGTCGTCACCGACAACACCGCCCCAAAGTGTATTATCAAGATCTAATGCCAATACCTTTTTGTTTTTGCCGAAAATAGATTTGATGATGTGGGATAGATTAAACGCAACGTAAGGAACGGCGTTTAACGAGCAGGCATATTTGTACATATACCAAGCCTGATCATCGTGCCACTTATCGAGTCCGAAGCAGGAAGCAACGTAATTCAAATCGCAAAGGTAAAAGCCTTGATTTGAGCTTGCATAATCGGCAAACATTATATTTAACTTCGAGATGAAATTCACCGCACCGTGAATATCGTAAGCATCTCTGTTGCCAAATATGCGGTAGGGAGGGAGCTCAAAGTTGTTCTGAATTATCGGGCAGTTAAAATCGCTCGAAAGCTTTTTCCACATTTTTTCATAGTAGAAATAGCGTTCGTCGAGTTTTTGATTTACATCCTGATGAGAATCCTCGGTTTCGGGTAAAAACGCCGCGATGTTGCGATAGCTTGTATGAATATATATGATGTCGGGCTTGAACTCAAGAAGCTCTTGATTATCAAACATCGCATCTTGCCAGAATCTGTTGTATTCCGATTCGTAAAATTCGGGCTCGATACCCTCGGAAAGAAGGAATATCTCGAGTGTTTTTATGAAATCGTTTGTTGTAGAGCCACCCAATACAGCGATTTTCTTTTTGATGCGTTTGCTTCCGTCGTTAAGCAATTCACGACGTGTTCTTTTCCTGTGGTCGGTAAGTGCGTCAAGGTCGAAAGGATATGCTGTTTTGGACATAACTACTCCTTAATAATTTAAAAGTTTGGTGATGTAATCGCGCTTGCTGCCGTTTACGGCGAAAGCGGTCATAGCAAAGCAAACGTCGGTGATTCCGTGCTCTTCGATGAAGGTTTTTGCGTTAAGCTTGAATTCGCGGTAGTCGGCGATATAAACCTCTTCGAAGGAGGACAAAACGTAGGGTGCAAGTGCGTTGCCGTAGCTGTCCTTGAAGATAAGAAGCTTTCTGCCGTTGCCGACGTCAGACTGGATATGAGTTGTATATGCGTCGCCGTGGATGAATTTGGTATAACCCTTGCTCGAAGAGAAAAGGGACATGCCGGTTTTGGGATTGGTGAAGTTTGTTACGCTGTAATAGGTTACGGTGTGCTGACGGGAGGGAACCCACCAGTGAATTGTGTCGGGATCATTTGCGAGCTCGGGTGCATAATTACACAAGCTGCCCTTGAAGCCGGTGACGCTGTTTTCGGTATAGGTGCTGAGATCGTCGAAGGGAGTTCCTGCAACGTTTGCAAGCTCTTGTGCTGCATAATATGCGCCTAAGCCGCTCCAGTGGAAGTCGGTTCTGAGGTATATGTATTCGTCGGTATGAGTGCTCAATGCGCTCAAGGTATCTACAAAACGAACACCGATAAGGTTATCTCTGATGCCGTTAAAACAGTTCTGAGTATTTTTGATGGAGTTGGGATACTTTTCGGGAGCATAGAACGCGCCGGCTGTCGGACAGGGGAGAATGTAAACGTTAACACCTTCTCCAACCGCTTCCTTGAACTGATTGAGCTTTTCAGCTGTTTTCTGACCGCCTGCTGCGCTGCCGCCGAACTGCTCCATACCTCTGTTACCGCTAACGATAATGCCGCCCTTGATGTATGCGGTGCCGTCAACGGGAGGGGTAATGTCAGCAGACTTTTTCTTGATCTTAACGGTTATGAAGTCATCGGAGGTGTCCTTAAGCGTTACCGATTCGGGAACCGAGTATGCTACGAGGAATTCTATATCGCCGCTTTCCATAACGCCCGAAAGGTCTACCGATGCGATCAATTCCTGAGCGGTTAACGCTTCTACAATCGATCTTTTTCCTTCAACAGTAACCTTGACGGTTTTGTTGAAGCCGGAATCGACAGCGAAATTTACTTTATTGAGAGTGTCTTCGCCGACTAATGTGACGGGAACTTCAAATTCAACCGAAACGATATCATCTTCGGGATTCGAGCTTTCGGTGATGACAGAGGATTCGCCCATGATGATTTCAGAGCTTTCGGTAGAGGATGATTCGGTTTTGGTCGAGCTATCGTTAGTGGAATTATCAACGCCTTCGCCGGAAAAGTCGCAGGCGATGAAAACAAAGCTTAAAAGAAGTGTGAGAAGGATAAATAAGAATCTTTTCATTTATTTGCAAAGCTCCTTTAATTGTTCAATATAGCTTCCTCCGACTGCAGAGAAGGTGCACTCTGCAAACAAAACGTCGGTGATGCCGAATTCTTCGATAGTATCGCTAAGAGTACGTTCGTACATACGCGCGTCTATAATATATATTTCTTCAAAGCCCTGAAGCATATAGGGTGCAAGGGCATTGCCGTAGCTATCCTTGACGATCAAAAGCTTTCTTCCGTTTTTACATTCGTTGGAAATCGCCTTGACGGAATAGCTGTCGCCCCTTAAATAGGTCGAATACCAGCTGCTCTTTTGTTTATCGCTGATGTCCCAGAAGAAACCGCCATCGTGGCTTCTTGCAGAGGACTTGAGGTCAGCTGCGCTGAAATATGTGACTTCATAGGACGCATCGGGATAATATGCGACAAAATCTTCGGGATTGTCCTTTAAAATAGGGCTATTGTTGGAATATTTGTACATCGTTCCGAGGTAGCCTTCGCGTCTGTCCTCGGTAAACTTGGAGATATCGTCAAATCCGACGCCTGCTTTTTCGCAGAAGAGCTGCGACGCGTAATATGCGCCGAGCGGTGTCCAGTGATGGTCGGTTCTGAAATAAATATCTTCGTTTGCGTGATTACCTAACGTGTTATAGATGTTGACGTCGATTACTCGGTCGTTGAGCGTTTCGGAAATCTTATCAATATCGCGTTTGTTTCTGAAAATGAGGTTTTCGTAGCCTTTTGCAAATTCAAGATAGTAAGCGCTTGCTTTGGGAATAACCATCGAATATACGTTAACGGAAGGATCAAGGGTTAATGCAAAATCGTTCAAAACGTTAGCATATTGCTCTGCGCGCGCCTCACTTCCGTAATAGATTTCTAAAGCGCGTGTTCCCACGATAAGAATAGAACCTGCAATTTCGGGATTTTCTTGTGTGGGCGGCGTGCTTGAGGTATCGTTCGAGGGATCACTCGAATCGTCGGGGACTACGGACGAAGTGCTTTCTTCGGGAATGAAGGTGCTTTCGGAGGAGTTGTTAGAAATATCGGACGAATCGGAAGAGACGTCGGGAGATTCGTTGGATTCGTCTGTATTCAGATCGCCTTCGTCCTTTTCGTCGTAGTTGTTGGTGAGATTATCTTGGTATCCGTAAAGCGCGCTGATCTTTGCTTCCAAATCCTTGAATAAGTCGGAGGCCAAGCGGTCTTA
>JAZRGS010000110.1:0-3725 GCA_045644305.1 Eubacteriales bacterium | reverse complement strand
CACTTGTAGCAGTTTTTACAGTTGGATTTCTTTAAAGTAAGACAGTTAGGCAACTTAATACCCTCCTTTACGTTAGGGAATTATGCCAAGTCGGATCGTAGCCATGTCGTTCTGTGAGCCAAGGAGTTGAACTGGTGTATTGTCTTCCTAAGACCGCTTGGCCTCCGACTTCACTTGTAGCAGTTTTTACAGTTGGATTTCTTTAAAGTAAGACAGTTAGGCAACTTAATACCCTCCTTTACGTTAGGGAATTATGCCTTTGCGAGGATTTCTTTGTTGAAAAACTCGTTTACGGTTTCGGGGCTTACCGAGAAAAACTCTTCGTCGACGTTAACGCAAACACCCTGCTGGCATTTTCCGATGCAGAAGGTGCCGCTAAGCTCGACCTTATCCTCCAATTTGTTTTCGGCAACAAGCTTTTGAAGCGACTCTACGACCTGACGCGAGCCTTTAAGATGACAAGAACTTCCGATGCAAATGGTAACTTTCACGGTGAATACTCCTTTGATTTGTATATTTTAATTATTTGTTTTCTAATTGATGCTTGAGATGTGCAAGAGAAAGCGCAAGGTTTTCATTTTGAAGGATGACGTTTTCGGGAACGGTTAACGAGCAGGGTGCGAAATTCAAAATCGCATCTATGCCGCAATTAACGAGCCTGTCGCAAATTTCCTGCGCCGCTTCGGCAGGTACCGTAATAACAGCGATCTTAACCTGCTCGCGGTGACAGTAATCCTCAAGGCTCGAGAGGGGATAAACCTCTTTGCCTCCGATAGTCGCTCCGACCTTGTCGGGTGCGGAATCAAACGCCGCCGAAACCTTCAAGCCGTATTCGGCAAAGCCGTTGTAACCGAGCAGAGCGTTTCCCAATCTGCCTGCGCCTATTATAATCGCACTTTTACAGGAATTGTGTCCGAGTACCTCTTCGAGCCTTTTGATAAGGTCGGCGGTGAGATATCCGAGCTTCGGTCTGCCCGCTCCGCTTACGGCGTTAAGATCCTTTCGAACCTGAACGTCGCCAAGTCCCAGCGCCTTTGCAATAACGGTAGCCGATACGTTTTCGTTTTCCTTAGGATCAAGCCCCTTAAGGTATTGCAAATATGCGGGAAGCCTGCCGAGTGTGGACCTCATAACAGGTGTCTGTTTCACGCTTTGCCCTCGCTTTCTTAGATTTCGTGGTTAAACTACGGAATCCGAAAAGCTAAAACTTCGCATAACTCCGCAGTTTATCGACATTATTCTATCAAAAAAATCACGGTTTGGGAATTATGAATTTTGTATATCGATATTATGTGTATTGATATAGCTTGTAACGATAGCTAAAACATTGATGAATACAAGCCTTTTCGGCTTTTTTGAAAATTGAAATTCCACCTTTTTCGGTGGCTTTTTGCCTTTTCGGCAGATTCAAAAGAAAACACCGCCCGAAGCCGACGCTTGAGCGGTGAATTTTTTGTATTATTTTAATGCTGCTTTTGCTGTCTCAAGAGCCTCGATAAAGCGCTTGTCGAGCTCGCTGAATTTGTAATTTTTGCGGTAAATCAAAACGTCCATGTAGGTTTTGGCTTTATCTGCGTTTTTTAGCTGAATAAGCCCGAATCTGTCGAGCAGAGTTTGGGGAGCGGGCGATACCCACATAAAGCTGTTGACGTTTTCGGCAAGCAATTCAAGCTGAGCCGCAGTATCAAGCACGAACACAATCTTGTCGGCGCATTTTCTGGTTTCCTCCTTGGGAGGCGCGTCGCTTGCGGTGAGGTGCGCTTCGTAGGGCGAATTGTGGGTGACCTGAACCAAATGCTTAAGCTCTTCCCTCGAAACGTATTCCTTTTCAGCCAAAGGCCCGTTTTTGCTTGCAATAACGGTGTATTGAAAATCCGATATCATCCTATAATCAAGCCCGTTCTTTTCAAGCGTTTCCTTGAAATAGGAATCAGCGGCAGACTCGTATCGGATGATTCCGAGCTTGCATTCCGAGGTTATTATCTTTTTGAGCGTATTGTAGGTGCCTGTTTCATCAAGCACGATTTCAGCCTTTTGAGCATCAATACATTTCGAAAATTCGGCGAACGCTTCGGCGATGTAACCTGCGCGCGGAGCAGATATCGAAAATTTTTGCTTGTTTGGCGTTCCCGCGCGGTAGATATGCTCGAGGTCGGTAATCTGACTCAAAATACTCTGCGCGCGTGCAATAAAGTCGGTTCCCTCGGGGGTGAGGTTCATGCCCTTCGCGGAGCGGTCGAAAATCGTAATTCCGACGTCAGCCTCAAGGTCTTTGATCGCACGGCTGATATTAGGCTGTGCCATATTAAGGCTTTCGCTCGCCTTGTTTATCGAGCCAAGCCTTGCAACCTCAACTGCGTATTTCATGTGTATGATGTTCATGATAAATCCTCGCGTCGTTTTAATTGAGCGAATACAAAATTATCGTTCGTTCAAAGGAATATAATCTCTGTCATCGATCACGCTGATGTATGCGGGACGTATGATCTTGCCCGCGTTCTGAATTTCTTCTATGCGGTGTGCCGACCATCCTGCGATTCTCGATACGGCGAAAATGGGGGTATAAAGCTCGTTCGGGAGATTGAGCATTTTGTAAATCAAGCCCGAATAAAAGTCTACGTTCGCACTTACACCCTTGTACATCTTGCGCTTTTCGGCAATAAGCTCGGGCGCAAGCCTTGCAACCGTTTCATAAAGCGCGTATTCCTCTTCGCGTCCCTTTTCCTTCGAAAGTGCCTTTGCACATTCCTTAAGAATGTCGGAACGGGGGTCTGACAGCGAATATACCGCGTGTCCCATACCGTAAATAAGACCTGCATTGTCGAAAGCCTGCTTGTCGAGTAGGCGCTTGAGGTAATCCTCGACCTCACCTACCTTCTTGACGTTGATGCTTTTTTTCATATCCTCGAACATCTTAACGACTTTAATGTTCGCACCGCCGTGTCTCGGACCCTTGAGCGAGCCCAATGCCGCCGCAACCGACGAATAGGTGTCGGTACCGGACGAGGTTACGACGTGTGTCGTAAAGGTGGAGTTGTTACCGCCGCCGTGCTCGGCGTGAAGCACCATTGCAAGGTCGAGTATTTTCGCTTCAAGATCGGTAAAAGTGCCGTCCTTGCGCAAAATGTGTAAAAGGTTTTCCGCCGTAGAAAATTGCGGCTTGGGAAGTCTTATGTGCAGGCTCTTGTTGCGGTGGTAATGCCTGTACGATTGATATCCGTATACGGCCAAAAGAGGGAACATTGCGATAAGCTGCATGCTTTGCCTTAAAACGTTGGGTATCGATAAATCATCGGGGTTGTCATCGTAAGCATAAAGCGCGAGCACGCAACGCGAAAGGATATTCATCATATCCTTGCCGGGTGCTTTAAGAATCATATCGCGCACAAAGGATTTCGGAAGCGTGCGGTACTTCGTCAATTCCTTGGTGAATCTGTCAAGCTGCTCCTTGTTGGGAAGCTCGGAAAACAAAAGCAGATAAACGGTTTCCTCAAATCCGAATCTATTGTCCGATTGAAATCCCTCGACCAAATCACGCACGTCGACACCGCGGTAGCAAAGCTGACCGTGGCAAGGGATAGCCGAGCCGTTTTCGTCAACGTCTTTAGCCTTGATTTTGGAAACCTCGGTAAGTCCGGTTACAACGCCGTTACCGTTCATGTCTCGCAAGCCCTTGTTTACGCTGTGACGAATGTACATCGAAGGCTCTATATGATTGTTGCGGT
>JAZRGS010000109.1:0-2978 GCA_045644305.1 Eubacteriales bacterium | reverse complement strand
TCAACACTTGAATCACCGCTCGGTTCGTTTACCCCGCCCGATGCCTCGCTCGTTAGCGTACTCGATTCATCGCTTTGTTCGATAAGAGCGCTTTCTCCGCTTTCGTCGATATCCGAAATCGGCGCGCAGGCGCAAAGAAGTGTGAATAAAGGAAGTAAAATTAAAAGCTTTTTCATTTATGCTGTCTCGATTTTGCTCGCTTTTTCGGCTTTTTTGTCCTTAATCAGCCACGGCAGATAAGCAAGGAAGTACATAAGCGTGATGACCGCAAACATTACCAAAAGCCTTAAAACGAAGTTCGGGGGAAGTATGTCGAGAATCGAGGGGGTGTCCTCGGGCTTTGCCATGAATAAATAATTCGCGCCGGGGCCTAAAATGCGGTTCGCGAAGAATGCGATGGTCGCCAAGACCAATAAGCAGGAATAGGACTTCACAGCCGATTTAAATGTCGGTCGCATCTTATGTACGAAAATCATGTAAAATACAGCGACGTAAACGAAGATGTGCTGAATCCAGAACTGATAAAAGCGGAAACGCGTCGGACCCGTAAAGGTAATGACCGTCGGGGTGAACAGCGCGAAAATCGTGCCCGAGAAAATCCAAAAATAGGAGATATCAAAAAGGCTTTGCGACTTGCCGACAAGCATATAGCTGCAAAAAATCGCCGCCCAACCGCAAACCGTTATCGGCAAATGGTCGATGGGATTAGCCCCGAGCGAGGGAACGCCGACGAGTCGCCAGAAATAAGACATTTCCGAAACGATAAGCGAGAACGCGAGGATATAACGAATCGCCGTTTCGGCAGAGCTTTTCGCTATTTTATCCTTTAAGCGGTAAACCAACAAAATAAGCGCGATGCCAATAAGTATCGGGATTAAATGGGCAAGCGAAAAAGCGGTAAATTCCTCGGTGTCGCCCTTGCCGAAGAAATATTCGAAAAATTCTTTCATAAATCATTCTCCGATTATTTATGTTCACAGTATTGTAACATATATTTTCCCTAAAGTAAACAAAAATGCGTTAAATTATATCGATTGACAAAAAAATAGCCGCGTGCTATAATCATCACACTATTATATTCGCTTGAAAGGCAGGGAAGACGCGATGTCGGAAAAGACAAAAAAACAGCTTCGTTGGGTACGTCTCGACAACGCGGCTAAAATCTATCCCGCCGCTCGCCGCAGGAATTGGTCAAGCCTGTTCCGTCAGTCGGTGACCCTATGCGAAGAGGTCGATAAGACTGTTTTGAAAAGCGCGCTCGACGTAACGGTAAAGCGCTTCCCGACTATCGCCGCAAGATTGCGTAAGGGCGCTTTTTGGTACTATCTCGAGCAAATAGAGCTTTCCCCCGAGCTTACCGAGGAAAAAAGCTTTCCTCTTTCCTTTATGGACAAGCGCGAGCTCCGCAAATGCGCATTCCGCGTTATCGCGTATAAAAATCGAATCGCGGTTGAATATTTCCATTCGCTCACGGACGGCACGGGCGCCTTGATTTTCTTAAAAAGCCTCACCGCCGAATATTTAGAGCAAAAATATAATATTTCCATCCCTTGCGAAATGGGTGTGCTCGACAGAAGAGAGCAACCGCACCCCGACGAATTGGAGGATTCCTTTCCGAAGCACGCAGGCAGGGTGCCGATAAGCCGCAAGGAAACAAGCTCTTGGCAGCTTTCGGGCGAAATCGAGGAAAACGGCTTTTTGAACCTCACCTGCTTCAAATTGGAGGTCGAGCAGCTCCGCGAGCTTGCGCTTAATTACGGCGCGACCCTTACCGTGTTTATGAGCGCGGTTATTATGCAGGCGCTTCTCGAGCTTCAAAAGGAAAAAATCCCGAACGAAAAGAAGCGTAAATTAATAAAAATTCTCATCCCGATAAATCTTCGGAATTTATTCCCGAGCAAAACGCTCAGAAATTTCGCGATGTATACTCTGCCCGAGCTCGATCCGCGCTTGGGCGAATACGATTTCCAAGAAATCTGCTCGGTTATCAAGCATAAAATGGGTGCCGAATTCACACAAAAGCATATGAGCCGCGTTATCGCCACCAACGTAAACGACGAGCTCAACCCCGCCGTCCGCCTGATTCCCTTACCGCTTAAAAACCTTGTTATGAAGGCGGTTTTCGATACGGTCGGCATCAAAACGTCCTGCCTCGACGTTTCGAATTTGGGTAATGCAAGCTTCCCCGAAGCTATGCGGAAATATATCACGCGCGTCGATTTTATCCTCGGCGCAAAGGCGGCGTCGCCCTATAATTGCGGTATAATTTCCTATAACGGCACCATGTACGTAAATGTAGTCAGAAACACCGTCGAGCCCGAGCTTGAACGCCATATCTTCAAAATCCTTCAGGGAATGGGCGTTCGGGTCGAGGTCGAAAGCAATAAAAGCTCACGAAAGGAGGAATAATCGTGTACTGTGTAAAATGCGGTGTCAAGCTTTGCGATACCGAAGAACTCTGCCCGCTTTGCGGAACGGCGGTTTATCATCCCGATATCCCCCGTCAAGTCGCTGAGCCGAGCTATCCCAAGGGCCGCACCCCCAAGCCCAAGGCAAACTCAAAGGAGTTTAACGGCGCACTTCTTATTCTCTTTTTCATCCCGCTTTTCGTAAGCTTTATTTCGGATTTCAATACCGACGGAAAAATCAACTGGTTCGGCTATGCCGCAGGCGCAATCCTTTTGGGTTATATCGTTTTCGCGCTTCCGCTTTGGTTTAAACGAGCGAATCCGATAATCTTCACACCCGTCAATTTCGCTTGTGCCGCAATCTATTTGTGGTTTATCAATTTTCAAGTCGGCGGCGCTTGGTTTTACCGATTTGCCCTCCCCGTAACGGCAATCCTTGCGCTTATAGTCTGCGCCTTCGTGACGCTTTTGTCGGTATTAAAGAAGGGAAGACTTTATATATGGGGCGGGTTTTTGATCGCACTCGGCGGATACGTCCCGATAATCGGGCTTTTGATTTGTAACGCATTC
>JAZRGS010000108.1:0-4095 GCA_045644305.1 Eubacteriales bacterium | reverse complement strand
CGCTCGCGCCGAGTTTGTGCATAAATGTCCGAACTCGCGAAGCTCATAGGAGCATTTTTCGAGGCGCACGTCCTCGAAAAATACGTTATTTCAATTATAAAAGAGGCTGTTTTGCAGCCTCTTTTAATTTTGCCTTATTTGCATTAGGCACATAAAGAACACGCCGGTAATACCACCGATAAACAATCCGCAAAGAAAACCGATCATAAATACTCCTTTTGGGATTATTATGCCCTTCAAATCCAATCTTATCATAAAAAATAACCCCAAGCGGATTAAGGCTTGGGGTTAATGTTTATTCGTTAATGTTCATTCTGGTCTGACCGTCGTAAAAGACCTGCGCGAGCCATTTGATCGACCAATTCATCCATCTTGCGACATAGGGGATGGTGTATTCCTTGGTGCCCCAATCGGGTGCGGTTTCAGCGGTTGCGCGCGAAAGACCGTGTCTGCCCATCGGGAAAATATGAAGCTCACAATTAATTCTCTTGTCGGTCAATGCTCTTGCGAACGCAAGCGAGTTTGCGACCGGAACTGCGTCGTCCTCTGCGGTGTGCCAAATAAAGCAGGGGCAGGTGCGCTCGTCGACGTTTTCGTCGAGGTTCGCGATGTGGTTAAGCTCGTCGTTGCGTTCAAATCCCATAAGGTAATTAAAGGAGCCCTCGTGGGTCGGAACGTTCTGGGTAACAACGGGATAGCTCAAAATAGCCGCATTGGGCTTACAAAGCTCGTTGTCGATGCCAAGCTTGTCTGCAATAAACTTAGAATGCCATTGAGTAGCGATAAAGCCGGAGAGGTGACCACCCGCAGAAAAACCGATTACCGCAATTCTGTTGGGGTCGATAGCATACTTTTCGGCATTCGAACGAACGTGTGCGATTGCCGCTGCGGCATCGAGCAGGGGATTGGCTACCTTTGCCTTGTCTCCTGTGATGTAACGCAAGGTGAAGGTGTTATATCCCTCTGCAAAATAAGCGCTTGCGATCGGTTCTGCCTCTCTGTCTGAGGTGAACTGATAACCGCCACCGGGGAAAACGATCATAGCAGGACGTCTGCCCTTTGTAAGCTCGGGAGAAACTCTGTGAATCATAAGCTCGAGCGTTACGTCAAGCGCGCCGTCATAGATTTCTCTGTCGTGAAGTTTGATGATTTCCATTTTAATGCTCCTTGCGTTTAAAAAATTGTGAAATAATTAACGAAATTAAAGTTATAAAGGATAAATAAACTATTATGTCCCCGATTAAGGTATATAACGTTTTTTGCTGGTTGGTGTAAACTTCTGTATATTCAATGTCTTGAACAAGCGGTTCGGTGCTTGTTAAAATTTGACCGCGTTGGGTGATCGATGCTGATATTCCTGTGTTGGCGGCTCTTATTACACTTTTCTTGTTTTCGATAGCGCGTATTTGAGCATGACGCAAATGAGTGGTTACGCCTACGCTGTCGTTGAACCAACTGTCGTTTGTGACGATTGCAATAAGCTCGGCGCCCTCTGTTGCGGCTTCGCGTGAGTATCTTGTAAATATAGAATCAAAGCATACCAAAGGTGAAATATTTGCTTTTTCGCTTTCGAAAATAACCGCCTTCGTTCCTTCGGTAAAGCTGTTTGAGCTTTCGTTAAACTCCTTTACGAACGGAAGTATTTCGCCAATCGTGTCGGCAAACGGGACGAACTCGCCGAACGGAACCAAATGACGCTTGCCGTAGTGGTCGGAAAGGCTTCCGTCGGGGTAAACAGAAATAACAGCGTTGAAATATTCGTTGTTTTCAAAGTCGAAATACTGCACACCCGAAACTATCGTAACGTTGTATTGCCTTGCAATATCTGCAAAAACCTTATGAAGCGCTCCATTCGGGACGAAATAAGTGGGAATGGCGCTTTCGGGGAGCAAGACGACGTCAACGTTATTTTCTGCCGCTTCCTTAGCCATGCTTATATATCTTTGGAATATAGTGCTTTGGTTTTCATCCGCCCATTTTTCGTTCGAAAGCACGTTGCCCTGAATCAATGCTACCTTAACGGGTTCGGGATTTTTGGGAGGTATAGCCCAAATTATGCAACCCGCAAGTACATTTACGACGATCAATGACGAAGCAATAACAGAAAGCTTAAGCTTTTTGTCGATAATAGATTTTGCGAAGTAATAGCATGCAAGCGCAGTTATAAAGGTTATAAAGTACTTGCCGAAAAGCGATGCGGTTTGCAAATAGGGGAGAAACCCTGTCATAGAAACCGCGATACCACCCCAAGGAAAAGCCATAAAGCCTAACGATAAAAGCCATTCGGCAATAACCCAAAGCGATGCATATCCGAAAGCGTCGAAGCGCTGATGGTCAAACGCTTTTGATAAAAGCATTACGGTAGCCTGTACAGTCGCGTGCAATAAGGGAATACCCAAGCAAGCGCAAATCAAAACAAAGGTTGCCTGAGATTCTGTAAAACCAAATCGGTCAAACGGGTACATTTCCGAAAGAAAGCTGTAAAGCGGAATGTATAGACCCAAAAAGTACCAGAAAAATGGGGCAAATGCTGATTTGCGTTCTCTTTTTTGTAATATAGCTATGTAAAAAATTGCGAATAACGAAATAAAAGTTAAAATGAACAGCTCCTTAACAAAATAAGGAAGCGCGCCTGCCGCCCCTGCAATAAAGCAAAGTAAAAGCGAGGCGCGCCTGCTCATTGCGGAGCGCTCAAAGAACGCTCCGACATTTTTTAATATGCTCAAAGCTTGCTGACCATTTCTCTAACCG
The DNA here is from genome assembly GCA_045644305.1 of Eubacteriales bacterium. GTDB lineage: Bacteria > Bacillota > Clostridia > Oscillospirales > CAG-382 > Coliplasma. The sequence continues at coordinate 1,344 of JAZRGS010000108.1, read as the reverse complement.
CGTCGGTAGCAACCTTAAATGCTTCAAACGGGGTTTCGAAAGAATATACGTGGTGTATATCGTCGAGCTTGGAAAGCGAAGAAAGACCGGTGAAGTTCATCAAATGAGGCTCCATAGTAAGAACTACCTTTCCTTCGCGATCGGCATTAACAGCCTTTAAAATGTCTAAAAGACCTGCAATACCCTTGCCGGGAGGTACAATAGCGCCGGTTTCGTCGGCATCCTTGATGTGGAAATAGTGAATGTAATCCTTCAAAAGGGGATAACCCTTCGAAGCGTCCTCAAAGCAAAATGCAAAGTTTCCGGGGTCTAAAACCGCCTTAAGTCTGCCGCCGAAATGCTCCATAAGCTGCAATTCGCGCTCGGGAGAATAGCCGAAAATGTCCTTTTCGTTTTCGTGGCAAAGGATAAATCTGCGTGCGTCGGCCATATCAAGCAATTCGCCTACATATTTGAATGCGATTTCGGTGAATTCCTCGTCAGTCATACCCTCTGCGGGGTAGAAGCTGAACATTCTAAGCACCTTACAGCCAAGGATATCGCCGATGTCCATGATGCGGGATAAAAGCGCCTTGTGGGCTTCAAAATCGCCGTCAACGTTCATTTTGCCAATAGGAGTACCGAGTGCCGAAAGTCCGATGTTGTTTGCATCAAGCTTGGCTTTGACCTCGTAAACCTCGTCATTGGTAAGCTCGATAAAGCTTTTGCCGTTTACACCGCGAAGCTCGATAAGAGGAATGTTTAATTCCTTGACGGCTTCGATCTGCTTGTCAAAGCACGAGTCGATTTCATCCGAAAAAGCCGAAAAAATGAATTCTGCCATGTTAATCTCCTGTTGAAATGTTAATTCCGACAGCCTGACCGTTTTCAAAATATCCGCGGTAGGTTCTGCCTGTTGTAAAGGTGTAAATCGCTTCTTCGCCGTGAACGTATTGACCGAATTCGTCAACCAAAAACTTTCCGTCCGCGTCTACCAAGCGTGTGTCCATAAGGTTATTTCTGAAGGTGCCGTTGTACTTTTCGGAATTGCTCCAAACGTAAACGCCCTTTTCGCCGTCGCGCATGTCGTTTTTAAAATAACCCTCGTAACGGTCACCGCTTTCGTAAATCATTTTGCCGTAGCCGTGCTTAAGGTCGTTAGCAAACTCGCCGTCGTACGAAGCGCCCGACGACCATTTGAAGACGCCTTTGCCGCTTCTTACGTCATTTTCGAAGCTGCCAACGTAAGAGTTGCCGTTTGCGTATGTGAATTTGCCCTGACCGTGCTTCTGCGAGTTGAGGAAGCCTCCCTCGTAGATGTCACCGTTGGAGTATTTGAAAACTCCGTTACCGGTGATTTGGTCG
>JAZRGS010000107.1:0-1704 GCA_045644305.1 Eubacteriales bacterium | reverse complement strand
ATGACGTTGACAGATTCGCTCGCGCTTTGATATCGCTCGGCGTTAAGAGGGGCGACCACGTTGCCGTTTGGTCGACGAATCTGCCGCAATGGTATATCGCTTTCTGGGCGACCACAAAGATCGGCGCGGTTTTGGTTACCGCAAACACCGCTTATAAAATTTACGAAATCGAATATCTGCTCCGTCAGTCCGACACGCACACGCTTATTATGTGCGACGGATATAAGGACAGCGATTACAACGCGATAATTCACGAGCTTTGTCCCGAATTGAACGACCATATCGCAGGCAAGCCGCTTTACACAAAGCGTCTTCCCTTCCTCCGCAACGTAATTACGCTGCAGAGCGAGCAAAAGGGCTGTCTTACTTGGGAATCGGCGCTTGAATATGCCGAAAACACCCCTATCGAAGAGGTTTACCGCCGCGCATCGCTTATAAGCAAGCACGACGTTTGCAATATGCAGTACACCTCGGGCACAACGGGCTTCCCCAAGGGTGTTATGCTGACCCACTACAACGTTGTTAACAACGGCAAGAACATCGGCGACGGTATGGACCTTTCGTCCGCCGACCGTATGATGATTCAGGTGCCGATGTTCCACTGCTTCGGTATGGTGCTTGCGATGACCGCATCGATGACTCACGGTGTAACGATGTCGCCCCTTTCCTATTTCTCGCCGAAGCGTGCGCTCGACTGCATCAACAAGGAAAAGATTACCTGCTTCCACGGTGTTCCGACAATGTTTATCGCGTTGCTCGAAAACGAAAAGTTCAAGGATACCGATTTTTCGTATATGCGTACCGGTATTATGGCAGGCTCGCCTTGTCCCGTAAAGGTAATGCAGGACGTTGTCGACAAGATGAACATGAAGGAGATCACCATCGTTTACGGTCAGACCGAGGCTTCGCCCGGATGCACGATGAGTCTTACCACCGACAGCCTCGAGGCGCGTGTTAACACCGTCGGCGGCGCGATGTTCGGCGTTGAATGTAAGATTGTCGACCCCGAAACGGGCGAGGAGCTTCCCAACAACGTTGACGGCGAATTCGTTGCACGCGGCTATAACATCATGAAGGGCTACTACAAGATGCCTCAGGCGACCGCGCTTGCTATCGACGAAAACGGCTGGCTCCACACGGGTGACCTTGCGAGAAAGACCGACGAGGGCTATTTCAAGATTACCGGCAGAATAAAGGATATGATCATCCGCGGCGGCGAAAACATTTACCCCAAGGAGATCGAGGACTTTATCTATACCCACGAAAAGGTAAAGGACGTTCAGGTCATCGGCGTTCCCGACGTTCAGTACGGCGAGGAAATTATGGCTTGGATAGTGCCCAAGGAGGGCGAAACCATTACCGAGGACGAAATTAAGACCTACGTCAAGGAGCACATGGCGAAGCACAAGACGCCCAAATACGTTAAGTTCGTAAGCGAATTCCCGATGAACGCGGCAGGCAAGATCCTCAAATACAAGATGCGCGAAATGTCGGTCGAGGAGCTTAATTTGAAAAAGGCGGCTTCTATCGAAACTGCGTAGGTTGATTTAAGGATAAAAAAAGGACAGTGCGAGAAAAAACTTTTGAAAAAGTCTTTTCTCGCGCTCTTTTTCAAAAGCTTTTAATAAATTTGTTCAATAATAGCAATAGCTTAAAATCTTGACACAATTTAAGGTTTGTGTTAATCTAAATAGGTAAAATCTG
>JAZRGS010000106.1:0-4626 GCA_045644305.1 Eubacteriales bacterium | reverse complement strand
CCGCAAGAAATATCGGGTCGTGCATTAGTTGTTTAATCATAATTTTTACTCCATAGACGGCAAGCGGAAAATCATAATTCGTTCGCGGGAGTTATTGCCGTCAAACAGGTCGACGCAGTCTATTTCGTCGTAAAACTCCAGCACATCAATCGTGGTAAGATAGCACATATACTCGTCCGAGGGGTAATAGAAAAACAAAAAGATTTCCCTTGGGGCGGTATAATAAGATTCGATAATTCTTGCCATAACCGAGCGAAGAATCTCGATAGAAAAGGGGTTGAAGAAATAGCACCTATTTACCTCGGGCGGGACCTCGAATTCTTCTGCGCGCATGGCTATGAAATCCGACTTTGCTCTTGCAGTTTTAAGATTTTCGACAGCGCGTGCATAAATTCGGTCGTCGTATTCAATTCCGATAGTTTTGGCTTTCGTTTGATAGGAGAGGAAAAAGGAGACGCGCCCTTTACCGCAGCCATAGTCCAAAACAACGTCGCCCTTGCGAATAAGAGAGCTATTCGCCAAGCGCTCCAACACAGAATACGGCGTTGGCTCGTAGGGATGGTGGTATTGGTCTGCGTTTGTGTCATCCCTGCCGCTTGTTTTTATGTTTAACAGCTTGTCCCAAGTGTTTTCGTTATCTGTCATTGTTATCCCCTGTATTTAGCTAAAATCTCCATAATATCGCACCGATAGACATTTCCGCCGAGAACGTCGCCGTTGGGTGAAAACGACACACAACGCACGTCGTGCGGGTCCTCGATATACGGGTTCTCGGGAAGCTTTTCCGTAAAATACTCAGCAAGATATTTAAGCGCATTTCCCTCGGGGAAAACGATATTTCCCTCTCCCACGGGAATTTCCATATCGGCAAAGCTGTTAAGGATTTCTCTTGTTTTTCGGTTGTATTGATTATCGTCCGTCGGGCTGACCAGCCACGCAGGCTGAAGTCGGATAGGAATAGCGTTCTTCTTTGCTTCAGCGACGAAGATTTTGACCACTTCAAGCGGAATGGTTTCCTGATGGAATGCATCCACGGAAAGAAGCAAATCGTTCACGCCCGATTCTGCAAGTCGCTTTGAAACCTCTAAAATCTTCTCGGTATTTTTTGAAAAGTAACCGTTGGTTATGAGCTGTCGTTTTGGGATATCAAGCGCTTTTGCGGCGTTCATAATTTCATAGACGGCGTCCTTATACAAAAGCGGTTCACCGCCGAAAGCCATCACGGTTTTTATATCATACTCCGCCGCAATTTTCCTAACCGCATCCGCGGCAATTAAGGGATCGATTCGCTCTCCGCAAGAGGTATGGTCGCCCTCGGAGCAATGCTTACAGCGACCCGTGCAGGCGTAAGTTACGACGAATTCGATTTTGTTTAGGTTTTTAAGGTATTTATTTCTCATTTATTTATATCCAACGACCAGCCACAATCACCGTGGTAGATCATCTGACGAGTCATACCACCGTCGATGCAGATATTCTCACCCGTGATAAACCCTGCGGCGTCAGAGCAAAGATAGAGCACCATATTGGCGATATCCTTGGGGTTTCCGACCCTGCGTACAGGCTGTTGAACGGCATCTGCGCCCTCATAAACGGTATAGTTATTATCTATCCAGCCGGGCGAAATCGAATTCACACGAGCCTTACCTGCAAGGCTGACTGCAAGCGCGTGCGTCAGGGCGGAAATTCCGCCTTTGGCGGCGGTATAGCTCTCGGTTTCGGGCTGACTCATTCTGTCGCGTGAGGAGGAGATATTTACAATGCTTGCCGATTCGGCAAAATACGGCGCGAACAGCTTCGCAAGATAAAACGGCGCGGTTACGCCAACCTTCAAGGCATTTTCGAATTCCTCGTAGCTGCCGTTGGTTATACCGACCATTCTCGGAGCCGCATTGTTGATGAGATAATCGATATGTCCGTAGTCGGCAATCACCTTGCTTGCAAATGCTTCAAGCACCTGCTTGTCGGCGATATCGCCCACGAAATAGTCGTTTTGAAGAAGGTCGATCACGCAAACCGTCGCGCCAGATGCCTCAAACTGCTCGGATATACATTTTCCGATGCCTCTTGCACCGCCTGTAATGACGACTATTTTATCTTTAAAATCAAACATGATTTCTTCCCTTCCCGTACACTTCGATCGCTTTCGATGCAAACTCGGCTGTTCCTTCGCCGTATTTGTCGATGTTATTCTTGAAGCGTTCGTCGGAAACGTACATCTTGCCAAGTCCTGCGAGGATTTCGTCGGTGCAGGTGTAGTAGTTGGCGGTAATGTGCGATTGAAGCCTTGCGACAAGAGATTGCGATTCGGCAGAATCGGCGCTCGCGCCGCTATCCTTACACGCGGCAAACTCGACAAAAATAGCCATTAAGCCATCGTTTGCCTCCGCCCATTTTTCTTTTGTGTAGTTCTTTGTTTTTTGTTCGCTCTCGCGATATGCGTCGGTATTGCCCCAGCGAGTGCGAGCCTCGGTTTCATAGTTTTTCATTGGTATTCTCCGTAAATAGCCAAATCTTTAGAAACATTATAACATTAATTTTCATTACGAGAAGTGCAGTTTCTTCAGTTATATGATTTTACAGATTGGCGATATGATTCTCTATCTCCTTGATGACAGAAATAAATTCGTCATCGCTTTTTCCCGTCGGATCGGGCAGTCCCCAATTATCATCAAAGGCTCTGCCGATAAAGGGACAACCAACGTCACAGCCCATAGAAATCGCGATATCGGGCATTGGGATTTTATCAAAGGTCTTGCTGTACTGGGTCTGCTCCATATCAATGCCGTAAAGCTGCTTCATAAGCCGAACGGCGTCCTGATTGATTTGCGGCTTGGTTTCTGTGCCTGCGGAATAGAATTCGAACTCATCGCCGCGCTTGAATTTGCCGAGCGCTTCTGCAATCTGACTGCGGCAGGAGTTATGCACGCAGATAAACGCTATCTTCTTTTTCATCTGAAGGGACACCTCGCTCCTATGCATTGATTGTTCAAAGTGTAATGGCTACACTTAATCTCGCAAAGCTCCATTTTTACGCCAAAATGCTCTTCTGCGAATTCAACCGCCTTTATTATTGACAGGTAGGAATCGCGTTTACAGCATCTCGGGCCGCCGATTTCTCCTATTGCGTTCAGCGCGTTTGAAGTCATTTTGTTCGAGAGCCCCCATGCCTCGTTCGCAAGCGGAGTTGAGCCCGTAACGATAGAGACGAACATACCCGCGCTTATTCCCGCACCGCACGCGCCCCAGAATCCGCACGCACCGCCCGGAACCTTCCTTCCGCGCGCTTGCATTTCGGACAAAGCCTTCGGCAGATCGATATTTCCGCCTGCGTTTTTAAAAGCGGTCAAAAGCGCCGAGCCAACAAGAACGTGGTGCTCGGGCCCGTGCATATGACAAAAAGGCAAAGCCATAAGCCTTTTGATAATCTCGATAGGATTTTTTGAATTTTCGGCAAGGCAGACGCCGATGATTACGTCCATGCCTTGGGTGTGACATTCGTTACATACATAATGACCGTTACGGCAAACGGTTTTGCTGTTTTCCTTTTTATGGCAGACGACACATTCCATTTGAATTTCGGTTTCGATATATTTCAGCGGTGCGCCGCAAATAAGGCATTCGTCTTTCACGGGTTTTCTCCTTGAATTTTTTCTTTTATATCATTATACAACAAAAAGCGCAGCTTTTCAACAGCATTAATCAGATAAAGAGGTGACCGTTTGGCCACCTCTTATTTTACTCTTCTTTATTTTTGGAAAGCTTGATGGTAAATATTGCCGAGCCTACGACGAGGACGCCCGCAACGACCGCCAAAACGATCCACAGGACGTTATTTTTCTTTACCTCGGAAGAGGCTTCGCTTTCGCTTAAGCTCGCATTTTCGCTGTTTTCGAGGCTCTCGTCGGTTTCGAAATATTCACCGACAGAATAGAAGGTGTTAATTCCCTGCTTGATTTCGAAAACATCGAAAAGAACGGCATTGGAGGGATTTTGTCCGTTAGGATTTCCGCCGTTTTCGGGAGGCTTATTTCCTTCGGGAGGTTCGCCCACGGGAGGATTTGTGCCGTTTTCGGGCTTAGCGGGAGGGTTTCCTTCGGGTCTCATCCCGCCGTGGTTGCCCATACCGCCGCTCGAAGCGCCGCCGAACTGTACGTCGTTGACGTAAAGCGAATATTTTCCGTTTTTAAGGTCGGGGCTTGAATAGATAAGGATTGAGCAATCGTTTACGAGCTCTGCTTCGAGGTTGAATTCGTCTTCGCCCGTTAATTTAAGCTTTTCGCCCGAAGTGTGACGCTTTTGGAAATTAAATACAGCACAGTTTTGGGAAGCTCCCGAAATTCGGTCGAGCATATTGCCGGTTGCGATAACGGTACCGCCGTTGATATAAATGCCCTTGTCCGAATCGATTCCCGCGTCGCCGCTCGTCGAGCAGGCATATGCCTTGACGGTGCCGCCGTTGATAACCAGCCAGCCGTTCGAGTCGATACCGTCGCCCTCCCCTGTTTCGCCTTTTACGGTGATGGTAAGGCTGCCGCCGTTTATCGTAGTGACCGAAACACCGTCTTCGTTGGTATTAATACCGTCGTTGCCCGAATGTATGTCGATAATACCGCCGTTAACGGT
>JAZRGS010000105.1:0-10130 GCA_045644305.1 Eubacteriales bacterium | reverse complement strand
GTATTTAAGATGTCGAAGGAGCAGATCAAGCAAATCGCGGTCGAGGGCGCGCGTATGGTGAAGCACTATGCGAGCGAGTACGAGGGCAATTTCAGGTTCGAGTATTCCCCCGAATCCTTTACGGGAACCGAGCCAGAATATGCGCTTGAGGTCTGCAACGCCGTGCTCGACGTGCTCGAGCCGAGCGAAACCAACAACGTAATCATCAACCTTCCCGTAACCGTCGAGATGAGCCTGCCGCACGTTTATGCTTCGCAGGTCGAATTTATCAGCGAAAATCTTAAATACCGCGAGCACGTTACGCTTTCGGTGCATCCCCACAACGACAGAGGCACGGGCGTTGCCGATACCGAGCTTGCGCTTCTGGCGGGCGCCGACCGTGTCGAGGGCACGCTTTTCGGCAACGGCGAGCGAACCGGCAACGTCGATATAATCACGCTTGCGATGAACCTTTATTCGCACGGCGTCGACCCGAAGCTTGATTTGTCGGATATGAACTACCTCGTCGAAAAATTCGAAAGCTGTACCCGAATGAGGGTTTACGAACGCGCTCCCTATGCGGGCGCATTGGTGTTTGCCGCCTTCTCGGGCTCGCATCAGGACGCGATCGCGAAGGGCATGAAATACCGCGAGCAGAACGACGAGTTCATCTGGAACGTCCCCTATATCCCCATCGACCCGAGGGACATCGGCAGAACCTACGACGCCGACGTTATCCGCGTCAATTCGCAATCGGGCAAGGGCGGCATCAGCTATATTCTCGAGCAAAGCTTCGGCTACAATCTTCCGCCCAAAATGCGCGAGCATTTCGCTTATCTCTGCAAGGATATCTCCGACAGAGGTCACCGCGAGCTCAAGCCCGATGAAATCTTTTCGATCTTTTCCGAAAGCTATTTGAACATAAACGGCGGAATTACATTTTCCAACCTCAACTTTATACGCGAAAGCGAAAGCGTCAAGCTCGGCATAACCTTCACCCAAAACGGAGTTTCCACCGAAATGAAGGCAGAGGGCAACGGTTCGCTCAGTGCGGTTAACAACGCACTTAAGGCGTACACGGGCAAGGATTATACGCTTCAGGTATTTACCCAGCACAGCATGCAGGGACAGGGCTCGAACAGCGTTGCGGCGTCTTACATAGGACTTCTTGACCCGCACGGCAGAATGTTCTGGGGCGCCGGCACCGACACCGACGTTATCAAGGCGAGCACCAAGGCGCTCTTCAGCGCCTTCGCCAATATGACAAAAGGAGAACGCTGATGGGAATGACTCTTACTCAAAAAATCCTCGCTTACCACGCAGGTCTCGATAGCGTCACCGCGGGTCAGCTTATAAACGCAAGCCTTGACGTCGTGCTCGGCAACGATATCACGACTCCCGTTGCGATCAACGAATTCAACAAAGCAGGATTTAGCGGCATTTTCGATAAGGACAGAGTGGCGATAGTGCTCGACCACTTCGTCCCCAACAAGGACATAAAGGCGGCAGAGCAATCAAAGACCTGCCGTGAATTCGCAAAAGCCTTCGGCGTCAGTCACTTCTACGACGTCGGAAAAATGGGCATCGAGCACGCCTTGCTTCCCGAGCAGGGCGTCGTAACCGCGGGCGACTGTATCATCGGCGCCGATTCCCACACCTGCACCTACGGTGCGCTCGGCGCTTTTTCGACAGGCGTCGGCTCGACCGATATGGCGGCGGGCATGGCATCGGGAAAGGCTTGGTTCAAGGTTCCCTCGGCAATTAAATTCAATTTATTCGGAAAATTAAAGGACAACTGCAGCGGCAAGGACGTAATCCTTACCATAATCGGCAAAATCGGCGTTGACGGCGCACTTTACAAAAGCATGGAATTTGTCGGCGACGGGGTGAAAAATCTCTCGATCGACGATAGACTTTGCATCTGCAACATGGCGATCGAGGCGGGCGCGAAAAACGGCATATTCCCGGTTGACGAAATCACGCTTCAATATCTCAACGTCAGATGCGAGCGCGCACCGATTATCTTCGAAGCCGACCCCGACGCAGAATACGAGCAGGTCATCGATATCGACCTTTCGGAAATTACCCCGACGGTCGCCTGCCCTCATCTTCCCGAAAACACCAAAAACGCAAGTGAGCTTCACCATATAAAAATCGATCAGGTCGTCATCGGCTCCTGCACAAACGGCAGAATCGAGGATATGGAAGCGGCTTACAAGGTTTTAAACGGCAAAAAAATCGCCGATGGGGTTCGCTGTATCATTATTCCCGCAACAATGAGCATCCTTCGCGAAACCGTAACACGCGGCTGGTATACCGCGTTTATCGATGCGGGCGCCGTCGTTTCGACCCCGACGTGCGGTCCCTGCTTGGGCGGTTACATGGGCATCCTCGCCTCGGGCGAAAAATGCGTCGCAACTACAAACCGCAACTTTGTAGGCAGAATGGGACACGTAAACAGCGAGGTTTATCTCGCGTCGCCCCACACCGCGGCCGCAAGCGCGATCGCGGGATATATCACCGAATATAAGGAGGCGTAATCTTGAAAACACAAGGTAAGGCTTTCAAATATAACGACAACGTCGATACCGACGTTATTATACCCGCGCGTTATTTAAACACCCCCGACGCAAACGAGCTTGCAACCCATTGTATGGAGGATATCGACAGAGACTTCGTCAAAAGGGTTCAAGGGGGCGACGTTATCGTCGCAGGTCAGAACTTCGGATGCGGCTCCTCGCGCGAGCACGCACCCCTCGTTATCAAAACCTGCGGAGTCGGATGCGTTATTGCGAAAAGCTTCGCACGCATCTTCTACCGCAACGCGATAAACATCGGACTTCCGATTTTGGAATGTCCCTATACCGACGAAATCGACGCAGACGACGAAATCTCGGTTGACTTCGACAGCGGCGTAATCACAAACCACACGAAGGGAAAATCCTATCAGTCTCAGCCCTTCCCTCCCTTCATTCAGAACATCATCAAAAACGGCGGACTTTTAAATTCGCTCAAGGTAAATAAAAATGACTAAAAATATCGCGGTCATAAGAGGCGACGGAATCGGCCCCGAAATCATAAGCGCGGCATTGGGCGTGCTTGACAAGGTTTCGGCGGTATACAACCACACCTTTAACTACACGGAAGTCGATATGGGCGGAATCGCGCTTGACAAATACGGCGACCCGCTCCCCGAAGCCGAATTGCAAAAATGCACAAGCTCCGACAGCGTGCTTTTGGGCGCGGTCGGCGGCGAAAAATGGAATGGCGTCGCGGGCAATCTCCGTCCCGAAAAGGGGCTTTTGCGCCTGCGTGCGGGCATGGGTGTTTATTCGAACAACCGCCCCGCAAGGATATGGCATCAGCTTTCCGATGCATCCCCGCTTAAAAAGGAAATTGTCGACAAGGGCATCGATTTCATCATCGTCCGCGAGCTTATCGGCGGTATCTATTTCGGCGAGCATAAAACCGAAAACGGTATCGCCACCGACGTGTTGAAATACAGCGAGCAGGAAATCGAGCGCATCGGCAGAATCGGCTTCGAAACCGCGCGAAAGCGTCGAAAAATGCTTTGCTCCGTCGAAAAAAGCAACGTTTTGGATTCGTCAAGGCTTTGGAAAAAGGTAATGCACAGACTTGCCGAGGAATACCCCGACGTAACGCTTAACGATATGCTTGTCGACAACTGCGCGATGCAGATAGTCAAGGCGCCCTATCAATTTGACGTCATCGTGACCGAGAATATGTTCGGCGATATTTTGTCGGACGAGGCATCGATGATAACAGGCTCTATCGGTATGATACCCTCGTCGAGCCTGGGCGAAACCTCTTGCGGTCTTTACGAGCCGATACACGGCTCGGCGCCCGACATCGCGGGGCAGGATATTGCAAACCCCATAGGCACGATTCTTTCTGCGGCGATGATGCTTCGCTTCAGCTTCGATATGGAAAAGGAAGCCGACGCAATCGAGCGTGCCGTTTCGAAATACCTCGACGCAGGCTACCGCACAAGCGACATAATGAGCGACGGAAAGCTTCTCGTCGGATGTAAAAAATGCGGTGAAATTATTTCCGAATTTATCGGAAAGGAGTAAAATATGCTTCTCTCAGGCGCAGATATTCTCGTAAAAACTCTGATCGAGCAGGGCTGTGACACGGTTTTCGGCTACCCCGGCGGTCAGATTTTGGACGTTTACGACAGTCTGTATACACACAAGGAACAAATTAATCATATATTAACCGCGCACGAGCAGAGCGCAGCCCACGCGGCAGACGGCTATGCGAGGACCACGGGCAGGGTCGGTGTAGTTATTTCGACCTCGGGTCCGGGTGCGACCAACCTCGTCACGGGCATTGCAACGGCGCACCTCGATTCAAGTCCGTTAGTCGCGATATGCGGCAACGTACCGACGACGCAAATAGGCACCGACAGCTTTCAGGAAATCGACATCACGGGTATCACCCTGCCGATAACCAAGCACAATTACTTCGTAAGCAGCGTCGAAGAGCTTGCTGACACAATCCGCGAGGCATTCACGCTTGCGATTTCGGGCAGACCGGGCCCCGTGCTTATCGATATTCCCAAGGACGTTCAGACCGCGACGTGCGAATATATCCCCGCGCCCGCTTCCGAAAAGGAGCCCCCCTTTGCGGCTAAGGAAATGAGGATAAACGCGGCGGCAGAATTGATAAACGAGGCAAGACGCCCCTTTATCTACTTCGGCGGCGGTGTTTCGATCGCCAACGCGCAGGAGGAAATGCTTTCTCTCGCCGAAAAGATCGATTCTCCCATCGCTTGCTCGCTTATGGGACTTTCGGCGATTCCCTCCGACCATCCCCGATTCTTGGGTATGCAGGGAATGCACGGCAATATCGCCGCAAACAAGGCGATGCAGAGAGCCGACCTTATAATCTGCCTCGGTGCAAGATTCAACGACCGCGCGACGGGCAACCGCCACAAATTCGCGCTTAACACCCGAATCGTACATATCGACGTCGACGGATCGGAGCTCAACAAAACCGTAAACGCGTCGACCGCGTTGCGCGGCGATTTGAAGCTTACCCTTTCCAAGCTTTTACCGCTTATAAACGAAACCAAAAAGCCCGAATGGACTACTAAAATCGAAAATCTCAAGCGCGACGAGGAGGAGGCATCCGACCGACGCGACGGAATGACGCCGAAAAACCTCATCCTTGCCTTAAACAAGCGCTTGGGCGAAAATACCGCTGTTTGCACCGACGTCGGACAGCATCAGATGTGGTCGGCGCAAAATCTCAGATTCAAAAAATGCCGTCGCTTTATTACAAGCGGCGGACTCGGCACGATGGGCTTCGGACTCGGAGCGGCTATCGGCGCATATTTCGGCACGAAGGAGCCGAGCGTGCTCATCACGGGCGACGGCGGCTTCGGAATGAGCCTTAACGAGCTCGCAACCGCGGTCAGCTACAAGGTTCCCGTAATTATAATTATTATGAACAACGGCGTGCTCGGAATGGTTCGCCAATGGCAAACGCTTTTCTTCGATAAGCATTATTCCGGCACGGTTCTCGACAGAAAAACCAATTTCTCTCAGCTCGCAAAAGCCTTCGGCGCCGACGGCGAGGCTGTAAGCACTATTTCCGAATTCGTTTCCGCACTTGAGAACGCCTTTAAACAAAACGGCCCTTACGTAATCGATTGCGCTATCGACAAGGACGAGCTTGTTTTCCCCATGCTCCCCCCCGGCGGAAGCATGGACGATATTATCGTTAAATAGGAGGAAGATATGAACCGTTATACAGTCGCGGTGCTTGTACGCAATAAATTCGGCGTGCTTAACCGCGTTACGAGCCTCTTCCGCCGCAGGCAGTTTAACATATCCGCGCTTACCGTTAGCGAAACCGAAACCCACGAGCTTTCGCGTATCACCGTCGTTTTCAGCGGCGAGGAGCTGATAAAGCAGCAGCTTATCAACCAGCTTTATAAGCTTCCCGACGTCGTTTCCATCAAGGAATTCACCCCCGATGATTCGGTCAGCTGTGAGCTTTTGCTTATAAAAATGAAGAACGAGCCGCACAACCGCGACGAAATAAGAAGCGCGGCAGAGGCTTTTTCGGCGGTCACGGTCGATTATTCGAAGGATTATATAATGCTACGGCTTGCCGACACGACCTTAAGAATCGACGAATTCATCAACCTTATGCGCGATTATACCATTCTCGAAATCTGCAGAACAGGCTCGGTCTCGCTCGAAAAGGGCAGCACGACCATCCGTCAGATAATCAATCTTTGATTTTTGAAAATTTTTCAAAAAAACACCTAAAAGGTATTGACTTTATCATTCTAAGGTGATAATATACATTTCAATAAATGCGTTTGAGCAGGAACAAGTAGGTTTATTCCCCCGCCTTCAGAGAGTTGCCGTTCGGTGCGAGGCAATAGGCAGGTTTATCCCGAATACATCCTTGCGAGCAGTGCCCCGAACCAAAGTATTTGCAGTAGGCGGCAACGGGAATTCCCGTCACAGAATCGGAGTGTGCAGCACTCTTAAAGGCCGCAATCGCGAGAAAGCGGTAAACTGAGGTGGTACCACGGGTTTATCTCGTCCTCTGTATTCTGTTCGAATACGGAGGACGTATTTTTTTGCAATCCGTATTCACGTTAGGAGGCACAAAAATGAATCAAGCACAAATTTTCACGATAGCGGCGCTTTCGATCTACGGCATTTTAATGGCGCTCGTCGGATTTATAAGCTTCGGAAAATCCAAAAACCTCGACGGCTTTTTGGTCGGCGGACGAAAGATCGGCGCGTGGTCAACCGCGTTCGGCTATGGTACGGCATATTTTTCGGCAGTCGTTTTCGTCGGCTACGCAGGTCAGCACGGCTGGAACATCGGCATCGGCAGTATCTGGATCGGTCTCGGCAACGCGATATTGGGATGCCTCCTTTCTTGGCTTCTCTTCGCAAACAGAACCCGTAAGCTGACAAAGCGCTTGAACACGAAAACCATGCCCGAATACTTCGAAAAGCGTTACGGCTCGAAGGGCATGAAGATATTCGCCGCTTTCATCATCTTCATCTTCCTGCTCCCCTACTCGGCGGCGGTCTACAAGGGGCTCGGCGCACTCTTTTCCTCGGTATTCCCCTCGGTTTCCACTTGGGTTTGGATGCTGATTATCGCCTGCCTCACGGCTATCTACCTCGTTGCGGGCGGCTACACCGCTTCCGCATATTCGAACCTTATTCAGGGTGTAATCATGCTCATCGGCGTCGTTTGCCTCGTCGTCGCGGTGCTTAATCACGAAAACGTCGGCGGTATTTCGAACCTTATGCAGAACCTTAAGGAGTTCACCCCGATCGAAAACGACCCTAACCCCGTATCGGGTAGCCAGCTTACAAGCATTTTCGGCGGAAGCGCCTTTAAATTCCTCTGCTTTAATATTATGCTCACAAGCTTCGGCACTTGGGGACTTCCTCAGATGCTCGGCAAGTTTTACGCAATCAAGGACAAGGCGGCAATCAAGCGCGGCACAGTTATTTCGACAATATTTTGCTTGGTTATCGGCTGCGGTGCATATCTCGTCGGAAGCACCTCGCGCCTCGTTTTGGGCGGCGAATTGCCCGAAGGCGGCATCGACGCGATAATCCCGACCTTGTTAAACACCGTTCTCGGCAACAGCATATTCGGGCTCATTCTTCTTGCGATAATTATGGTATTGCTTCTTTCGGCATCTATGTCGACGCTTGAGGCTGTCGTGCTCACCTCGGCTTCTGCGGTCGCGGTCGACCTTCTCCCCGAAATCAGGAAAAAGGAGATCAAGCCCGAGCGACATATGCTCGTCACCCGAATCTTCTGCCTCATTTTCGTGGCTTGCTCGTTCATCTTCGCGACCCGTAATATTCCGATAATCGTCAATTTGATGTCCTTCTCGTGGGGCGTGGTTTCGGGCTGCTTCATCGGTCCCTACTTGTGGAGCCTTTTCTCGAAAAAAATCACAAAAGTCGGCGCATTCTCGGGCATCCTCGCAGGTCTTTTGACGGTCGGCATCCCGACGCTTATAATCTCTATCAACTCGGGATTTTCGGCAGCGGCGGCAAAATCCCCCGAATTGGGCGTTGCGGCTATGGCGGTTTCGCTTGTTATCGTACCCGTAATCAGCGCGGTAACGAAAAATTCCGAAGCCGATAAAAAACGCATCGACGAGCTTTTCGAGGGTATAAAATAAAAAAAGAACGTATGGCGCAAAAGCCATACGTTTTCTTTTTTATATTTCCTTAAAGAACTCGATCAATTCGCCGTCGGGACCGTAAACGAACGCAACCATCATTTTAATCGCAGGTACTGCGTTGGCGGGGCAGGCCTCATAAGGTGCGTGCTTTTCGACAGCGCCCGCCTTGATTGCCGTTTCAAAGGCAAGATTTACGTCGTCCGCCTTGAACGCGAGGTGCAGGAAGCGCTCGTCAACACGCTCACGGCTTTCACCGCGTGCGAATATTTCGATGCAGCCGCCGTCGCCCATATCGAGCATAACCGCTCTGCCGTCGCCCTCGCCCCAGCGAACCCGCTCACGCAAGCCCAAGGCCTTATAAAATTCTACCGATTTGTCAAAATCGGACGCATTTAATGCGATGTGGTGAAATCCCTTAACTACACTCATCTTTTCTTACCCTTTCTTTGAATATTGCGTTTTTGCGGCGAGGACGGCTTTTTTCTTCCGTCGCTCGGTTTTTCAAATCGTTTCGGAGGCTCGGGACGGACAAGGCAATCCCTGCCGTGACCGATAAGGTCCTCTCTGCCCGCCTTGATAAGCGCCTTGCGGACAATATGCGCGTTTGCGGGGCGCGCAAACTGTAAAAGCGCACGTTGCATCTGCTTTTCGTTATAGTCACGCGCAACGTATATCGGCTTCATCGTCATCGGGTCGTAGCCCGAATAGAACATACAGGTCGAAGCCGTGCCGGGGGTGGGGTAAAAATCCTGAACCTGCTCGGGGTTGAGGTTGTTCTTCTTTAAATAAAGCGCAAGCTCGATTGCGGAATCAAGCGTGCTTCCGGGGTGCGAGGATATAAGATAAGGAACAATATATTGCTCCTTCCCCGCCTCCTTGGTAAGTTGTGCAAATTTATCCTTGAATTTATCGTAATCCTCGATAGGCGGCTTGCCCATGAGCTTGAGCACGTCGTTACAGCAATGCTCGGGCGCGACCTTTAAATGTCCGCTTACGTGGTCGTTGACCAGCTTGCGGAAGAATTTAAGGTTTTTATCGGCTAGGATGTAATCGTATCGCAAGCCCGAACGGATAAACACCTTCTTTACGCCCTTGACCTCTTCGATTTTCTTCAAAAGCTCGATATATTCGGTATGATCGACGTTCATATTCTTACAAACAGTCGGAGTTAAGCAGTTTTTGCCCTTACAAACGCCAAGCTTTTTCGCCTTTTCACAGCCGTTCGTGCGGAAATTCGCGCTCGGGCCGCCGACGTCGTGGATATATCCCTTGAAATCGGGCATCGCGGCAATTTTTTCAGCCTCCTCGACGCAGGATTCGATCGAGCGCGAGGTCACGGTTCTACCCTGATGAAAGGCGATTGAGCAGAAATTACAGCCGCCGAAGCATCCTCGGTTATGTGCAATCGAAAAGCGTACCTCCTCTATCGCGGGGACGCCGCCCATCGGTTCGTAGGACGGGTGGTATGCGCGCATAAAGGGGAGCGAATAAACTGCGTCAAGCTCCTTGCGGGTAAGCGGCGGCATCGGAGGGTTTTGAACCATTATCTTTTCGCCGTAGGATTCGATTATCGCCTTGCCGTAAACGTGGTCCTGATTGTCCGATTGAACCTTAAACGCCTTTGCAAAGGCAAGCTTATCGGTTTTAATCTCGTCGTAATCGCCGCAATAATCGACTTCAAAATGAGGCTTGAAATCCTTCGCCTCCATAAAGCAGGTGCCGCGCACGTCGCGTATTTTTTTAATAGGAACGCCCTTGTCCAAAAGGAAGGCGATGCGCTTTAAAATATTTTCGCCCATGCCGTAGGTCAACATATCGGCGCGCGAATCGACAAGCACGCTTCTGCGAACGCTGTCCGACCAGTAATCGTAGTGCGCGAATCGGCGCGTCGAAGCCTCGAGAAGTCGGATCGTAGCCATGTCGTTCTGTGAGCCAAGGAGTT
>JAZRGS010000104.1:0-5753 GCA_045644305.1 Eubacteriales bacterium | reverse complement strand
ATGCGTCAAAGCCGTAGCCGACCTTCTTTGAGTTCATGATCTTATCTACGATGACTGCGCCGTCAAAGCCTGCGTTTGCTGCGATCTGACGAACGGGCTCTTCAAGTGCGCGAAGAACGATCTTAACGCCGGTCTTTTCGTCGCCCTCAACAGTATCAACGAGTGCGGAAACAGCGGGAATACAGTCGCAAAGTGCAACGCCGCCGCCTGCAACGATACCCTCTTCAACTGCAGCCTTGGTAGCGTTGAGAGCATCTTCGATTCTGAGCTTCTTCTCCTTCATTTCGGTTTCGGTAGCCGCACCAACCTTGATAACAGCTACACCGCCCGAAAGCTTCGCAAGTCTTTCGTGGAGCTTTTCCTTATCGAATTCGCTGGTGGAAACCTCCAATGCAGCCTTGATCTGAGCGATTCTGCCCTTGATTTCGCCTGCATCGCCTGCGCCGCCGACAATGATGGTGTTTTCCTTATTGATCTTAACCTGACGTGCACGGCCAAGCTGCATAAGGGTTGCTTCCTTAAGCTCGTAACCAAGCTCGGAGGAGATAACCTCGCCGCCGGTGAGGATTGCGATATCCTTGAGCATATCCTTACGTCTGTCGCCAAAGCCGGGAGCCTTAACTGCTACGCAGGTGAAGGTGCCGCGAAGCTTGTTGACGATAAGGGTAGAAAGTGCTTCGCCTTCAACGTCTTCTGCGATGATAACGAGCTTCATGCCGTTCTGTACAACCTGTTCAAGAACGGGAAGGATTTCCTGAACGTTGGAAATCTTCTTATCGGTGATGAGGATAGAAGCGTCGTCGATAACTGCTTCCATTTTATCGGTATCGGTTACCATGTAGGGAGTGATGTAACCGCGATCGAACTGCATACCCTCGACAACCTCACAAGAGGTTTCTGCGGTCTTGCTTTCTTCAACGGTGATAACGCCATCTGCAGTT
Organism: Eubacteriales bacterium; assembly: GCA_045644305.1. GTDB lineage: Bacteria > Bacillota > Clostridia > Oscillospirales > CAG-382 > Coliplasma. The sequence goes on along the minus strand of JAZRGS010000104.1, from coordinate 4,812 downwards.
ACCTTTTCCATAGCGTCTGCGATAAGAGTACCGATAACTTCATCAGCAGAAGAAACGGTACCTACGCGTGCGATATCGGCACTGCCGTTAACCTTCTGGGAAGAAGCCTTCAAAGCTTCAACAGCGGTCTCAACAGCCTTTGCGATACCCTTCTTGATTACCATAGGATTTGCACCTGCAGCAACGTTCTTCATACCCTCGCGGATAATTGCCTGTGCAAGAAGAGTTGCGGTAGTGGTGCCGTCACCTGCAGCGTCGTTGGTCTTGGTGGAAACCTCACGAACGAGGGATGCGCCCATATTTCCGAATGCGTCGTCAAGCTCGATTTCCTTTGCGATGGTAACGCCGTCGTTAGTGATGAGGGGCGAACCAAACTTCTTATCGAGAACTACGTTTCTGCCCTTGGGGCCAAGGGTAATCTTTACGGTATCAGCAAGCTTATCAATACCGCGCAATAACGCTTCGCGAGCTTCGATACCGTTCTTAATATCTTTTGCCATTTTAATTTACCTCCGAGGATTATTCTACGATTGCCAAAATGTCGCCCTGACGAACGATGATGTATTCCTCGCCGTCGAGCTTGATTTCGGTGCCCGAATATTTGCTTGTAATTACCTTATCGCCAACCTTAACGGTCATTACGACTTCCTTGCCGTCAACAAGTCCGCCAGGGCCTACTTCGACAACCTCTGCGATTTGGGGCTTTTCTTTAGCCGCGCCGGTGAGGATTATGCCGCTTTTGGTGGTTTCTTCAGCTTCGACCATCTTTACAACAACACGGTCGGAAAGGGGTTTGAGTTTCATAATTTACCTCCGTTTGGATCTTTTATCTTACGTAATTGTTATACAATGTTTTTGTTAACAAACTATGTACATTATTGGTTCTTTTTGTAAAGATTAGCACTCGCAAAGGTAGAGCGCTAATCGGTGACAAGAATCAAACCGTTTTGTTTGTTAATTGGGTTTTGCAAGTGCCAATTGTCGGCTTGAACGCAAAACCTTGGTTATTATATCCTAATTTTTCCGAAAAAGCAATAGTTAGGCTATTTTTTAGGCTTGAAAAATTGATAAAGATTACATTTTATCATGCCGTTATAAAGAACGCGTTTTTTATCACTTCTTCTGCCGAAATAACGCTCGTACAAATCATCCGAGGTGATGATATACATCTGCCACGAGGGAATCGATTCGGCAAAACACTTCCCCATCGCTTTTGCAAGGTCGCGTGCTTCCGTGAGATCCCCCAAGCGCTCACCGTAAGGCGGGTTGGTTATAATTGTGCCGCGTGCATCAACTATCGGTGACGAAAATTTGCGTGCATCGGCAACCTTGAATTCGACGCAATGCGAAACGCCTGCTTTTTTAGCATTTTCGCGCGCAAGCTGAATCATGCTTTCGTCAATATCGGATCCGTATATTTTGGTCAACGGTTCACGGATTTCATTTCTTGCCGCGCATCTTGCGTCATACCACGTCGACGAGTTCAATATTTTAAATTCTTCCGCAACAAAGCGTCGATTAATACCGGGAGCGATATTGCAAGCCTGCATAGCGGCTTCTATCGCGATGGTTCCGCTACCGCAAAGAGGATCGCATATAATGACGTTATCACGCATACGCGAAAGCTTTACCATTGCCGACGCAAGTGTTTCGCGCAAGGGGGCAGCTCCCGCAATTGCGCGGTATCCGCGCTTATGGAGACCGTTACCCGTTGTGTCGATCATCAGGGTTGCGACGTCGTTAAGTATGAAGAATTCAATTTGATACTTAACGCCCGTCTCGGGAAAAATTCGCATATTGTATTTTGACGCAAGCGAATCGACAACAGCTTTTTTGATAATTTTTTGGCAATCGGGAATCGAGAAAAGCTTACTGCGAATCGAATGTCCCTTTACGGGAAAAGCATCGTTTTTGCCGATGAAATCAGCCCAAGGGAGACGTTTTGTCCCTTCGAAAAGATTATCAAAGCTGTAAGCCTTAAAGGATCCGAGCTTAATAAGGACGCGCTCTGCGGTACGAAGATGTATATTGCATTTCGCGATAGCTTCTACCGGAGCTTCGAAGGTTACCCTTCCGTCGATTGTTTCTATTCTTTTATATCCTAAGTTATCTATTTCTTCGCCGAGGAGTCCCTCGAGTCCGAAAAGACATGTTGCTACCAATAACATTATATACCCCGAAATTGGATTTTATTTCTTATTCTTTTTGTTTACCGTAAAAATAACTGCGCCAACTACTATTGCGGCGGCAATTGCTACGATAACCCAAATATACCAATTAGACTTCTTTTCAATTTCGTCATCAGAAGTCGCGGACGATTCCGATTCTTCATTTGATGCATCATCGGTTGCGCCGATGCTTTCGTCGGGTGTATCGACAGGTGCTTCACCCGCACCGGCCATTACCTCCGAGCAGAAAACAAAGTTTGCGCTGGAGTTCATAAATGAAAATTTAACGTAACGTGCGGATACGGGCTCTGTGTGATAGATAACGTAGGCCGCAATGTCGCGGGTTTCGATCTCGGGGGTTGCAAGAAGCGTATAATTTTCGCCATCTGTTGAAATTTCGATTCTGATATCACGAGGATCTGCAATTCCGTGTGCCTGTACGTGGCTGAAATGACCGACAAAATGCGTAAGGTCGGTATAGATTGCACCAAGGTCGATCGTGGCACTCATTCTTCCGTCGGGATCGAGAAGCGTTTTGTGGAATCCGTGCCATTCGGTATCAAGCTCGCTCACGCCGATGACGCCGTCGGTAAGCTCTTTTCCGTCTATCTGCTGGTAACCGAGTGAGCTACCATCGGTATATGCCTGAGTAGCAACGTATTTTTTGCCAATTGATCTCCATTTGACATTTCCGGGAAGCTCGAATTGAGGGCTGCGGAAGGAATTAATGTCATCAAGCGTAAGAATTCCCTTGGCATACTTATATGTGAGATCGTAAACAGCTCTGCCGCGTTCGTTATCGCTGTTATATGCGTTGAAATAGACGCCTTCTTTACCGTCTTGATAATACATCTTGACAGAATTCATCGCGCCGCTTTCAACGCCGCCCTGAAGATAATCGAGATAACGGTTAAAGTACTCAGAGCTACTGAATACCGAATTCGAAACCTCCATTTCCATACCCATTCCGAGGTTTTCGCAATACACAAGACAGTCGCCAACACGGTTGCGGTCTGCGACCTGCTGCCAGAACATATTGGGCTGCATCGTTATGGCGTCAACACCCAATTCCTGCCACTTGTCGTATCCGTTAGAGCAGTACCAAGGAATCCAGACAAACTTAAGTCCGAGAGAATGGAGATAATCGGAAGCATATTTAAAAAGCTCTTTATCGATGTTTCCCTGTGCGCCGGAGTAGAGATATTCTTCAAGCCAATAGAAGCCGATGAGCTCGAGATTTTGATAATCACGCTCGTTATACAACTTTAATTGCTCATCAATAATCCATTTAATGGCGTACTTTCTGTCTTCCATTTTGGAAAAATCGAGGCTCTTACCTCCGAGCGCGCCGAAATTCGACTTTGCGTCGACGCCGGGATACAAAATGGTAAGAACAACGCCCGCTTTTTTATCGCTAGTATCGCCAAGTTCCTGCTTTGCATTACCGAAAGCAACCTCAAGAGCATCGACGTTTAAGCCTTCGGTAAAGGTGCCTTCGACGTAATCTATCCAATCGGCCGCCTTGGTGGGATTAGCGGGATCATAGTGCAATCTTGCGCCCGTAATGCCGTTTGCAACGCAAGGAAGAAAGAGATAGCTGTCGAAGAAGTAATCTATTATCTGTCCGTTTGCATCGTAATAGCCGACATAGGGCTTTAAATCCTCAACGTTGTGCGCCCCCTTATCGGCGCGATTGGGATTATGGGTGTAGGTCAATACGAGATTTTCATACCCAAGCATCATTTCATCCGGATTCGGAAAATCCGCTTGAACTGTAAACGAAAAAGCAGACAAAGCTGCAAAAAGCATCGCAAACGTAATAATTAACGAAAGAACCTTTTTCATATTATTCTCCTATTCATATATTTATTATAGTTTACCACAATCTCCCGGATATTGCAATAGAAAAGCGCCCCGTACGGGACGCTTTTTTGAGTGATTGCTTTTACTTGATTACATAGGTTCCGAAATAGTGACGAGCTACGAGAATGTAGTCGTACTGGTCAACCTTACCGTCCTTATTGACGTCTGCTCTCAACTTTTCGTTGTTGGAGAGAATACGAGTTTCGAAGTAGTGACGCTTGATAAGGATGTAGTCATACTGGTTAACAGCACCGTCGTTGTTAACGTCACCCAAGGTAATCTTGGGGCCGGTAGAGGACGCTTCTGCACCGTAAACCTCGATTTCATTGATGAACGCGAAAGCCAAAGCGCCAAGAACGATATCAATCTTAACGTAACTTGCGGTGCCGAGCACTTCGCCTTCGATAAGGAACGCATCGTTAGCAGCCATACCTTGAGGGATGTTAAGCATTGTAGCGCTTCCCCAGTTTACGCCGTCGTCAGAGAGATATACCTTTACAGACGCAGGAGCGGCGATACCCGAGCCTTCGTTAAAGCCTGCATTAACCGCAACCTTGGAAATATCAAAGGAGCCGTCAAGATCGATAACAACGGTACCTACACGGTTGGGAGCGTTAACGCCACCGCCCATAGGCTGTTCGGATTCGGGATGATTATAGAAAGCAAACCATTGGTCGTCATAGGAAACAAGATTCGCCATTTCGCCGTCGGTGAGGTTGGCGGTATAGGAAGCGTGAACGATAGCTTCGTATTTCTTATTAAGAGCTATATTTTTATCGGT
>JAZRGS010000103.1:0-3652 GCA_045644305.1 Eubacteriales bacterium | reverse complement strand
CCACAGGCCGTGACGGTATCGGTGGCGCAACAGGTTCTTCAAAGGCTCATAATCTCCAGTCGGTTGAAACCTGTGGAGCAGAGGTGCAAAAGGGTAACGCTCCGGAAGAAAGAAAACTTCAGCGTTTATTCCGCAACCCGACAGCCACCAAGATGATTAAGCGCTGTAACGACTTCGGCGCAGGCGGTGTATCGGTTGCTATCGGCGAGCTTGCCGACGGCCTTGTGATCGACCTCAATGCTGTTCCCAAGAAGTATGACGGATTGGACGGCACCGAGCTTGCTATCAGTGAATCGCAGGAAAGAATGGCTTGCGTTGTAGAAGCTAAGGACGTGGCGCGCTTCCTCGAGCTCGCTGAAACCGAAAACCTTTCTGCTGTTCAGGTTGCAACCGTAACTGCCGAGCCTCGCCTCGTTATGCATTGGAACGGCAACAAAATCGTTGATATCAGCCGCGAATTCCTCAATTCCAACGGCGCAGATAAGCATATCACCGTCGAAACTCCCGTGTGCAACCACACCAATAAGGAAGTAAGCGGCGGATTCACCGAAAATTACAAGGCGCTCGCTGCCGACCTTAACGTCTGCTCGAAGCGCGGACTTTCCGAAAGATTCGACTCCACCATCGGCGCAGGCACGGTTCTTATGCCCTTCGGCGGTAAGCATCAGCTTACTCCGATTCAGGCTATGGTTCAGAAAATTTCGGGTGAAAAGAAGCATACCGATAACTGTTCGTTCATGTCTTGGGGCTATAACCCCTTCATCACCGAGGAAAGCCCCTTCCACGGCGCTTACCTCGCAGTTGTCGAATCTGTTGCTAAGCTTGTTGCAACAGGCGCTTCCTTCGAAGACGTGTATTTGACCTTCCAGGAATATTTCGAACGCCTCGGCAAGGATCCCAAGCGTTGGGGTAAGCCTATGGCGGCACTTCTCGGCGCATTCCGCGCACAGATGGAGCTCGGTATCGGCTCTATCGGCGGTAAGGACTCGATGAGCGGCACATTTGAGGATATCAACGTGCCTCCCACACTCGTTTCCTTCGCAGTAACAGCAGGCAAGACGAGCGACGTTGTTTCGCCCGAATTCAAGTCCGCAGGTAACAAGGTCATCGTTCTCTCGCCCGAATTCGGCGAGGATAAGCTTCCCAAGGCGGATTCGCTTATCGCTGTATTCAATAAGGTTACTTCTCTTATGCGTGAAGGCGTCGCAGTATCCTGCTATACTCCCGGTATCGGCGGTATCGCAGAGGCTGTAATGAAGATGTGCTTCGGTAATATGCTCGGCTTTGAATATAACAACGACGTTACCGTTAACGAGCTCTTCGGCTACTCCTACGGCTCCTTCGTGCTTGAAGTCAACAAGGATGTCGATTGCGGTCGTGTTATCGGTACCGTAACCGATAACAACGCTATCGTATACGGCGAAGAAAAGCTTTGCCTTAAGGAAATGCTCGGCATTTACGAGGATAAGCTCGAAAGCGTATTTGCTTGCAACATCGCAGACAGCGCAAGCGATATTCCTACTCATAGCTTTGAAGCTGAAACCCGCGTTGCTCCCGCTGTTAAGAGCGCAAAGCCCAAGGTATTGATTCCCGCGTTCCCCGGAACCAACTGTGAATACGATTCCGCAAAGGCTGTTCGCGACGCAGGTGCAGAGCCTCAGATCATCGTTATCAATAACCGCACCGCAAGCGGCATCGCAAAGAGCATCGAAAACTTTGCTAACGAATTAAAGACCGCTCAGATGATCTTCATCCCCGGCGGCTTCTCCGGCGGCGACGAGCCCGATGGCAGTGCTAAGTTTATAACCGCATTCTTCCGCAACGCGGCTGTTAAGGAAGGTGTAACCGACCTTCTCGATAACCGTGACGGCTTGATGTGCGGTATCTGTAACGGCTTCCAGGCACTTATCAAGCTCGGATTGGTGCCCTACGGCAAGATTATCGACACCGATGAAAATTGCCCGACCCTTACCTTCAACACTATTGCACGCCACCAGTCCCGCATCGTTCGTACAAGAATTGCGTCCAATAAATCTCCTTGGCTCGCAGGTACCAACGTAGGCGACGTTTATAACGTGCCCATTTCTCACGGTGAAGGCCGCTTCCTCGCAAGCGAAGAGCTTATCAATCAGCTCGCTGCAAACGGTCAGATCGCTACCCAGTACGTTGATTTGGACGGACTCGCTACCGGCGACGTTCACTTCAATCCCAACGGCTCTATGTGCGCTATCGAGGGTATCACCTCTCCCGATGGCCGCGTGTTCGGTAAAATGGGTCACAGCGAACGTATCGGTGCAGGCCTTTATAAGAACGTACCCGGCAATTACGATATCGGTATGTTCGTTTCCGCTGTTAAATACTTCAAATAAAAGGAGGGCTTGTTTATGCAGTACAAGACCGATATCGAAATCGCTCAAAGCTGTCAGATGAAGCCGATAACCGAAATCGCTTCGAGCGCACACGTTGACGAAAAATATATCGAACAATACGGCAAATACAAAGCAAAAATCGATCTTTCACTCCTTAAAGAAACAAATAAAAAGGATGGCAAGCTCATACTTGTCACCGCTATAACACCGACTCCTGCGGGAGAAGGTAAGACGACCACCACGATCGGACTTGCCGATGGCTTAAAGCGCATCGGCAAGGACGTCACCGTTGCTCTCCGCGAACCCTCCTTGGGTCCCGTTTTCGGCGTCAAGGGCGGTGCTGCGGGCGGCGGATATGCACAGGTCGTACCGATGGAGGATATTAACCTCCACTTTACGGGTGACTTCCACGCTATCGGCGCGGCTAACAACCTTTTGGCGGCTATGCTCGATAACCACATTCAGCAGGGCAACGCATTGAATATCGACCCGAGACGCATCACTTGGAAGCGCTGTGTCGATATGAACGACCGTCAGCTCAGATTCATTCTCGACGGTATGGGCGGCACCGCAAACGGCGTTCCCCGTGAAGACGGCTTCGATATCACGGTCGCATCCGAAATAATGGCGGTTCTTTGTCTTTCGGATTCTATAACCGATCTCAAGCGCCGCTTGGCGAACATCATCGTCGGATATAACTATAACGACGAGCCCGTCACCTGCGGTCAGCTTAAGGCAGAGGGCGCGATGACAGCCTTGCTCAAGGACGCATTGAAGCCCAACCTTGTTCAAACCCTCGAGGGAACCCCTGCGTTCGTTCACGGCGGTCCCTTTGCTAATATCGCTCACGGCTGTAACTCGGTTATGGCTACCAAAATGGCGCTCAAAATGGGCGACTATGCGGTAACAGAGGCGGGATTCGGCGCAGATCTCGGTGCCGAAAAATTCCTCGATATCAAATGCCGTAAGGCGGGATTGACTCCCGACGCGGTTGTCGTTGTCGCAACTGTCCGCGCGCTTAAAATGCACGGCGGCCTTGCTAAAAACGAGCTTGCGACCGAGGACCTCAAGGCACTTGAATCGGGTATCCCCAATCTTCTCCGCCACGTTTCGAACATCAAGAACGTTTATAAGCTTCCTTGTGTAGTTGCTGTCAACCGTTTTCCGACCGATACCGATAACGAAATTAATTTCATTATCGAAAAATGCCGCGAGCTCGGCGTTAACACGGTTCTTTCTACCGTCTGGGCGGAGGGCGGCAAGGGCGGCGAAGCGCTCGCACG
>JAZRGS010000102.1:0-40729 GCA_045644305.1 Eubacteriales bacterium | reverse complement strand
TAAGACCGCTTGGGCCTCCGACTCCACCGACACAAAGGTCGACCAGTACGACTACATCCTCATCTGCCGCCATTATTTTGGTACTTACGTTATAGGTTAAAAACAATTGCGAGAGAACCCCTTTTTGCAAAAGGGCGTTCTCTCGCGCTCTCTCCCCAAAATTTTTCAAAATAAAAACAAAAAAAGTGCTCTAAAGTCAGGTCAAACCTTTCAGTAGGGCACTTTTTATTATATTATAATGAAGTTTTTTGGGAAAAGAGCACGAGAAAAACATCTTTTTTCTAAAAAAGGGTTTTTCTCGTAAAAACATAAAAACAAAAACAACGTCATATACTACTTCCCGCGACAAATGCTGTCGAAAAGGCGATTTGCAGGTTAAACCCGCCGGTGTAGGCGTCGAGGTCGATAACCTCGCCGGCGAAGAACAGCCCCGAGACCAGCTTCGACTGCATCGTTTTCGGGTCGATTTCGCGGCAGTCAACACCGCCGCCGGTAACGATTGCCTCTTCTATCGGGCGGGTACCGATAATATTCACGGGTATCGCCTTCATAAGCGAAACTATTTTCGCGCGTTGCTCTTTTGTAAGGCTGTTAAGCTTGGTTTCGGGCGAAATCCCCGTCATACGGATAAAGGGGAAAATCAGCTTCGAGGGCATCAAGGCGGAAAACGCGTTCTTGAGCGCCTTGTTGGGGATCTCGGAAAAATCGCGAAGCAACCGCTTGTCAAGCGTCTTTTCGTCAAGCGCAGGCTTCAAATCGATGAGCATTTTGCAGGGATAGCTGTTCTGCAAATGCGCCGAAGCCGAAAGTATCACAGGCCCCGTAACCCCGAAATGCGTGAACATCATCTCGCCGAGCTCCTCGTAAATCGGCTTCTGGCTTTTGCCGTAAAAGGAAATCCCGACGTTTTTAAGCGAAAGCCCCATAAGATCGCGGCAAAGCTTGTCGGATGAAACAAGGGGGACAAGCGAGGGTCTGATTTCGGTTATGCTGTGACCGACGCCGAGAGCAAGCCTGTGTCCGCTTCCGTCCGAGCCCGTTTTGGGGTACGAAGCGCCGCCGCAGGCGATTATTACCTTCTTCGAAGGAATCCGCTCCTTGCCGCAATTGACCCCGACGACCTCGCCGTCGGAAACACAAACAGAGGTTACCCTTTTTTGCAATATCTTGACGCCGACGGTGACGCAAGCGTCGACCAAAGCCTTCGTAACGTCGTGGGCGCAGTCGCTTTCGGGGAAGACGCGCATTCCGCGCTCGACCTTGGTTTTAACGCCGAGCGATTCGAAAAAGGCGATGGTGTCCTCCTGCGAAAAGCGGGAAATTGCGCTCATCATAAAACGCGGATTCGCGATGACGTTGCTCAAAAACTCCTCGCGCGTGCAGGCGTTGGTGAGGTTGCACCTGCCCTTGCCCGTAATATCCAATTTTTTGCCGCAACGGTCGTTTTTCTCAAGCAGAAGCACGTTATTTCCGTTTATCGCGGCGTTGTAGGCGGCGAAAAGCCCTGCCGGACCTCCACCGATAACTATACAATCATACATCGTTGTCATAAACTTCGTTTTCTGCCCAGATTCGTTCGAGAATTGCGAATCGGTTGGCGGTTCTTTCGGGATCGCGTCTGCCTATTTCCTGAATAAGCGCGTTGATAAGCGCAAGCGGCGCGGTCAATGAATCGACAAATGTGTCACTTTCGTTTTCGGCGTAAAGAGTTACGTCGGCGGTTTTCGCGATGGGGCTTCGTACGCTATCGGTAAGCCCTAAAACCGTCGCACCCGCACGCTTCGAAAATTCAAGCACGTCGAGCGTCAGCTTCGAATATCTCGGGAAGGAAATGCCGAGCACGACGTCGCCCTCCTTGACGCGGAACATCTGGTCGAACGCCTCGCTTCCGATAACCGTGTGTACGACGCTGACGTTGTCGAAAAGTATCGAAAGGTAAAAATTCATAAATATCGCAAGGCTTGCCGAGCTTCTCGCTCCGACAAGATATATGCGGTTTGCCGAAATTATCGCGTCGACAAAGGCGTCAAAGCTTGCCCTGTCGGTGTTCGACAGCGTCTTTTTAATGCTTTCGACGTCGGAATTGAAGCTGCTCGTGAGCGAATCCTCACTCGCGCGCGATTTCAAAAGCTCGAGCCTCTGAACCGAGGTCAGCTTGCGGCGCGCGGCGTATTTCAGCGCCGATTGAAGCGCGGGGTAGCCGTCAAAGCCCAATTCGGTCGCGTAGCGGACTATCGTCGATTCCGAAACGCCGACGGTTTCGGAAAGCTTCGCCGCCGTCATGTAGGCAGCCGCCGCATAGTCGTTAAGCAGATATTCGGCTATTTTTTTCTGCCCTTTAGAGCATTTGTCCATTTGCTTTTTTATTGCTTCGAGCACGTTTTTGTGTTGCATTGTTTACTCCGAAATGAAGTATTTATAAGGGCTGCCAGAGGTAAAAACCAATGACAGCCGCTTTTTTGTGTATTTGAAATTAGAAGCGAATCTTTTCTTCGATGTAGGAACGAACCTCGGAAATAGGCATTCTTACCTGCTCCATGGTGTCGCGGTCGCGTACTGTTACGCAGTTGTCCTCAAGCGAATCGAAGTCGAAGGTGATGCAGAAGGGGGTACCGATTTCATCCTCGCGGCGGTAACGCTTGCCGATCGAGCCGGATTCGTCGTAGTCGCAGGGGAAGTACTTGCAAAGCTCGTTTGCAAGCTCGTGTGCCTTGTCGCCGAGCTTCTTCGAAAGGGGAAGAACCGCAGCCTTGAAGGGTGCGAGCGCGGGGTGGAAGCGAAGCACGGTGCGGATGTCCTCTGCGCCGTCCTTGCCGATGTTTTCTTCGTCGTATGCATCGCAGAGGAATGCGAGAACCGAGCGTTCAACACCGAGCGAGGGCTCGATAACGTAGGGGATGTATCTTTCATTCTTTTCCTGATCGAAATAGGTGAGGTCGTTACCCGAGGTGTTCTGGTGCTGGGTAAGGTCGTAGTCGGTTCTGTCGGCAACGCCCCAAAGCTCGCCCCATCCGAACGGGAAGAGGAATTCGAAGTCGGTGGTCGCCTTGGAGTAGAAGCAAAGCTCCTCGGGGTCGTGGTCGCGCAAGCGGAGATTTTCTTCCTTGATGCCGTGGCTCAAAAGCCAATCGCGGCAGAAGCCTCTCCAGTATTCGAACCATTCAAGGTCGGTACCGGGCTGGCAGAAGAATTCAAGCTCCATCTGCTCGAACTCGCGAACGCGGAAGATGAAGAGGCCGGGGGTGATTTCGTAACGGAAGCTCTTACCGATCTGACCGATACCGAAGGGGAGCTTCTTTCTGGTGGTACGCTGAACGTTAGCGAAGTTTACAAAGATACCCTGTGCGGTTTCGGGACGGAGATAAACGGTGTTCTTCGCGTCCTCGGTTACGCCCTGGAAGGTCTTGAACATGAGGTTGAATTGACGGATGTCGGTGAAGTTGTGCTTGCCGCAGGTGGGGCACTTGATGTTCTTTTCTTCAACGAAATCCTTCATTTCCTGCTGAGAAAATGCGTCGATGGGCTTTTCAAGGGTGTAGCCGTTTTCCGCACACCAGTCTTCGATAAGCTTGTCTGCGCGGAAGCGCTCCTTACATTCGCGGCAGTCCATCAAGGGGTCGGAGAAGCCGCCCAAGTGACCCGAAGCAACCCAGGTCTGGGGGTTCATAAGAATAGCGGCGTCAAGACCTACGTTGTAGGGGTTTTCCTGAACGAACTTTTTCCACCAAGCGCGCTTGATGTTATTCTTAAGCTCTGCGCCGAGAGGGCCGTAGTCCCAAGTGTTGGCGAGACCGCCGTATATTTCGCTGCCCGCAAAGATAAAGCCTCTGCCTTTGCAAAGCGCAACGATTTTTTCCATTGTCTTTTCTGTATTCTGCATAATTATCCTCCCGATAAATAAGCGTGATATAAAAATTCATTATATTATACACCATATTTTTTCATTTTTCAAGTCTTATTTATATTTAAGAAAACTTTTGAAAAAGTTTTCCGAACCTTTCAAAATTTTTCAATGCAAAAAATAAAATCAGGCTTCTACAAACAAGAGGAGGGTCAAATTTGCGTTTTAAAATTTGTAGGGAAAGGGTAAAGGGGTCCCCTTTGGGGAATATCCCTTTCCTCGTGTAGATTTATCGGTAGGCGGGGTTTTGAAATTTGCGTGCGTGTTAGGATTATATTTGTACGCACTACTCGAAAATTACCTACCGAAAGACTTTTAGGAGGAAGGGGATATTCCCAAAAATCTTCGATTTTCGGTGCCCTTTACCCCTTCCCTACGGTTAAATTATTGAGGCGATGTTTATTTTTGTAGGGAAAGGGCTTGCCCCTTTCCTCAAGTCTGTTATGCTCTACAAACAAGAGGAGGGCGACAAGTTTGTGAAGGGTCTCGCGGGGAGAAGCAAAGAGATCCGCTTCATCGCATATCGCGAAACTAAAAATGAAGGGTCTCGCGGTGAGAAGCAAACAAATCCGCTTCATCGTATATCGCGAAACTAAAAAGGTGCATTATCCACCTTTGGGGAGAGAGCGCGAGAGAGGGGCTTTTTGTAAAAAGCTCCTCTCTCGCAAAAAACATTAAATTAAAAACTAATCCTTCGACATTTTGTTGACCTGACGCTGAGCCATAACGAGTCGGTAGTACCTGCCTTGATTTCGCATAAGCTCGTCGTGGGGACCGACCTCTTCGATCTGACCTTTTTCGAAAACGACGATTTTCGTCGCATTTCGGAGAGTCGATAGGCGGTGAGCGATAGCGATGGTCGTGCGTCCGCCCGAAAGCAGGGCGATCGCCTCCTGAATCTGCTTTTCGGTCTCGGTGTCAAGCGAGCTGGTCGCCTCGTCGAGGATAAGAATACGCGGGTTGCGGAGTATAGCGCGGGCGATGGCGATTCTCTGGCGCTCGCCGCCCGAAAGTGTGTTTCCCCTGTCGCCGACGTAGGTGTTGTAGCCGTCGGGCTGCTTCATAATAAATTCGTGCGCGTTCGCAAGCTTCGCGGCGCGGATTACCTCGTCGCGGGTCGCGCCCGGCTTCGCATAGGCGATGTTCGAATAAATGGTGCCGTTGAAAAGGAAGGTCTCCTGCAAAACCACGCCGATTTGCGAGCGGTAGGAGTATTGGTCAAGGTCGCGCAGGTCGTGCCCGTCAACGGTCAGCGAGCCCTCGCTCACGTCGTAAAGTCGTAGCACAAGGTTCGCCGCGGTCGTCTTACCGACGCCGCTTCTGCCGACAAAGCCTACCATTTCGCCGCGGTTTATCGTCAGATTAATGTTTTTAAGCACATATTCGGCGTCCTCGTAGCCGAACGAGACGTTTTTGAATTCGATGTCGCCGTTTAAGGAATCGACGGCGATGCCGGTGAGCAGATGCTCGGTCTTTTCATCGAGCAGCTCGGTAATTTTTGCAAGCGAGGTAGTAGCGCGGGCGATGCGTCGGGGCACGTTTGCCATCCAACGGATCGGCTCGTACATAAGCGCGACGTAGGTGATGAGCTGCATCAGGTCACCGAGCCCGAAATTGGGGTTGCCCGAGCTGATAAGCATCGGCTGTCCCACGATTTCGCAGCCGAGGAAGAAAAGGACTGCGTATTCGCCGAAGGAGAGAAGGAAGCTCGCAAAGGGCATGATCATGTTCCAGGTAAGCTCGTTTTTCTTGCTTATCTGCGCGATCCTCTTTGCAGCCTCGTCAAAGCGCTTTTCCTCGCGCTTTTCGGTGCCGTAGGTCTTAACCACGCGCATACCCGAGAATACGTCGTGCATCAACGAGCCCGCGTCGGATTCCACCTGCCATTGACGGCGGTAAAGCCTGTGCGTGAAAACGTGAAGCACGCGGAAAAGTATAACTAAAAGGGGTATCGGGATGATGACCAAAAGCGTCAGCTTCCAGTTGAAAATAAAGAGAATTACGGCAATCGTGCCGAGCGTGAGCGCCTGCTGAATGAGGTTCGGGACAAGCCAGGTGATGAACTCGCGGAGCTCCTCGGTGTCGTTCGAAACGCGCTGAATAAGCTCGCCCGCGCTTCGGCGGTTCAAGCCCGAAAGCGAAAGCTCTTGGATTTTTTTATAGACGTCGTCGCGCATTTTTACGATAATTTCCTTCGACGCCTTTGCAACGAGAAGCCGCCTTATCGCGACGAAGAGCGCCGAAAGCAGACCCAGCGTCGCCATGCCCGCGATTAAAAGGAAGAAGCCGGTTTTGTTTGCGGGCGGGTTCGGGTTCGCGAGATAATCGTTGATTAGATGCTTGTTGAAGATCGGCAAAACAACGCTTATCGAGGATACCGCGATGAGGAAAAAGCCTGCTCCGAGAAGCACCTTTACGTGGGGCTTCATGTAGGGAATGAGCCGCGCGAAAAGCTTTTTCTTGTCAACGCATTTCGGGCAGGAGTTCATTCCGCGCGGGAACGGCTTTTTGCACTTCGGGCAACGGTCTATCTTGGGCTCGGGAACCTCCAAGCCCTTGCGCGTGCCCTCTAATTTCTTGGCAGCGGCGCGAAATACCGGCGAAAAGCGCATGTTTGCACGGCAAAGCTCGTAATCGCCCTTTTCGTTGCTTGTTTCAAGCGAAACACAGCCCCAAAGCTGGGTGAATTTAATCTCGCCGAGCTCGGAAAGCAGGATTTTTTTGGTCTGCGTGTCGTTTTCGGTGCGCAGATATAACGCCCCGTCGGAAAGCAGACAGACACCCGCCGTGACCGAGTTGTTGAAATCAAGGTCGAAGTTGAAGCAAAAGGGCTTTTCCTCGCTGATTTCCTTCATTATTTCCGCCCTTAGTTGGTCGTAACGGTTGGGCGGCTGCTTTTTTCGGAAAATTTTTCTGAAAATTCGTTTGATAAGATTCATTTATCGTCCCTTTTAAAGGTAAAAATCTTTTTTTGAAAGCGTTTTAGAGGTAAAGCTCGATTTTTTTGTAGCTCTTTCGGTCGAGCAGAGCAACGTCGTTGATGCGGTAGCGGTTTCCGTCGACGTCGGTGATGATGAGCATCCCGTTTCCGACGCGCGCAATGTTGCGGTAGGTGTCGTGCATCGAAAATGCCATCTCGCCCGAATCGGTTTCGACCTCCCAGAAGGAATAATCAAGCTTTTCTTTTAAGGACTTGATTTTTTTGATGGTCGGACAGTAATATTTACGGGTGAGCTCTTGGCGTATGATCGCCTGCGATTCATCGCTCAAGTCGGTTAAATTTCGGATCATCGCGTATTCGCGGCCGTCCTTGTTTAACACCGAAATATATTCGTCGGGGGTCTCAAACGGGAAGCATCGGTGGAAAAATACCCTGCCGAGATCCTGCAAAACGGGGGTCTTGTCCTCTGTTGCCTCGAGGTCGTCGCCGAATTTGGGAAGGGTCGCCTCAAGCGCGGGGAAGCCGTTTTCGGTGAGGTAAAAGCGGGCGTTTTCGTCGGTGAGATATATGACCTCCGCAAGGTCTAAAAAGTTGTCCATTTTTTTAGTTTCGCGATTTACGATGCAACAAATCTGCTTGCTTCTCTCCGCGAGTCCTTTCTTTATTTTGTTAAGTTCTACCCACGCGGGTGGGTGGTTTTAGTTAAATTTAAGGCTTACCGCGGGCTTTTCTTGGCGGATTATCCGCCTTCGCCTATACCGACGGTTTTCAGCGCTTCCGCCTGAAGCTTGTAAAGCTTGTAGTAAACGCCCTTTTGCTTCAAAAGCTCTTGCGGAGTGCCGCTTTCGGCAACGCGTCCGTTTTCGATCGCGATCAATTTGTCGGCGTCGCGCAGGGTCGATAATCTGTGCGCGATAATAACCGTCGTGCGGTTTTTGGTCAGCCTGTCGAGCGCGCCTTGAATGTTTCGCTCGGTCTGGGTATCCATCGCTGCGGTCGCTTCATCGAGGATAAGGATCTTCGGGTTGCGCAAAAGCGCGCGAGCGATAGAAACACGCTGCTTTTCACCGCCCGAAAGCTCGCGCTTGCCGAAGCCGATCTCGGTGTCGTAGCCGTCGGGGTATTTAACGATAAAATCGTGCGCGGAAGCGGTTTTTGCGGCGGCGATAACCTCGTCGCGGGAGGCATTGGGGCAGGCGTAGCGGATGTTTTCGAGAATGCTTCCTCGGAAAAGATAGGTCTCCTGCGAAACGATTGCGATGTTTTCGCGCAGGTAATTGAAGGGAAGGTCCTTTATGTTTACGCCGTCGATGTAAACCCCGCCCTCGTTTGTGTCGTAAAGCCTTGTCAAAAGGTTCGCAAGCGTGCTTTTGCCTGCGCCTGTCTGTCCGACAATGCCGAGCGTCGAGCCCGCGGGGATGTTAAAGCTTACGTCGTCGATGACCTTGCGGTTTACAACGTAAGAGAATGATACGTTTTTGAATTCGACGTCGCCCTTGCAGCAGTCGGGTGTTATCGGAGCTGCCGATTCCTTAACGTCGGGCTGTGCGTCGCGGATTTCGAAAAGACGCTGAATCGCGTTGAGGGTCTCACTCCACCAGTTCGAAACGTCGGCAAGCTGCTCGATCGGGCCGTAAATCAAGGCAAAATAGCCGATAAACGCCATTAATCGACCGTAGGTCATACCGCCCGACGCGTTCATTACCTGAAGACCGCCGACCGCCCAAACAATGTAAGAGCCGATCCTTAAAAGATAGTGCAGGAAGGGGAATACACGCGCCGAAAAGGTTTGAATCTCATTTCTCGATTCGGCAACCTCAAGGTTTCGCTTGTTGAAGCGCTTCATCTCCTCGTCCTCGCGGGAGAAGGATTTTACGACTCGCATACCGTTCAAAACGTCGGAAACAAGCGAGTTGAAGGAGCGTCGCTTCGAATAGCTTTTCGCGTGGAGCTTGTCAAAGACGTTGAAAAGTAATTTAAAGGAAACGAAGAAAATCGGGATGGTGATAAAGGTGTAAAGCGCAAGCACGAGGTTCTGGGTGAACATAACCCCGATGATGACGGCAAGCTGTATCAGATTCAGCAAAAGATAGGGGAATCCGTCGCAGAAGAACCAATAAAGCGTAAGGCTGTCGCTGTTGACCTGAGTCATAAGCCCGCCGGTTTGTCGGTTGGTGAAAAATCCGAGCGATAGGTTGCTTATCGTGTTGAAAATCATCTTTTTCAGGTCGTAGGTCACGTTTGCCGCAACCGTCGAGCTGATCGCGCCCGAAATCAGGCTGACAAGCAGGGATCCGATTCGCACCGCGATGATGAGAAGCACGATGCCGATAACGTCGCGCGCGGTTGAGCTCGCATTTTGAAGGACGTCGTCATAAAGCTTTTCGTTGCTGATGTAGGGGGTGATAACACCCAAAGCAGCTGTCAGCGCGAACGCCAAAATAACCATTAAAATCGAGCGCTTGTAACGGAAAAAGAGGGTGGCTAAACGCTTTATAAGCTTCGCCTTGTCCATACAACTCGGGCAGATCTTTAATTCCTTGTCGGGATAACGGCGTCCGCATTTGGGGCAGACGTGGTGGGTATATCCCTCTTCCTCGTAGAGCGAAAATTCAAGCTTGCCTTCCTTTTTAAGGTCGGTAAGCGCGCGGCAAAGCACGGCGGCGCCGTATTTGTAAGCCGAGGAAAAATTGTAAAGCAGATAGGGCTTGCCGTCTCTTTCGCAAACCACTCTGCCCGTCGAAATAAGCTGCTCGGCGTTGGCTTCGGAAATTTCCGATATAGGAATGATTTCAAATCGCGAAACCTTAAATTCCTCGCGCCTCGTAGTGTCGCCGGCAGGAGTGCGCCCGCCCGAGGTGAATTCGATGATGCCCTCGGCGATGGCGATTTTTTCATTTGTGAGCATGACGAAGCAATCGCCTTTGCCTCCGTCCTCGCGCAGGTCGCTCCTGAGCGCGATTAAGACCTCGTCGGGCGATATTCCCTCGAACGCAAAATATTGCGATACCGAGCCCGGTATCTTGTCCACGAAAACCGTTTTCAAATCAATTTCCATACCTTTTTTGTAAGTTCTCGTTAATTTTACACCGATTTTTGCCAAATTGCAAGTATTTTGCTTATCTTTCGAATAATTCAACCCAAAGTCGAGACGCTAAAAGGTATTGACAAATAAAATTGATGTGTTAGAATGATATTAAAATAAAATACAAGGGGAATTTCCATGAAAAAATTTTCTGCAATAATGCTTGCGTTACTGCTCGTTTTGATGACGCTTCCCATCGTTGCGAACGCGGCACCCGATTGTGTCTACGTCGGCGGAGTGAAGCTTACAAGCGGTAAATACCTCGCGGTCGGCGCAACAAGCGCAACAAGCACGAAGCCCTCGGGCGGCTATGCTTATTACAACAACGGCGTCCTTACCCTTTCGAGCTATGAATACGAGGGCGAGGGTGTTGAATATAAGTTCAACCCCAACATAAGCGAAAGCTCGTATTACAAGACCTGCATTTTTGCAGAGGGCGACTTGGAAATCTATTGCGAGGGCGAAAGCTATCTCACCAACACCAACGAGGACGGCGAATGTATCTCGGTGCGCGGCAACGTCACCTTCAAGGCGAAGGACGCCGATTCGGGCGTCGGACTTAAAGGCGAATACGGCATTTATGCATATTCGCTCTCCGGAAGCTGTGAAATCCGAGTAGTAAGCGGCGTAATTTATGCCGACGTCGGCTATACAGGCTTGGGCGTTGAGGGCTACGGCTCGCAAAACAAGGCATACGTCATCATCGAGGGCGGCATGGTCGGTATCGAATCCGAGGGCTACGGCGCGGCTATTTACGGCGTAGACTGCGGCGCACGCTTCCTTATGAAGGGCGGCTCGTTTTACGCAGATGCCCAAACCAGCGGCATTTATCTGAACGGATATGAAGCGGTTGACACCTATATAGACGGCGGCGACTTCCGCGTTGCGGGCGGTGAGTATGCGGGTGTTGATCTTTACAGCGACGCCTATTTTACCGAATTTCACCATAACGGCGGCTCTGCAATGATTTTCGGCTGCGAAAATGCGGTCTTTGCAGATAGCTCCTACATTCAGGGCAGCTATTTCGAGGCATCCTACGACCCCGAAAACGCCGAATTTGAAGAAGCGAAGCTCTTCTCGGGCAAAATCAGCGTTTCGAAAAGCCTTGTTGTGCTTGACGGCGGCTTTGATATGGAGTATGTGAAGGCGGAGGTTCCCTTCACCCGCGGCGACGTTAACGACGACGGCGAAATCAACCAATACGACTATATCCTCGTAAAGCGCCACTATTTCCAGACCCGTATCCTTACCGATGCGGAAATGCTTGCGGCCGACGCCAATAACGACGGCGCAATTAACCAGTACGACTATATCCTTATAAGACGTCACTATTTCAAAACCTTTACAATCGAAAACTAAGGGAGAAAAAGCAATGTTTAAAATCGGCACAGTCAACATCGACACCTCGCACGCACCCTCCTTCGCGGAAATTCTTTTAAAGGGCGACGAGGGCAGGTACACCGCAATCTACAACGACGGCTTCCGCACCGACGAGGAAGTGAACAGCTTTATCGAAAAATTCGGTCTCGATAAGCGCTATGACGACCTTTCCGAAATGGCAAAGGATATCGATATCGCATTCATTCAAAGCTGCAACTGGGACAACCACGTAAAGCAATCCATGCCCTTTATTGAAGCGGGCGTTCCGGTATTTATCGATAAGCCCTTGGCAGGTAATTTGAAGGATATCAAGATATTCGAGGAGCTCGACCGTCAGGGCAAGGTTATCCTCGGCACCAGCGCGATGCGCTATACCTATGAGCACGAATCCTTCTTCGCGATTCCCGAAGAGGAGCGCGGAAACATCATCCATATCTCGGTTATGGTCGGCGTTGACGAATTCAACTATGCAATCCACGCCGTTGAATCGATTATGGGCTTCCTCGGCGACGTGACCCCGATATCCACCCGTTACCTCGGCACCAACCAAGTCGGCGACGTCCCCTGCGACAGCTATTACGTGCTGTTCGAAAACGGCGCATCGGCTTGCTATCACATCTGCAAGAAGGGCTGGCAGCCCCCGACCGCGCTCGTTATGACAAGCAAGACCAGCTTTGCTTATAAGATCGACAGTAACAAGGTTTACGAGGCGATGCTCAAGCAGGTCTGCGCTTATATGGCAGGCAAGGAAAATAAGCTTGCAAGCGTAAAGCAGATGACCGATGCTATCAAGATTATGCTCGCAGGTAAGAAGAGCTACGTAAACGGCGGCAGCGTCGAGGCGATTGCCGACCTTACCGACGACGACCCCTCCTTCGACGGAGTCGCGTTCGAGGAATTCTACGCCGCATCTCAAAGAAAGTAAGAAATCAAGGCGTAAATCACCCCCTGTCATCCCTCGCTTAACTCCAAAAACGCAAGCGTTTTCGGGGAACCCGTGGCGACAGAATGTCGCGTAGTCGAAGGATATACGAAACAAATAAAAAATGTAGGGAGGGGGTTCATCCCCCTCCTCTTGTTTGTAGAGCGTAACAGATTTGAGGAAAGGGGCAAGCCCTTTCCCTACAAATTTTAAAACGCAAATTTGACCCTATCTTGTTTGTAGAAGCCCCGACTTTATTTTATTTTTATTTTGCATTAAAAAGTTTTGAAAGGTTCGGAAAACTTTTTCAAAAGTTTTCTGAGATCAAAATCCCAAACCCCAAAACCAAAAAAATATATTATTTACAAAAAAATCATTGACTTTTATGCGGCGAGTAATATAATGTTAGGGTGCTAATTGTTAGGAGGCTAATATTTATGGAAAGGAAAGACACGATAGGCTTCAGAGTCCGCACGCTTTCGGTCGCGATAAAGCGCGCCGTCGACGCAAGCAAGGCTCAAAGCGGGGTCGAATGTACCGGAACTCACGGCTGGGTGATAGGTTATCTTTACGAAAATCGAAGCCGCGACGTTTATCAGCGTGACATCGAAAAGCAATTTTCGGTGCGGCGTCCCACGATGACCGCAATTTTGCAGCTGATGGAAAAGAACGGTCTTATAGTCCGCGAGCGCTGTGACGCCGATGCTCGACTGAAAAAAATAAGGCTGACCGACGCCGCGTTGCAGATACACGAATCGCACGAACGGCTTATCGAAGCCTTCGAAAACGCCCTGCGCGAGGGGATAACCGACGATGAAATCAAGGCTTTTTTCGCGGTTGCGGATAAAATAAGCGCGAACGTCGATTCGCTTGAGCGCAGATATTGCTGTGATTCCAAGGAGGAAAAAAATGCTTAAAAAACTCGCACAAAGCATAAAGGGCTTTGTCAAGCACACCATACTTTCGCCGCTGCTCATAACCGGCGAGGTAATTATGGAGGTAATCATCCCCGTGCTTCTCGCCCTGCTTATCAACTGTATCGACCCGACCACAAGCGGCACGGGCGAAAGCAAGAATTTCATCCAGCGCTTCATCGTAAGCCTTGTCGGCACTCCCGAAAGCGCGGGATATATGAAGTACATAATCGTTATCGGCGTTTTCATCGCGGTTTGTGCCGTGATTTCGCTTGTTTTCGGCGCGCTCGCGGGCAGAAGCGCGGCTATCGCATCGACAGGCTTTGCAAAGAATCTGCGCAAGCGTATGTTTGAACGCATTTCGCACTTTTCTTTCAAAAACATCGATAAATTCTCGACTTCAAGCCTTATCACCCGCCTTACGACCGACGTCACCCGACTTCAGGATGCGTTTTTGATGATAATCCGAATCGCGGTGCGCAGCCCTGCGATGCTTATATTCTCGCTCGTAATGGCGTTCACCATCAATTCAAGGCTTGCGCTTGTCTTCTTGGGCGCGGTTCCCGTGCTCGTTATCGGACTTACGCTTATCATGACAAAGGTTCATCCGATATTTATGCGTATGTTCCGGAAATACGATAAGCTCAACCGTGTCGTTCAGGAAAACCTCCGCGGCATCCGCGTCGTAAAGGCGTTCGTCCGCGAGGAGGAGGAAATCGACAAGTTCAACGAGGTCTCGGGTGAGATAAGCAAGGACTCCATCCGCGCCGAAAGACTTTTGGCATTCAATATGCCGCTTATGCAGATGACGGTCTATACCTGCATTATGATGGTTTGCTGGTTCGGCGCAAGCATGATCGTAAAATACAACGTCCTCGGAGAGGGAATGAGCCTTTCCACGGGCGAGCTGACCGCGCTTCTCAATTACACGATGCAGATTCTTATGAGCCTTATGAGCCTTTCGATGATATTCGTAAGCCTTGTTATGTCGCGAGCATCGGCAGAGCGCGTTTGCGAGGTTCTCGATGAGGAAATCGCGATAACCAACCCCGAATCGGGCGCTTGTGAAACCGTTGCCGACGGCAGCATCGAATTCAAAAACGTGTACTTTGCTTATCACGAGGGCAAGGACGTTCTCAAAAACATCAATTTCAGAATCGAATCGGGCGAAACCATCGGTATAATCGGCGGTACGGGCAGCAGTAAATCCACCCTCGTTCAGCTTATCCCGCGTCTTTACGACGTCAACGAGGGCGAGGTTACCGTCGGCGGTGTCGACGTTCGCAATTACGATTTGAACGCGCTTCGCGATTCGGTTGCGATGGTGCTTCAAAAGAACGTGCTCTTCTCGGGCACAATAAAGGATAACCTCCGCTGGGGCAACGAAAACGCCACCGACGAGGAAATGCGCGAGGCTTGCATCGCGGCGTGCGCGGACGAATTTATTCAAACCTTCCCCGAAGGCTACGATACCCACATCGAGCAGGGCGGCAGCAACGTTTCGGGCGGACAGAAGCAAAGGCTTTGCATCGCACGCGCGCTTATCAAGAAGCCGAAGGTGCTTATTATGGACGACTCGACCTCGGCTGTCGACACAAAAACCGACGCGATGATTCGCGAAACGATGAAAAATAAGATTCCCGGCACGACAAAGCTTATTATCGCGCAAAGAATTTCCTCGGTGCAGGATTGCGACAGAATCGTCGTAATAGACAACGGCGAAATCAACGGCATCGGAAGCCATGCCGAGCTTCTTGAATCCAACGCGATCTACCGCGAGGTATATGAATCACAGATGAAGGGAGATGACAAGGAATGAGCGAAGAAAGAAGACCCGCGCCCATCCAACCCGGAAGAGGCGTGCGCGTCCCCGGCGAAAAGCCCGACGCGAAAACCATAAAGCGAGTTCTTCGCTACCTCGTCGCCTATAAATGGCGGCTCCTCGCCGTTGTGCTCTGCATCATTTTCTCTGCGCTTGCAGGTGTTTACGGCTCGAAATTCCTTCAGGTCCTCATCGACGAGCACATAACTCCGCTTATCGAAGCGGGAAGCACCGATATGTCGGGGCTCCTGCGTGAGATTATAATTCTCGCGATAGTTTACGTCCTCGGCGCACTTGCGGCGTTCACCTATAACCGCATTATGGTCGTCGTTTCTCAATCGGTGCTCAAGGACATCCGCGACACTATGTTCGCGAAGATGCAAAAGCTCCCGATATCCTATTTCGACACCCACGCGTTCGGCGATACGATGTCGCGCTATACCAACGACACCGACACGCTGAGAATGATGATATCGCAAAGCCTTCCCCACATTTTCTCCTCGGTCTGCACGGTAATCGCGGTATTCTTCGCGATGCTGTTTACCAACGTCTGGCTCACCATTTTCGTCGTTATTTCGGCGGTGCTTACAATGCTTTTGGTTAAGTCCATCGGCGGAAAAAGCGGACGCTATTTCGTCCGTCAGCAAAAATCGGTCGGTCAGGTCAACGGTTATATCGAGGAAATGATAAACGGTCAAAAGGTGGTTCAGGTATTCTGCCGCGAGGAAAAGACCAAGGAAGAGTTCGAAAAGCTGAACGACGAGCTTTGCGAAAACGCAAAGAACGCAAACGTGTTCGCGAATATTTTGGGCCCCGTTGCCAACAACCTCGGTCACCTTCAATACATCCTCATCGCGACCCTCGGCGGCTTGATAGTACTTCTTACCGACGGCGTCGGCTTGACCGCGGGCGGCTTGGTTGCCTTCTTGCAGCTTTCGAAAAGCTTTACCAACCCGATAAATCAGGTCACCCAGCAGTTAAACGCAGTAATTATGGCGCTTGCGGGTGCAAAGCGAATCTTTGAGCTTATGGACGTTACTCCCGAGGAGGACAACGGCTACGTTACCCTCGTCAACGCCGAATACAACCAAAACGGCGAGCTCGTCGAATCGGCAGAGCGCACAGGCATCTGGGCGTGGAGACACCCCCACGGCGACGGCACCGTCACCTACACCGAGCTCAAGGGCGACGTTCGAATGGTCGAGGTCGATTTCGGCTACGTTCCCGAAAAAACCGTGCTTCACGACGTAACTCTTTATGCTGAGCCCGGTCAAAAGGTTGCGTTTGTCGGTGCGACGGGTGCGGGTAAAACCACCATCACCAACCTTATCAACCGCTTCTACGATATCGACGACGGCAAGATCCGGTACGACGGCATCAACATCAACAAAATCAAAAAAGCCGACCTCCGCCGTTCGCTCGGTATGGTTCTTCAGGATACCCACCTTTTCACCGGCACGGTTATGGAAAACATCCGCTACGGCAGGCTCGACGCGACCGACGAGGAATGTATCGCCGCCGCGAAGCTTGCCAACGCCGACTCCTTCATCCGCCTGCTTCCCGAGGGCTACGACACAATGCTTGAGGGCGACGGAAGCGGCCTTTCGCAGGGTCAGCGCCAGCTTCTCGCAATTGCGCGCGCCGCGGTTGCCGATCCCCCCGTTATGATTCTCGACGAGGCTACCTCGAGCATCGATACCCGTACCGAATCGATAGTTCAAAAGGGTATGGACGGACTTATGCACGGCAGAACTGTATTCGTTATCGCGCACAGACTCTCGACGGTCCGCAACTCCGACGTTATTATGGTGCTTTCCGCGGGCAGGATAATCGAGCGCGGCAACCACGAAAAGCTTATCGCCGAAAAGGGTCAGTATTACCGACTCTACACCGGCGCGTTTGAGCTGGATTAAGGATAATGCTTCCGAGAGAACCTTTTTTCTAAAAAAGCGTTCTCTCGGGCTCTCTCCAAAAAAACTTTAAAGTAAAAATCCGTGATTTTTCACGGATTTTTTCCTTTTTTCTCCACGCCCTTCGATTATGCCGCGTCGCCTAATGGGTGCGTATTTTCGTCGGGCACTTGACAAGAACGCGTGATATGGTGTAAAATAAAATGCTAAAAGTATTTTCGGAGGGTATTGAAATGGCAAAAAGAATACTTGTTGCAGGAAGCTCGAACATCGATTTTCTGCTTACAACGCCTTATATTCCCGCACCCGGCGAAACCATGCTTTCCTCGGGTAAATACGCGTTTACTCCCGGTGGTAAGGGCGCGAACGCCGCCGTTGCCGCAAAGGCGATGGGTGCCGACGTCGTATTCTGCTCACGCGTGGGCGACGACGCTTACGGCGACAGACTCATAGCACTTTTCAATGAGCGCGGAATCGATACCCGATACATAAAGGTCGACCGTCTTGAACAGACGGGCTTGGCTGTCGTTATGCTTGAAAAAAGCGGCGCCAACCGCATCATCGTGTTCAGCGGCGCGAACAAAAAGATAAGCGATTCCGACGTCGAAGCGGCTTTTTCGAGCTACCCCGACGCGGTGCTCACCCAGTTTGAAATCAGACCCGAAGCGGTTATCGCCGCGGCAAGGCTGGCAAACGACGAGGGACTTCCGCTTTTCGTCGACGCAGGCCCTGCGGATGCGGATTTTCCGCTTGAAAAGCTCGAGCGCGTCGAAATCTTCTCGCCCAACGAAACCGAAACCGAAATTCTCACCGGCATCCGTCCGAACAACCTCGAAAATTGCCTCCGCGCATCGATCGCGCTTTGCAATCGCGTCGATATAAAGTACGTCGTGCTCAAGCTCGGCAACCGCGGATGCTACGTTTACGACGGCAAATACTGCGACCTTGTTTCGCCGTATGAGGTTCCTGTTGTCGATACCACCGCCGCAGGCGACGTCTTCACGGCGGCGCTTACTACCGAATACCTCCGCACGGGCAAGATCCTTGACGCGGCAAAATTTGCTAACGCCGCAGGCGCTTTGGCGGTTTCCAAGCTCGGCGCGATAAACTCGGTCCCCACCGAGGAAGAGGTTCGCGCTCTTATGAACGCATAACCGAAAAATAGTTTAAAGGAGACACTTTGAAAAGTGCCTCCTTTTTTCTTTTCCAAAAGGGCTTTTTGCCCTTTTTTCAATGCATAAACTTCTTTTTGGTGGCGTTTCCGCCGCGAATGTGCCGCTCGGCGCGGTTCTTGTCGAGCACCGATTTCGCCTTAAAATAAAGCGTCGAATCGATAAGCTTTAACCGCTCGGTAAGGTCCTTGTGCGTCGTGCTTTTGCTCACCCCGAATAACTCTGCGGCGGCACGCACGGTCGCACCGCTTTCGATAACGTGCTCCGCCGTTTTCAACACCCTTTTTTCAATATCGTCACTAAACATCAAATCAACTCCAAAAGGACGTAGCTTTACTAACTATATGCGGCAAAAAGCCGCAAAAGAAGCGAAAAAAGTTCGCGGTGCGAGGTTTGGGCAAATTCAATTTGGCTAAATTGTAAAATAACGCGATAAAGTGCCCGATTTTTCTTGACAATGAAGCCAAAAAATGCTATTATTACTGTGAATGACTGTATAAATACTTTTGGAAGAATTTATCGGAACGGAGGTGTTCGAGCTGGGCAGAGTAATATTTGTCACGGGATTCAAGGGCGGCGTCGGAAAAACGACGGTTTCCGCGAATATCGCGTCTACGCTTTATGCGCTCGGACACAAGGTTTTGGTCATCGATGCCGACTTCGGAATGCGCTGTATGGACATGGTGCTGGGGCTTGAAAGCGAAACACTTTTCGACTGCAGCGACGTTCTCGACGGAAGATGCTCGCCTGCCGCCGCAATGTGCGAGGTGAGGGGTATGACCGGCTTTTCCTTCATTCCCGCGCCGATGAATTTGACCGACGGAAAATTTGAAAAGACGGCGTTCTCCGATTTCATTTCCGAGGTGCGCGAGGAATTTGATTTCGTCATAATCGATTCCTGCGCCGAAATGACCGAGTATTATACGTCCTTTGCGGCAACCGCCGATGAGGCTGTCATCGTAACGCTTCACCAATCGACCTCGGTCCGCGCGGCTGAAAAAACCGCGGCAAGGCTTTCGGCGATGGGCATAAACCGCCAATCGCTCGTGGTTAACGGATACCGCGCGTCGTTTGCCGAAAGCGGCAAGCTTCCCGACATTCTGGACATCATCAACCGCTCGTCGGTCAAGCTTTTGGGCGTGGTTCCCTATTGCGAAAGACTTCAGGCGTCGCAGGAGGCGGCGGAGCTTTCGTTCATGGGCGACATGAAAAAGAAGGCGATGAAATGGGAAGCCGCGTTTTACAATATCGCATCACGGCTCGCCGGAAGGCGCATCAAGCTTTTCGACGCAGCCGAAAATTTAAAGAGGCGAAGCTCTTATCAGGGCATCGTCCCGCGTGAAATACGCGAAGTACGAGAAATTGATTTCAGGGAGGAATAAACAATGCACATCGCTATAATTGCCAACGATAAGAAAAAAGAGCTTATCACCGAATTTTGTATAGCTTATTGCGGAATACTTTCCCGACATAATATTTGCTCCACCGCCATCACCGGCAAATATATTTCCGAGGCAACGGGGCTGAACATCGAAAAGCTGCTTTCCGGCTCGCACGGAGGCATCGAGCAGATCGCGTCGAAGATCGCGTACGACGAGGTCGACCTTCTTATCCTTCTCCGCGATACCAACAACGACAACGAATATGCCGAAACCGAGCTTAATCTTGTTAAGCTCTGCGATAAATACACCATCCCCGTCGCAACCAACATCGCGACGGCGGAAGCGCTCGTCCTCGCACTCGACAGAGGCGACCTCGACTGGCGTGCAAATCTTAAAAACGGAGCAACTATCTGACAATGAACAAAATTCAAAAACCCAAGGGCACGCTCGATATTCTTCCTTCCGAAATCGGGCTTTGGCACTACATAGAAAACGCTGTTCGCGAAATCGCGAAAATCAACGGATTTCAGGAAATCCGTATGCCCACCTTCGAAGCGACCGAGCTCTTCTGCCGCGGAGTGGGCGACACCACCGACGTTGTCGGCAAGGAAATGTATACCTTTACGGATAAGGACGGGAGCAGTCTTTCCCTTCGACCCGAGGGAACGGCAGGCGTTGCCCGTTCTGTCATTGAAAACGGACTTTATGCAGGCGCGATGCCCTTGAAGCTGTTTTATCTTTCGAACTTCTTCCGCCGCGAAAAGCCCCAAGCGGGCAGAAGCCGCGAATTTTGGCAGTTCGGAACCGAGCTTTACGGCAGCAACCGCCCCGAAGCCGATGCGCAGGTCATCCTGCTTGCCGATTCGCTTTTCAAAAAGCTCGGCTTGACCAAGGTTGCGCTCAGAATCAACTCTATCGGCTGTCCCGAATGCAGACCCTCCTACCGCAAGGCACTGCTTGATTATTTCTCGCAGTATGAATCCGAGCTTTGCGACACCTGCCGTGAAAGATTGCAGAAAAATCCGCTTCGCGTGCTCGACTGTAAGAGCCCGATTTGCTCGGGAATCGCGAAAAACGCGCCCAAAACGCTCGAGCATCTCTGCGGCGGCTGTGAAAGCCACTTCGAGGCTTTGAAAAAGCTTCTTACCGACTGCGGCGTCGAATTTATCGTCGACCCCTCGATCGTGCGCGGTCTCGATTATTATACCGGCACGGTTTTCGAATTCACCGTTGATTCCATCGGCGCACAAAGCACCGTTTGTGGCGGTGGCAGATACGACGGCTTGCTTGCATCCATCGGCGGTCCCGAAATGCCCGCTGTCGGCTTCGGCATGGGTATCACCCGCTTGATTCAGGCGCTTAAGGACGAAAATCTGGTTCCCGACCTTGCGACGGGCTGTGACATCTATATCGCTCCGCTCGGCGAAAATGCCGCATCGAGCGCATTCACTCTCGCGCATCAGCTTAGAGGTGCCGGTTTCTCCGCGGAAACCGATATTTGCGGCAGAAGCCTTAAGGCACAGATGAAATATGCCGATAAGGCAGGCGCAAGATACGTGCTTGTTGTCGGTGACAATGAAATCGCCGAGGGCGAGGCAGAATTGCGCGATATGCGCGGCGGCGACAGGGTAAAGGTCGCTTTGACGGTTGAAAAGATATCCGAAGCTATAAAATAAGGCTGTTAATCAAATAAAAGAGGCATAAAATGGCAGAATTACTTGGAAAAGAACGCCGCACGCATTATTGTGGCGAATTAAGAGAAGCAAATATAGGCGAAACCGTTTGCGTAATGGGTTGGGTAAAGAAGGCTCGCGACTTGGGCAGCCTTATCTTCGTCGACCTCCGCGACAGAAGCGGTATCGTACAGCTCGCGTTTGACGAAAACACCGAAAAGGCTGTTTTCGAGCGTGCGCTTGAATTAAAGACCGAATACGTCGTTTCGGCTGTCGGCGTCGTGCGTGAGCGCTCGAGCAAAAACCCCGACATCCCCACCGGTAACATCGAAATCTTCGCTTCGAGCGTGCGTGTGCTCGGCGAAAGCGAAACTCCCCCCTTCGATATCACCGACGACTGCAAGACGAACGAGGAATTAAGACTTACTCACAGATACTTAGACCTTCGCCGTCCTGTTCTTCAGAACAACATCATCTTCCGCGCAAAGGTTGCAAAGTCGGTTCGCGACTATCTTTGCGATCAGGGATTTATCGAAATCGAAACTCCTATCCTTATCAAGTCCACCCCCGAGGGAGCACGCGACTATCTCGTGCCCTCCCGCGTGCACAAGGGCTCGTTCTATGCGCTTCCCCAATCTCCTCAGCTTTATAAGCAGCTTTCGATGGTTGCGGGATTTGACAGATACTTCCAGATCGCTCGTTGCTTCCGCGACGGGGACCTCCGCGCAGACCGTCAGCCCGAATTTACTCAGATCGATATGGAAATGTCGTTCGTCGATACCGATGACGTATTGAACGTCGGCGAAGGACTTATCAAGCACATCTTCAAGGACTGCATGGGTGTGGATATCCCCACTCCGCTGCCCCGTTACACCTTCCGCGAATGTATGGAGCGCTTCGGCTCGGACAAGCCCGACCTTCGCTTCGGCATGGAAATCGTTAACCTCAACGATGCGCTCAACGGCTGCGGATTCCCCGTGTTTGCGTCCGCTATCGAAGCAGGCGGCAGTGTACGCGCCATCAACCTTAAGGGCTATGCCGAAAAGCTTTCGCGCAAGGATATCGACAAGCTCGCAGAATACGCAAAGGGCTGCGGCGCAAAGGGTCTCGCTTGGGTTAAGCGTGGCGAAACCGACGGCGGCTCCTTCCTCAAGCACATGACCGAGGATGAATTGCAGGCGATTTACAAGGCGGCAGACTGCGAAAAGGGCGACGTATTGCTCATTCTCGCGGATAACGACAACAACCGCGTTCTTACCCAGCTCGGTCAGCTCCGCGTTGAGGCTGCAAACCGCTTGGGCGTTGAAAGAAGCGGCTACAACTTCCTCTGGGTTGTCGAAATGCCCTTCTTCGAATACGATTATGAATCGGGCGAATGGGTTGCAATGCACCATCCCTTTACAAGCCCGATGGACGAATGTCTTGAATATCTCGACAGCGACAAGGGCAAGGTTCGCGCAAAGGCATACGACCTCGTTCTTAACGGCATCGAGCTTTCGAGCGGCTCTATAAGAATTACCGAACCCGCGCTTCAGTCGAAGATCTTCGACCTTTTGGGACTTTCCAAGGAGGAAGCACAGGTTAAATTCGGCTACCTTCTCGAAGCGTTCCGCTACGGCGCACCTCCTCACGGCGGTATGGGCATCGGCCTTGACCGCTTGGTAATGCAGATGGTCGGCGCAACAAGCCTGCGCGACGTCGTTGCATACCCCAAGATGCAAAACGCAAAAGAGCTTATGACCGACTGCCCTGCGGAAGTCCCTGCAGAGGCTGTCGCAGAGCTTGGCATCGAAATCAAGAAGGAAGAAAAATAGTTGTTTTTGGGAAACTTTTGCAAAAGTTTCCCAAACCCTTCAAAATCCCTTAAAATTTAGAATTATAATAGATATATGGAAAGGGCTTACCCCCTTTCCTAAAGTCTGTTATGACCTATAAACAGCAGGAGAGGGATATCTGCCACAAAAATATAAGCGTTTTCGGGACCCCCCTGTAAGCCCCTTTCGGCAAACCAAACAAAAAACTGTTGAGGTTGACAAAATGCCGTATTTTAGGTTGTTTTTCGAGCA
Organism: Eubacteriales bacterium; assembly: GCA_045644305.1. Taxonomy (GTDB): domain Bacteria; phylum Bacillota; class Clostridia; order Oscillospirales; family CAG-382; genus Coliplasma. The sequence goes on along the minus strand of JAZRGS010000102.1, from coordinate 17,561 downwards.
TACCGTGCTTGATGTAGACTTCTTTTACTACTTTTTTGTCGGTATCATCTCTTCTTGGGTGGCGTTTTTTCTGCTTCGCGATTTCTTTCGTGAACGGAAAAAGGATTTCACCGGCCCGAAAGGGAAAATGATAGCGGGAATAATCTGCGCCTTTTCGGGATTGTTCCACTCGGGACTGTTTTTGCTCGCCCTTACGCTGTTTTAACGATAAACTGCCAAGAAAACAACAAATTAATTCCCTCGCTCCGCGTGGAGTCGAGGTCAACAAAATACAGAAAGGTATCGCGGAGAGAGCGTAACGAGCCCGTTGCATGGACCACCGCGACTACGAAAAAATGATTGAAATTAATGAGCTTAGGAAGAGTTACGGAAATAAGCACGCCGTAAAGGGAATCTCCTTTGAGGTCAAGGAAGGCGAAATTTTGGGCATCCTCGGCCCGAACGGCGCCGGAAAAAGTACCACGCTTAATATGATCACCGGCTACCTGTCCGCAGATAGCGGCAGCGCGAAGATCGATGGCACGGATATTCTCACCGACCCGATAAAGGCGAAGAAGGACATCGGCTTTTTGCCCGAAATCCCGCCCCTTTATCCCGAAATGACGGTGCTTGAATACCTCAGCTTCGTGTACGATTTGAAGGGCTGCAGACTTCCGCGCAAGCAGCATTTGAAGGAGATTTGCGAGGTTGTCAAGATCTGGGACGTCGGAAACCGATTGATTAAGAACCTTTCGAAGGGCTACCGCCAGAGAGTCGGCATCGCGCAGGCGCTTATCGGCAACCCGAAGGTGCTTATTTTTGACGAACCGACTATCGGTCTCGACCCGAGACAGATCATCGAAATCAGAAACCTTATAAAAATGCTCGGCCGTGAGCACACCATAATCCTTTCGACCCATATTTTGCCCGAGGTTCAGGCGGTTTGCGACCGAATCATCGTAATCAATAAGGGCGAAATCGTCGCTAACGAAAAGACCGAGGACCTTATCAATGCGGTTGACGGCTCGAGAAAGCTCGTCGCGAAGATCGTCGGCCCCGAGGATGAGGTGCTTAAAGCATTGCGCTCGCTCGGCGGCGTAAAAACGGCGGATTCGCTCGGCAAGCGCGATACCGACAGCGTAAGCTATATGATCGAATCGCAGGACAGAGTCGATATCAGAAAGCCTCTTTTCTCGCTTTTGGCGGGTAAGGGCTGGCCCTTGATCGGACTTGAGGGTATGGAGCTTAATTTAGAGGATATCTTTATGCGCCTTGTCGGCAAGGAAAGCAGGGATAAGGATATTAAGAAAATCAGGAAGGGTGCGAAGTAAATATGTATGCAATTTATATGCGTGAGTTAAAATCGTATTTTCTCACACCTATCGGATATACCTTCTGCGGTATGTTTTTGGTAGTTTCGGGCTTCCTTTTCGCTCAAACTACGCTTATGGCTCAAAGCGTTTCGAGCTTGGGTCAGTACTTCATCTTTATGATGTTCGTTTTCGCAATTCTTCTTCCGCTTCTCACGATGAAGCTTTTCTCGGAGGAAAGAAAATCGCGCACCGAGCAGATCCTTTTAACCAGCCCCGTTTCGATAACCGGCATCGTTTTCGGTAAATATCTTGCGGCGCTAACGGTTTTTGCGGCAACCTTCGTTGCGAATAGCTTTAATTTCGTGCTTCTTTTCAAATACGGCACCCCGAACGCAAGCTCGATTCTTATGAATATTTTGGGCATCTTCTTGCTCGGCGCGGCGTTCTTGGCAATCGGAATTTTGCTTTCGTCGATAACCGAAAACCAGCTTATCGCGGCAATTTCCGCGATGGTTGTAAACGCGGCGATGCTTCTTATTTCGTTCCTCGCGGTCAATATCGAATCGACCTTCTGGAGAACCGTTCTTAAGTGGTTCTCGGTAATCGACAGATTCGCGCCGTTCACCAATCAGATGCTCGACGTTTCTGCAATCGTATATTACATCAGCCTTGCGGCTGTGGCATTGTTCCTCACGACCCGCGTTATCGAAAAACGCCGTTGGTCATAAGAAAGGCGGTTAAAAAATGAACGAAACAAATAAAAAAACCGCCGGTAAGGATAACCGCCGCTATAAATACGGCTCGCTTTCTATCGCGTTTACCGTGGTTTTCATCGCGTTTGTCCTTATCCTCAACCTGTTTTTGTCCTCGCTTTCGCTTAAGGGCGACCTCACGGTCGACCTTACTCAGGAGGAATTCACAAGCATAAGTGACGAAACCGTAACCCTCCTTTCCGCACTCGGTAAGGATTTGGATATTACGATCACGTTCATGTGGCCTCGCGACAGATTCGAGCAGGAAATCGCGGGCAATACCGCAAACGGACTTAACCTTCTTACGATAATCCGCGACCTCGCCGAAAACTATGCAAAGACCTTTGACGGCTCGGGCGAGCTCGGTACCGTAAAGGTACAGTATAAGGAGCTTGACACCGACCCCGAATTCGAAAAGAAGGTGCTCGAGGAAACCACGACTCAGCTTCGTACCTCCAGCGTCATCGTTGCGGGTAAGCACCACTACCGCGTGCTCGATTTCACCAGCTTCCTTACGATGAACGAAAACGGTCAGCTCCATTCCTTCAACGGCGAATACCGCCTCACCTCGGCGATACTTCAAAGCTCGATAACCGATCCTCAGGTCGTAACCTTTACCTATGGTAACGGCGAAGGCGATATCACCGAAAACGGCGAAATCGCGGTAAGCGATTCGGCATACGGCTTGAAGACCATCCTTGAAAACGCAGGCTTTATCATCAAGACCGCAAACCTTGATACCGAAGAGCTCGACCCCCGTACCGAAATCCTCATCACCTACGACCCCGAGGTCGATTTCTCCGAGGCGGAGATAAAGAAGCTCAACACCTATCTCGATGCGCGTAACTCGTTTATTATGTTCGTCGACTCGGCAACCCCCGAGCTTAAGAATATTCAGGACATTCTTTCGGATAACTGGGGCTTGAATTATAAGCCCAATTATCGCGTGACCGATAAAAACCACTCGCTCGGCGGTAAAACCGACGTACTCAACGCTAAATATGCGACGATTGCGGCTGACAGCCAAAACAATAGCGCCGCATACCAGATCTTTAAGACCGCAGGCAGCGTTGACGGCGTTATCACCACGGCGATGCCCGAAAGCGTAGAGCTCGTTAAGGGCGAAAACCATAAGGGCGCAATCATCGAAACCATCCTCACCTCGTATAATACCGCAACCTCCGATAATAACGGCGAAGCGGGTACGAGCGAAACCGAAATCCCCTTGATGATGCTTTCGACCTACGGCGATTACAGTAAGGAAAACAACGACGTTTACGAGTATTCCTACGTTATGCTCGTCGGCAGTACCGATTTTGCAAGCACAAGCGCACTTAATACCGGCGCTTACGGTAATAAGCGAATGATTCTTTCTGCGGCAAGAGTGTTCGGCGCAAACCGCGTCGCTCCCGATATCGAATCGCGCGAATTTATTTCGAGCGCGCTCACTATCGAAACCGGCACCGCAAGAACGCTTACCTGGCTTATCTGCACCATCCTTCCCGGCGCGATACTCATCATGGGCATCGTAATGTTCTTCAGAAGAAGACATCTCTAATAAACAAGCTATCCGCGTGGGCAACCGCGCGGAAACTTATCGTTACCCCAATTTAATTAAGGAAGATTAATTAATGAAGAAACAGATAATCGTAATCGCTTCGGTTGCACTTGTAGCGATAATTTTGTTCACGACCTGGGCTGTCTTTTTTAAGGACGACGGCATCGAGGACGCGGGCGACCCCTTCTACACGCTTTCTGCCGATACGGTAAGCATACTCGAGCAAAAATACGGCAAGGTCGAAATTGTTCTTTCGGGCTATGACCGCGATAACGAGGAATGGGAAATAATCTATCGCTTTGCCGAGGTTATTGCCGACACAAACCGTAAATTCTCGCTTGAAACCGAATCGGGCGACCCCTGCGTTAAGGTCAGGGCAAACGGCGGCGAGAGGGTGATCCCCTTCGAGGACTTCTTTAAGAGAAATTACGAAGGAACTGCTTACGCCTTCGACGGCGAAGCGCTGATACTCAACTCGCTCTATTCGCTTTGCGGCATGGAGGAAAAGGAAATCGCGCTCAGAGCGCTTTCGGGCTATGATACCGACGGCGACGTTGTCACCGGCACGGGTGCACCCTTTATTTTCCCCGCGGTGCAAAGAAGCGAAATCGCCTTCCTCACCATAACCAACACCCACGGAAAATATTCGATTTATAAGGACAATAACGAATTTTACTTCGGCTCGACCCGTGCGGCGGGCTACGATGATGAAAAATTCTCGCTCCTTACCACAAACTGCCGTTATGCGGTTGCTTACGGTAAAATGGACATCCCCGAGGGTCAGAGCTGGGACAGCTACGGCTTGAACAGCGAAAAGCCTGCGACGGCTACCTATTCGATTATGACCGATAGCGACAAGGAGGGCAACTATTTCCTCCACACCGTTCATATCGGTAACCTTTCGTCCACGGGCGGCTATTATTTCGCAAGATATATCGGCGGTAAGTTCCAGCCTGCCGCAAGTGAGAGCGAAAGCGATAAGCTTGTCCAAAACCTCAGTAAGGACTTCATCTATTTTATCCCCGTTGACACGGTCGACGGCTCGATCGCGCTTCCTCAGACCGATATTATGCAGCCGAGCATCGTTAACCCCATTCAGAATAACGAGCAGCTCATGACCATCGATAATATCAAAATCAACCTCTTGAACGAGGGCGTTTCTGCGGTTGCAAAGAAGATGAGCGACTTCAACCCCGCGAAAAACCTTGCGGCGGCTGATTCCACCGCGCTTACCAAGGTTATTTCGAATAAAAAGTTCGCATCCGAATATTCCGCATATTCGGGCGGCTGGAGAAAGCACCTCGACGTGTTCGGCGCGTTTACCAGCTCCAACGGAAACGATACCTACATCGAAGCGGCGCTTGCAAGAGCCGCGAAAACAGGCGAATACAACATAAGCTTCGGCTTGCTCCGCGATGAAGCGAACGGCGCTTACCTCCCCGTAAAGGTGACGATTTCGAAATCCTACGACGGCGTGAATTGGCACGACGTTGAAAACGGCGAAATTGCCATCAACCACGCCGATAAAAAGGTCGTCAAGTACGAGCTCAGCTTCACCGACGAAACCGTCATTAAATATCTCCGCTTCGAATTTGACGTGCCTCAAAAGCAAAACACCTACGTCGTCTTTGACGAAATCCGCATCTTCATAGACGGCGACGTCGACGCACAGCCCGCATCTGCTGTCGGCGGCACCTGGAAGCTCACCGCGCCCAATACCTTCATAAGCGACGGAATGAATTATAACTTCCTCGATATGAACAATTTCAATAACTTTGTCCAGATTATGGCATCGCTTGAGGGCGAGCGCGTCGTTGCCTGCGGATTCGGTGAAAACGGCGACGCATCGAGCATTAATACCGAAATTCTCGCAAAATACGGTCTTGATAACCCCGATAAGCACTTTGCTTTTGAATATCAGGGCGTCGTAACCGATATTTACGCATCCAAAAAGAACGAAAACGGCAAATATTACCTCTATTCGACCTTCAAGGGCGAGCTTAACGGTCAAGCGGTCAACGCAACCACCGACGTAATCGTCGAGGTTTCTGCCGAAACCGCACCCTTCCTTGAATGGGGCATGGTCGATTATGTCGATCACTCGCTCTTCTCGATCTATATCGTTGATATCGATAAGATGGACTTCACCGTTGACGGCAAGAAGTACGAATTCGACCTTACGCTTAACTCCGAGGGCGACGTCGGCGACGTTAGCTATAACGGCGAAAGCTATGATGTCATGAGCTTCAAATATCTCTATCAGTCGGTTCTCCGCATCAGCATGAAGGACGAATACGTCCCCGAGGTCGGTGAAACCGCCGAGGAATATTTCCGCATCAAGATATATACCGAAACCAACTCTCCCGAAATCGTATTCTACCGCGTTTCGGCATCGCGTTGCTATTTCACGGTCGACGGACAGGGCAGCTATTACGCGCTCTTCACCGACGTTGACGAGGCACGCGAAAACCTCTTCAAATATCTCGACGGCGAAACTATCAGACGATGAAAAGGCTTTTAATAATCCTTCTTTCGCTCGCAATGCTTCTTTGCGCCTGCGGAAGACAAAAAATTGACGGCGAAGAGCTTCAAAATTTGACCGACGCGATAAAGACGGCGAATTCCTTCACCTCGGCTTCGGGCAAATATATGATCGAAATAAGCTTTTCGGACAACGTCACGCTTTATTACGCGGCAGGCGACGCGGCTTGGGATAAAGAGGCGGGGAAGTCACACGCGGTCTTCTCTCAAACCTATCTCGGCTCCTCAAGCGAGGGCGCGAACTATTTTAAAAACGGCAGGGTCTTGTCGGTAAGCGGCGAAGACTCGGTCGAGGTCGAGCGTAGCGCGGATGAGCTTTTTGCGCTTTTCCCATACGCGAACGTTTTTGAGGTTTCTTCAGAGCCTCAAAGCCTTGCGGTTTCGCAAAGCACGCTCGGAAAAACCTATACCGTCGTAACGAACAATACCGAGGCGATATGCAATTCGGTCGTGGGCGGCGATATCTTCACGATAGTCGACGTTATAAAAAAGCCCCAGCCCGATAAAACCAAATACGGTGCCGTCACCTGCACTTACACCGTCAACGACGGTTGCGTGATCGCGGCCCGTTACGAGTTTGACGTCACGCTTTACGATACCCCCGCTTACGTGCCGGGATACAGCGTGCCCGAGGACGAATATTCGATAACCCTTCACGTCGTGGCAAGGATAAGCTATGACGGCTTCGGCGAAGGCGTTGAAATTCACGAATATTCGGCAGAGGAAAGCTCTGAAATTTCCTCTTGACAAATAAATCGATTTGGTTTATAGTGTAAGAGAAGCAAGAGCTCTGCTTACAAATTAAAAAATTAATATTACGGGGTGCTGTGTATTACACGGCTGAGAACATACCCGAGGAACCTGATGCGGATAATGCCGCCGTAGGGAGTGCGCAAAAGCGCAAGCTTTAAGGTATTTCATTGTCCCAAAATTAACATATTTTGGGACTTTGATATTTTAGGTGTTTTTTCGATAGGTTCCGGAAAGGATAATTTATTGATGAAAAACACAAACAAAAGTATTTATGCGCTCTGCGAAGCGGCGATAATGATATCGCTTGCCGCAGTGTTCGGCTTGCTTCGTTTTCCTCCTTTTCGGTTCGATCTTTGGGCGAACGGAGGAAGCATCGATTTCGTTATGGTGCCGATAATAATCCTCGGCTGGCGCCGCGGATATAAATGGGCTATCCCTGCGGGATTGGCTCTCGGCTTGATCGAATGTCTGATAGGCGGAGGTATCGGTTGGGGTCTCCCCTCGGTGCTTCTCGATTACGTGCTTGCCTTTGGGGCAGTAGGTGTTTCGGGCTTTTTCAGAAACAAAAAATGGGGTCTCTCCGTGGGCGCGGTTGCCGCGTCGGTGGCAAGATTTGTGATTCACTTTATTTCGGGAGTTACCATTTATAAGCTCGCAATTGGCGACAGTATCGAGCTTTTCGGTATGACCTTCGGCGGCGAAACGGCGTACCTTTATTCCTTGGTTTATAACGGCAGCTATATGCTCGGAAATATGATAATCGCATTGATTATAGTTCTTCTTTTGTCAAAGCCTTTGCAAAAGCTGTCGGAAAAATAATTTCATGAGGTGAATTTCCTTGTACGGCTATTTGTCTTACCTTCTCTTTATGCTGCCCGCGTTGATTTTGGGCATGGGTGCGCAATTTTTGGTAAAATCGAGATTCAATAAGTTCTCTAAGATCGCGTCTGCACACGGAATGACCGGCGCCGACGCCGCAAAGGCGGTGCTTATGGCAGGCGGCGTTAATAACGTCTCCGTCGGCAGAGTTGCAGGCTCGCTTACCGACCATTTCGACCCCAAAACCAACAGCATCTCGCTTTCCGATTCGGTTCACGATAACCGCAGCATCGCCGCTATCGGCGTTGCGGCGCACGAGGCGGGACACGCGCTTCAGTACGCTTACGGCTACGCTCCCATCAGATTCAGAATGGCGCTCGTTCCCGTTTGTCGTATCGGCTCGATGCTCGGCCCGATCCTTATCGTTATCGGCTGTATGCTCACCTATACCGCATCGATCGCGACCGCGGATATCGGCGTGATGATCTATGCGCTCGGCTTGATTCTTTTCTCGGCAGTTGCTCTTTTCCAGCTCGCAACGCTTCCCGTTGAGCTCGACGCGTCTAACCGTGCGCTCATCGCACTTGAACGCGGCTCGATGCTTACGAGCGAAGAGCTGAGCGGCGCAAAAAAGGTTCTTAACGCGGCGGCAATGACCTACGTTGCGGCACTCGTTACCTCGATTATGCAGATTCTTTATTACGTTTCTCGCTTCAGACCGAGAGATTAAGGTTTTTAAATACAAATTGTTGGGTGTTTTAAACACAAAAACAACAATATCTTGAATCCAAGAAAAATTTACGAAAAATGCTGAAAAACACTTGATTTTTCTATATTTTCGTGATATAATTGGTCGTTAAATTACGGGCGGTCCTCTGCGGCTGCGTACGAACGCCTAAGAAAAATGGAGGTAAAAGCTTTGGATATTTTGAAGGCATTTACAAACGAGCAGCTTAAAACCGAAATCCCCGAATTCGAGGTTGGTGATACCGTTAAGGTAGCACAGAGAATCGTTGAGGGACAAAGAGTCAGAACTCAGATCTTCGAAGGCACCGTTATCGCAAGAAAGAACGGCGGCATCTCCGAAACCTTCACTGTAAGACGTGTTTCTTACGGTGTAGGCACCGAAAAGACCTTCCCCATCCACTCTCCGAACGTACAGTCTGTTGAAGTTGTTCGCCGCGGTAAAGTCCGCCGTGCGAAGCTCTACTACTTGCGCGATAGAGTTGGTAAGAACGCTAAGGTTAAGGAAAAAATCTAAATCGGCTCTTTGGTGTCTGCGCTTTTCTTCGCAGACACCTTTTCTTTTAACAGAAATCCCTAAAAAGGGGCAAATTTTGACGTTTTCAAATAAAGCTTTTGCCGACAAAAGCGAAAACAGGGTGTATTTATGAACGAATTTGAAAACCAAAACGAAAATATAAACGATATCCCCGAGGAAGCGACCGAGGAAGCGGTAGAAATCATCGAAGAATCGACCGCCGAGGTTGAAGAAACCCTCGAGGAAGAAACCGCGGAGGTTACAGAGGAATCCGCAGAAGCAGAGGAATCCGCAGAAGCAGAAATTGCAGAGCCTCGCTTCACCGCATCGAAGGTCGTAGTGGGTGCCGCTTCGGCATACGAACCGACCGAAAACGGCGAAATTGCGCTTCCGCAGGTAAAAAAGCGCTCTTTTGTAGCGTCCTTTTACGAATATCTCGAAACCTTTTGCTACGCGCTCGCGTTGATGATGGTGCTCTTCCTTTTCGTGTTCCGCTACGTTACGGTCGACGGACCCTCGATGCGCGAAACGCTTCATCACGAGGATAAGCTCATCATTTCCAACCTGTTTTATACCCCCAAAACGGGCGATATCGTCGTAATCAACCCCGAAAGCCACGGCGTTGACGAACAGCCGATCATCAAGCGCGTCATCGCGACCGAGGGACAAACGGTAAGGATAGATTACGAAAATTGGGCAGTTTACGTCGACGGCGTCAAGCTTGACGAGCCCTATATCGAGGCGATGAAAACAAATTCCTCGATGCATCAAAGCACAAACGGAGATAAATATCTCGAGGAGGTTACCATCGGCGAGGGCAAGGTCTTCGTTATGGGTGATAACCGCAATAATTCAAGCGATTCGCGCGATGCGAGATATGGCGAAATGGGCATCAACCGAATTCTGGGCAGGGTTATCATAAGGCTCACACCCGACTTCGGGCGTGTTAAATAAAGAGGTAAAAAATGGCTGAAATAGTCTGGTATCCCGGGCATATGGCGAAGGCGAAGCGCCTTATTAAGGAAGCGCTTCCCAACATCGATATGGTTATCGAGCTGCTCGACGCCCGCGCGCCGATTTCGAGCGCAAACCCCGATTTCAAAAGCCTTTTCGGCAATAAACCGACCCTGACGTTGCTTACGAAATGCACTCTTGCAGACCCGAATATGACGAAGAAGTTCGAAAACAGCTTGCGTCGCGAGGGCAGAGAGGTTATCGCGATCGACTGCAAATCGGGTCAGGGCGTAAAAAATATTCAGAACGGAATCCAAACGCTCATGCGTGAAAAGCTGGAGCGCGACGCCGCACGCGGCATCAAGCGCCCCATCCGCGCAATGGTGGCGGGTATCACCAACGTCGGCAAATCGACGCTTATCAACACAATCAGCGGCACAAAAAAGGCTGTCGCACAGGACCGCCCCGGCGTTACGAGACACAATTCGCGAATTTCGGTGCCCTCCTTGGGGCTCGAGCTGACCGATACCCCCGGTATCCTTTGGCATAAGTTCGATTCCGAGCTCGTCGGCGTCAAGCTCGCCTGCTTGGGCTCGATTCGCGATGAAATTCTCGATACACTCGATCTTTCCTGCCGTTTGATCGGCTTGATTCGCGAAAATTACGGCGATTGCCTTGTAAGCAGATTCGGCATCGAGTTCGACGAAAACGACAGCGATTACGATATTTTCAACAAGATCGGCAGAAAACGCGGATTTCTCCGCGCAGGCGGTGTTATCGACGAGGACCGCGCCGCAGGCGTAATTCTCGATGAATTCCGCGCAGGCAAAATCGGCAGAATTACACTTGATAGGGTGTGAAAATGTTGGATTGGCAATACGAAATTTCCTTTAGAGTAAACGGCGAAACGGTCGTTTGCGGTTGTGACGAGGCGGGAAGAGGCCCGCTTGCAGGTCCCGTAGTTGCGGCGGCTGTGATTTTGCCCGACGGGATTTATATCGAAGGTCTCGACGATTCGAAAAAATTAAGCGAAAAGAAGCGCGACCGACTTTACGATATCATCCGCGAGAGCTGTGTCGATTGCGCCGTTGCGCACGCAAGCGTTTACGAAATCGAAAAATATAATATATTGAACGCGTCGATGCTCGCGATGAACCGCGCGGTTGACAAGCTTCGAATCAAGCCCGAAGCCGTGCTTGCCGACGGCAACGTCACGCGTGGATTTAAAGTTCGCGCCGTGCCGGTAATCAAGGGCGACGCGCTCTGCCCCTCAATCGCGGCGGCAAGCGTGCTCGCAAAGGTGACGCGTGATAGACTGCTCGACGAGCTCGAGCCGATGTTCCCCGAATACGGCTTGGGCAAGCATAAGGGCTACGGCACAAAAACCCACCGTGCAGCCTTGCTCGAACACGGACCGAGCCCGATCCACCGCGCAAGCTTTTTGACAAAAATTTTGGGTAATAAAAAATGAGAGCCACGAAAAAGCAGATCGGCGACTATGGCGAAAAAATCGCCGAAGCCTATTTAAAAAAGCGCTGTTGGCACATAATTTCCAATAATTACCGCGCCCGCGGCGGCGAAATCGATATAATCGGCTACCGCTTCGGCAGGCTCGTGTTCTTCGAGGTCAAAACCCGCTCGAACGATAAATTCGGCGCTCCCTCGGATGCCGTCGACGGCGAAAAGCTGTCGAACATATTAAAGGCGAGGGCTGATTTTATGCAGACCTACGCACGCGATAAAAGGGTTAAGGTTTTTTATCCCTTCGGAATCGAAAAACGCAGAAATATAAACAAAATAAGGGTCGACGTCATCGAGGTCTATCTTGAAAACGGCGCTCCGACGCGAATAAATCACATCAAGGACTGGGAAAACAAGCTATGAACTACATCAGCACACGTACCCCCGATGCCGAAAAAAGATCTGCGGCATACGTAATCAAAAAGGGACTTGCAGACGACGGCGGACTTTACGTTCCCGAAAGCATCCCCGCGCTTTCGAAGGCGGAAATCGATTCGCTTATCGAAATGAATTACGTTGACCGCGCAACCTATATACTTTCGCTTTTCCTTACCGATTACGATAAGGAAGAGCTTAAAACTGCTGCGGAAGCGGCTTACAGCACCGCGAAATTCAACGGCCCCGCCGCACCTATCGCGCGCGTCGGCGACGATTATTTCTTGGAGCTCTGGCACGGCCCGACAAGCGCTTTTAAGGATATGGCGCTTCAGATTATGCCGAGGCTTCTTTCGCTTTCGCTCGGAAAGACGGGCGAAACCAAGGACGCTTACATCCTCGTTGCAACCAGCGGCGACACCGGCAAGGCGGCGCTCGAGGGCTATTGCGACGTCGACAGAGTTCGAATTCAGGTATTTTATCCGGTAAACGGCGTTTCGAATATCCAAAAGAAGCAGATGGCTTCGCAGAAGGGCAATAACGTCAACGTCGTTTCGATAAACGGCAATTTTGACGACGCACAAAGCGGCGTAAAGGCGATTTTTGCCGACGAAAACGCAAAATCGATGCTCGACGAAAAGGGCTATTTCTTCTCGAGCGCGAACTCGATCAACTGGGGCAGACTTGCACCTCAGATCGTCTACTACGTTTCGGCATACTGCGACCTCGTCAAGGAAGGCGAGCTCAAGTACGGCGATAAGCTCGACGTGACGGTTCCGACAGGCAACTTCGGCAACATCCTCGCCGCTTACATCGCGAAAAAGATGGGACTTCCTCTCGGCAAGCTCGTTTGCGCGTCGAACAAAAATGATATTCTCACCGATTTCATCAATAAGGGCGTCTATGACAAGCGCCGCGAATTCTTCACGACGGTTTCGCCCTCGATGGATATCCTTATTTCGAGCAACCTTGAAAGACTTCTCTGGTTCGTGCTTGGCGCTGATAAGACGAGAGAATGTATGGAAAAGCTTGCAAAAGACGGCATTTACACCCTCGATGACGAGGCTATGGAGGCAATCCGCGCAGACTTTGCGGGCATTTCCTGCTCGGAGGATGAAACCAAGAAGACCATTTCCGAAATTTTTGCCGAATACGGCTATCTTTGCGACACCCACACCGCAGTAGCGGCAAAGGCGGCAAAGGAATATAAATCCGAAAACGGCAACAAAATGCTCGTTGTTTCTACCGCGTCGCCCTATAAGTTCGCTCCCGCTGTGCTCAATTCGCTCGGCGAAGAGGTGCCCGAGGATGACTTCGACGCGCTCGATAAGCTTTTCGCGGTCACCAAATGCGCGATTCCTTCGAATCTTGCGTCGCTCCGCGAGGCTGAGGTTCGCTTTACCAAGACTATCGACCCGAAGGATATGATAAACTCATTATAAAAAAGGCTCTCCCGAAGGAGAACCCGTAAAAATCAACCGAAATTTTTCGGCTTGAAGGTTGCACAGACGGTCTGTTGACAGTTTTGCGCTGTCGACGGGCCGACCGAAATTTGCGGCGCGGTGCAGTAATGCGTACCGTCGTGATAAGCGCAATGCAAAACGCTGCAGCTTATGCCGCGGATGTGCTTGGGTACCTGATTGAATGAAATGTCGTTCATAAATATTACTCCTTTTTTAGAAATCTGCTGTTAGTATTCGCAAAAGCACAAAAATTATAGGAGAAAAAATGGCTGTTTTTACGATTGCAGACCTGCACCTTTCTCATACAACGAATAAGCCCATGGATATTTTCGGACAGCGCTGGGAAAACCACACCGAGCGCCTTTACGAAAACTGGCAATCGCTTGTCAAGCCCGAGGATACCGTGATAATCGCAGGCGATATTTCCTGGGGAATGCGTTCCGACGATGCGCTCGAGGACCTTCGCTTTATCGAATCGCTTAACGGCAAAAAGATAATCGCCAAGGGAAACCACGATTATTGGTGGCAGACGATGAAGAAGATGTACGAAATGCGCGAAAATATAGGCGCATACAGCATCGATTTTCTCTTCAACAACGCCTACGTTGCCGAGAATTACATCATTTGCGGCACCCGCGGCTGGTTCCCCGAATCGAATTACGGCCCCGATGACGAAAAAATCGTAAACCGCGAAGCCGAACGCTTAAGAACCTCGATACTTGCGGGACTCAAGCTGAAGGAGGAGCACCCCGAAAAGGAAATGCTCGTCTTTTTGCACTATCCCCCCGCCTACGGAAGCGTAAGGTGCGAGCGAATTTGCGAGGTTATCCACCAATACGGCATAAAACGCGTGTTTTACGGACATCTTCACGGCGCACAAAAATCGCGCCTTGTCCATCAAATCGCAGGCGCGCAGCTCACGCTCGTCGCCGCCGACTGGGTGAATTTTACACCTGTCGAGATTTGATGATTTTGTGTTTTACGAGAGACAACTTTTTTACGAGAGAAACCCTTTTTAGAAAAAAGGAGTTTCTCTCGAGCTCTTTTCCTAAAAACTTAAAACAAAAAAGGACGTGCAAAGGCTCCTTCTCATAAGGAAATTATAAAGCACCGACGGATTTTGATAATCTGTCGGTGCTTTTACTATTCGATAAATTGGAATTTATTTCAAACCGCATTCTTTATACAGTTCTTCGATGCACGGTGATTTATACTCTATGTATCCGTCTATATCATTTGGGAACAATTCAGCGGCTTTTTCTTTTATCAAGCTATACTTTTTAACTGCTTCGGGATCGTTTCGGAGAAAATCTCTGAATGCAATATGACGATGCAATTCCTCAGAATACTGCGGGCATACATACAAGTGATGCATTTGCAGATGCTCTTTGCCCGAATACTTAAATGCCTCTCTATCCTTTATGCCAAGATCACCCTCGTGAATATATCCAATTGCTTTCAAACCATCAACCACCGCAGGAAATGCCGAGTAATTCTTAATAATCACATCAATATCAATGCAAGGCTTGGCAGACATTCCTTCGACAGAGGTACTGCCGACGTGTTCAATGCCGATGATTAAATCGCCAATGGCTTCTTCAATCTCGCCCTTTATTTTTTCAAAAGCTGATTGCCATGCCACATTGTATGGCAGTACAATAACCTTATTTGTTCTCATATAGTTCACCTACAAATTCTAATTTATCGAACTGATCGAAAAAGAACCGGCATTGCATTTGTAAGTACAAATGTTTTATTGGGCTATGCCCAAACCCATTTTATCATAACACAACAGTAGATATTATTCAAGTTTTATTCCAATTTCGTTGGAGTGGTATTATTGCCTTTCGGCAATAGTTTTATTGAAGCCTTGCGGGTTCAGAGTTATTTTATTCGCCTTAAACTGCCGTAGGCAATATAACTATGCGTAAGGGGTCCCCGCGAAAGATGCTTTCGTGGGGCAAAAGCATAATATCACTGCGAAGCAATATAACTCGCCGTAAGTATTTACGGCGAATAAAACTGCGAGACTTCCTTATGAGAAGTCTCGCAAAACGTCCTTTTTTATTTTAAAGAAAGAAGAGAACCACGAAAAGGGCTAAAATCCCTTTCCAAGCAGATGCAATCATCATAATAAGTTGCTCCTTTTAATTTAAGGTTGAACGTATGCCTCGACGAGAACGAATCGTTCTGTGTCGTTCGGCGCGTCTTACTCTAAAATGTTAGTGGTTACGTACTGAACGCCCCAAGAGATAAGCTTTTCTGCAAGCTCCTTGTTGTCGACGGTCCAAACGTTGAGCTCGATGCCCTCGTCAAGGATATGACGAACGATCGATTCGTCGGTGAGCGCGGTCGACCAGATGTCAAGTCCCATCTTGTGCTCCTTCAAGAGGTCAAGAGTTTCCTGCTTGTATTCGCCGGTGAGGAACTGACAATGAGATTCGGGGCAAACCTTGCGGAGATTCAAAAGATTTTCGAAGGAGAAGGAGATGAATATCATCTTCTCCAAGCAGTATTCCGCCTTTACGATTTCAACAACCTTTGCCATGTTTTCTTCGCTGAAATATCCCTTGAATTCAAGCACGCAGACCTTGTCATAGCGCTTGCAGATGCGGAGATAATCAACCATTTCGGGTACGCGGAGGTCAACTCTGCCGCGCTTGCCGTCAACGTCGTAAAGCTGAACCGACTGAATGGTCTGAAGGGTGGACTGCTCGGGAATAAGATAATCGCCGCCGCAACGAACCGTGTCGTTATCGTGAAGAAGGATGAAGTTGCCGTCAGCGGTAACGCGGACGTCGGTTTCGATGCCGAAATAGCTTCTGTTGCCCGCCGCAACGAATGCAGACGCGGTGTTTTCTCTTTCAAGACCCGAAAGTCCTCTGTGTGCGACGATAAGAGCATTGCCCTTGTTAATCTTAATGGTATCCATTTTTTCCTCCGTTTTTATGTTTGAAATCAACTGTAAAATCTAAACCCATCAGGCGCAAAAGCCTGTTGCGCCTGACAAGTCGAATTTTGTTATTTAGCCACGATGTTGAAGATCTTGTCCTTAATATAGATCTTCTTAACGATCTGCTTGCCTTCAAGCGCCGCCATAATGCCGGCGTTTTGGGTGATAATTTCCCAAACGGCATCTTCTTCGGCACCTGCGGGGATAACTACAACGCCCTTGAGCTTGCCGCAGACCTGAACCGCGATTTCCTTTTCGTCGTCGACGGTGAGAGCTTCGTCGTATTCGGGCCAAGCCGCAACCGAGCAGAAGCCCTTTTCGCCGAGGTTAGCCCACATTTCTTCGCAGACGTGAGGCGCGAAGGGCGAAAGGATTTTGGTAAGCGCGAGGAGGCTTTCCTTGTCGATCGAGCCGATCTCGTAAATTTCGTTCATAAAGCTCATCATCGCCGCAATTGCGGTGTTGAACTTCATGCCGTCGATGTCGCTCGTGACCTTCTTGATGGTCTTATGAAGCGAGCGAACGAGGCGGTCGTTCTTTGCGCCGAGCATTTCGTCGAGCGCCGCGAAGCGTTCAAGGAAGCGCTTGCATCCGCGAACCGAGCTTTGCGACCAAGGTGCGGCGGATGCATAATCGCCCATAAAGAGCGTGTAGGTACGCAAAACGTCGGCGCCGTATTCGTCAACAACGTCGTTGGGGTCAACAACGTTGCCCTTCGATTTACTCATCTTTTCGCCGTCGGGGCCGAGGATAAGACCCTGCGCGGTACGCTTTGCATAAGGCTCTGCCACGGGAACAAGGTCCAAATCATAAAGGAACTTGTGCCAGAAGCGCGAATAGATCATGTGACGGGTAACGTGCTCCATACCGCCGTTGTACCAGTCAATGGGGAGCCAATATTTAAGCTTTTCCTCGCTTGCGAAGAAATCTGCGTTTTTCGGGTCACAGTATCTTAAGAAGTACCACGAAGAGCCTGCCCACTGAGGCATGGTGTCGGTTTCGCGCTTTGCGTC
This sequence comes from Eubacteriales bacterium, assembly GCA_045644305.1. Lineage (GTDB taxonomy): Bacteria > Bacillota > Clostridia > Oscillospirales > CAG-382 > Coliplasma. The sequence goes on along the minus strand of JAZRGS010000102.1, from coordinate 306 downwards.
GCCGCCGCACTTCGGGCACTTGCAGTTTACGTAGGAATCGATTCTTGCCAAAGGCGATTCGCCGCCCTGACCGGGTGCGAATTCGTCCATATCGGGAAGCTTCAAGGGGAGCTCGTCATAGGGAACCGCAACCATACCGCACTTTTCGCAGTGTACGATAGGAAAGGGCTCGCCCCAATACCGCGGACGGTTGAATGCCCAGTCCTCCATCTTGTACTGAACGCCGCCCTCGCCCACGCCGAGAGTTTGAAGTTCGTCTATCGCACGGCGAATAGAGTCTTTTTTGTTGGTGAATCCGTTAAGGAA
>JAZRGS010000101.1:0-18402 GCA_045644305.1 Eubacteriales bacterium | reverse complement strand
TAAATCAATAATCAAGAAACCGTTGAACGCTTCAACGCTTTCTTTTTTACATTAAAGCTGTCAAATTGACGGCTTTTTTATTTTTGCTTATGCCGAAAAAAGCTCGCGACAAAATACCCAATGGTCGAAAATATAAAAATCTCATTGTAAAAAATAAAAGGGGAGAGGTATTGCGCGAAATAGCGCTTCTGTTTTACACATAATGCTGAATTTGTAAATCAATTTATCTCCAAAACCGCTGTGTTTCCGCGCAAAACCCGCGATTTCAGCCGTAAGATGTAAAACCCGAACAAGCGTTTGTTGACATAATTACAAAAAATTCGTCCCCTAAAAAGCGGTTTCGACAGCTAAAAATGTCGAAAACCATTGCAATTACAGGCTTTTTGCGTTTGGCATAATGACGAAAGGGGTGTAAATAATTTTTTCGTTGCATTTCTCTCTCTATTGCAATTTTTGTACCAATAATATATAATAAACCCATATTAGAGGAGCAAAGTGGTGCTAAAGGGAGTGAAATCCCACACAAAACGCTTCAAAACGCATTGAAAGGGGAAATGAAAGTGTTCTACGGCGAATATAAACACACAATAGACACAAAGGGACGCTTGTTTATCCCCGCAAAGCTTCGCGAAAAGCTTGGTGACGAATTTATCCTTTCCAGAGGCTTTGATAAATGCGTCTGCATTTACCCCAAGGAAGAGTGGGAAAACTTCACCGCAAAGCTCGAAGAGCTCCCCGTTGCAAAGGAACGCAGAGTTAGACGTTACTTCTATGCGGGATCCGACGAGGGCTCGATAGACGCTCAGGGCAGAGTCACCGTAAACGCAAACTTCCGCGCTTTTGCAAACCTTGAAAAGGATGTAGTTATAGTCGGAAACCGTTCTCATCTCGAGCTTTGGTCTGCATCTGCTTGGGAAGAGGAACAGAATCTTTTCGACAACGAAGATATTACGAACGAATTAATCGAGTTGGGGTTCTAAAATGGAATTTTCACATATTTCGGTCCTTTTATACGAAACGGTTGATTCGCTCGATGTTAAGCCCGACGGCATATACGTCGATTGCACGCTCGGCGGTGCGGGTCACACCTCGCTTATACTTTCAAGACTCGGTGAAAATGGCAGAGTGATCGGTATCGACCGTGACGACGATGCCTTGAAAAACGCAAGCGAAAAAATTAACGATTCAAGACTCATAACGGTCAAGGATAACTTCGAAAACCTTAAAAGTGCCGTTGAATTTGCGGGCTTTGACCGTGTCGACGGAATTATAATGGACCTCGGCGTTTCTTCTCATCAGCTTGACGTTGCAGAACGCGGCTTTTCCTACAACAAGGACGCGCGTCTTGATATGAGAATGGACCAAACCTCAACTCTGACCGCTTACGAGGTCGTCAACGGCTATTCCGAGCAGGATATAACAAGAATTCTTCGCGATTACGGCGAAGAACGCTTCGCTTCCAAGATAGCAAACAGAATTTGCACGGTAAGAAAGGAAGCTCCGATCGAAACAACGCTTCAGCTTGCCGAAATAATTACTTCCGCGATCCCCTCGAAATTCAGATACGAGGGCGGAAACCCCGCAAAAAGAAGCTTTCAGGCAATCAGAATCGAGGTCAACGGAGAGCTCGATTGTATCCCTAAGGCGATTGAAGCGGGCGCCGAAATCTTAAACGTCGGCGGAAGAATGTCGATAATAAGCTTCCATTCGCTCGAGGACAGACTCGTTAAGAACGGCTTCCAAAGACTTGAACGCCCCTGTACCTGTCCAACAGATTTTCCGGTGTGCGTATGCGGAAAGAAACAACAGGTAAAGATAATTACCAAAAAACCGATTTTACCCTCTGATGAAGAATTAGAACATAACACGCGCTCGCACAGTGCAAAATTAAGAGTGTGCGAAAAGATATAAAGGAAAGGTGCAAAACAATGCAGGGAAACAGAAACACAACCAATACAACGCGAAATATCGATAATTCCGGCGCATTAACCGTAAAAAAGACGCAAGCTGTCGCAAAACGCGGAAAAAACGCAACTGCAAAGCGCACCTCTAACCTCCATGCGGTTCGCGCTCCCAAGGTTGTTAACGTAAAGAAGCAGGATAAGGCTCCGTTCCCTTGGTCGATCGTTTTCGTATCGCTCTTGCTTACCGGCTTGTTCCTCTTTATGATGATGAACTATGCAGAGGTTGATAAGTACCGCTCTGAAATCACCGAGCTTAACAATCAGCTCGCTTCGATGGAAAAGACTCAAACCGATTTAGAGGTTACTCTTTCCAATAAGTATAATATCGGCGATATCGAAAGATATGCGTCCGAAGAGCTCGGCATGACCAAGGCAATCGACGAGAACAACGTTCACTACATTACCACCGAGCAGGAAGATAAAACCGAAATGCATTCCTATGACGACGGCGAAGAGGGCGGCATCGGCTTCCTCCTCACCGGATTGGGAGAAGTAATTCGCGATTTTATCAAATAAAATTCGAAAAATCACTATACAATCGAGATATTGTGTGATATAATTAAAAGCGGAAAATAAGCATTATTTTCTTGTTGCGCAATATATTTATACAAAGGGTAAGGAGGTAAAAATCTCGTTACCCGTTTGTCTTATCAAAAGGAGTATTTATCTATGGCAGGCACACCGAAAAAATTCACACCGTCTGGCAGCGGACGCACCTTTGTGACCCGCGCAAGCGTCGCCCTCGGTGTTATTTTGGCGCTTATGTGCCTGATGTGCGTGCGCTTTGCGTCGCTTCAGCTCGTCGATGCTAATAACTATAAAACCGCCGCTTTGGACCAATATACCAGCTCGGTTACCATTCCTGCCAAAAGAGGCTCGATTTACGCAAACGACGGCACGACAGAGCTCGCAGTAAGCGCGACCGTTTATAATTGCTTTATTTCGCCCGCCGACATTTCGAAATTCGCCGAGGATAGCCAACAAACCGAAAAGCCTATCACCCGTGAGGAGCTTTTGCGTGACGTTTCGGTCGGTCTTTCGCGTATCTTGGGCGTCGAAACCAGCGAAATTAACGAAAAGGGAAACCGCGTTAATTCGAAGTATCAGGTTATCAAAAAGTTCTTAAGCGAAACCGAAGAAACCGCGGTCCGCACGTTTATTGCGGAAAACGGATATCAAAGCATAATCCACCTTGAAGAAACCACAAAGCGTTATTATCGCTACGGAAGCTTGGCTTCTCATCTTTTGGGATTTACCGGCTCGGATAACCAAGGCCTTGCAGGCTTGGAGCTTACCTATAATGATTACCTCAAGGGTGTTGACGGTAAATCGGTTAAAGCTGCCGATGCATACGGCAACGAGCTTGACTCGGGCGTCGGCTCGACCTATATCCCCGCAACCAACGGTCTTAACGTCGTTACGACTATCGACTGGACTATTCAAAACACTATCGAAAAATACATTGAGCAGGCGTATGAGGAGCATAAGCCCAACGGAAGAGTAGAATGTATCGTTCTCGACGTCAATAACGGCGAAATCCTCGGCTCTGCTATTTACCCCTCGTTTGACCTCAATAACTATAACACCCTTTCGCCCTACTATCAGCTCAAGTATGATGCCTTCATCGGTACAGACGACGAACGCTCTAAAGAGCGCACAAGGCTGATGTACGAAATGTGGAACAATACCATTGCCACTCAAACGTATGAACCCGGCTCGACCTTCAAAATTATAACAAGCGCTATCGCACTTGAAGAGGGCAGAATCAGCTACGACACAAGCCGCTTCAGCTGTGTTGGCGGCATGGTAGTACTCGGAACCGAAATTCATTGCCATAAAACTGCGGGTCACGGAAATCAATCCTTTAGCGAAGCACTTGTAAACTCCTGTAACCCCGCATTCATTCAAATAGGTAACGCGATCGGCGCTACCACGTTCAAAAAATATTTCGAGGAATTCGGCTACGGACATATCTCCGGAAGCGATATCGTCGGTGAGGTTTCCTCGATTTACTATGCAAATCAGCACACACAGTTCGAAGCAGTCGAGCTTGCGGTATATTCCTTCGGTCAGACCTTTAAGGTCACCCCCTTGCAGCATATCCGCGCTGTTTCGACTATCGCAAACGGCGGACATCTTGTCGTTCCTCACGCTGTAAAGGCGTTGGTTGACGATAACGGTAACGTTGTAAAAACCTTCGAATATGAAACCGACCGTCAGGTCGTTTCTACCGAAACCTGCGAAAAAATTCTTACCTCTCTGACCAACTCAACAAAGAACGCGGCTGTTTCGGGCTACAACGTCGTTTCCAAGACGGGTACCTCCGAAAAGCGAGACACCGTTCGTACCGATGACTATATCTCCTCCTGCGTTACTTTCGCGCCCGCAGAGGACCCCCAAATCGCTATTTTAGTGCTTGTTGATGAACCTACACAGGGTCAGCACTTCGGTTCTGCGGTTGCAGCACCTATCGTTTCCAATATCCTTACCGAGGTTCTTCCTCATATGGGTATAGCTCCCAACACCAAGGGCGAGGAAACCGTTGCAGTCAGCGACTATATCGGCAAGACCGCCGCAGACGTCAAGATGCTTCTCGAATCCTCGGGTCTCAAGTGCGTTGTACGCGGTAGCGGCGATAAGGTTGTAAATCAGCTTCCTGCACCCGGTACTGTTATCACCACCGACGGCGTTATCATCCTCTACACCGAGGGCGCTGAAATTACCGCAAACGTAACGGTTCCCGATCTTCGCGGCAAGTCTCCTACGGCGGCAATCAAGGCGTTGATAAACGCAAACCTTAACGTTTCGGTAAGCGGTATATTCAACGGTGATCTTACAAACTGTAAGGTTGTTTCGCAGTCTGTAACACCCGGTCAGCTTGTTCTTCCCGGTACCGTAATAGAACTCGAATTCTTGTATGAGGAATCAATAGAATAATGGAATATTCTCTCGAATATATATCTAAAGTTGTTAACGGCACGCTCGGCAATACCACAAACCCCAATAGAATGGTTTACGGGTTCTATTCCGATTCGCGTAATACCGATGATTCAAACCTTTTCCTCGCATTACGCGGCGAAAGGGTAGACGGCAACGATTTCGTCGGCGGTGTTTTGGAAAAGGGCGGATGTGCCTTGACCGATAAAGAAGAAAACCTTGCTCTTGACGGAGACGTGATTTGCGTCTCCGACGTAAGGAGCGCATTGCAGGAGCTTGCAAGACATTACCGTCTTACCACCCTTGAGTATATGCCGATAGTCGGCATTACCGGCTCGGTAGGGAAGACCACGACCAAGGATATGGTCGCTCTTGCAATTTCCGCAGAACGCAAGGTGCATAAAACACAGGGCAATTCCAACAGTCAAATCGGACTTCCTCAAACGATTCTTGCAACCCCGACGGATGCCGATTGCGCCGTCGTTGAGCTTGGTATGTCCATGCCCGGTGAAATGGAAAAAATCGCGTATTCCGCTGTGCCGGCGTTCTCGATAATCACGAATATCGGATATTCGCATATCGAAAATCTCGGTTCGCGCGAGGCGATACTCGAGGAAAAGCTTAAAATCGCATCCCATTCGGGCGAATTGTCCTATCTTATCCTTAACGGCGATGAACCGCTTTTAAGAAATTACGATTTTAAAGACCGCCCGATATGCTTCGTTTCGTTTGATGATGAATCCAGCCAATGCTATGCTAAAAACATATCCGAAACGAACGAAAGCGTCTCGTTTACCGCTGTAATTTATCACAAAGAAGTCGAAGTCAACCTGAACGTACGCGGTAAGCATTTCGTTCAAAATGCGCTTTTCGCTTTGACAGCGGCATATTTTCTCGACGTTGATTTGAAAGCGGCATCGCTCTCGCTTTCTACCTATGAAAGCGACGGCAAGCGTCAATTCATTTACCAAAAGGACGGACATACCGTTATTTCCGATTGCTATAACGCATCTCCCGAATCGATGGAGGCATCTCTTTCGGTTTTGAAAACGTCAAAGGGCAGAAGAATCGCGGTTTTGGGCGATATGCTCGAGCTCGGTAATGAAACCGAAAATCTTCACAGACGCGTCGGAATTGCCGTTTCGAATTCGGCTGACGTGCTTGTAACATATGGCGAAAATGCAAGGTTTATTGCCGAATCTGCCGACGGCATCGAAAAATATTCCTTCGAAAAGGATCAATCCGATGCCTTGAAAAGCTTCCTTGAATCATTTATCAAAGAAGGCGACACGGTTCTTTATAAGGCGAGTAACGGCATGCAGCTGGGACGTGTAATCGTATAATCACGAGAGGTACATTATGAACTATACACAGATATTTGCAAAGATGGACAATTGGATTGTTTTTGCATTAATCGCTTCGGTTTCGTTTATTGTCGGAGTTATACTTTTTAAGATTTTCATTCCTTATCTTCGCAAGGTAAAGCTCGGACAGAAGATTTTGGAAATCGGTCCCTCGTGGCATAAATCCAAGGAGGGAACCCCTAACCTCGGCGGCTTGATTTTTATTGCCGCAACAGCGGTTGCTGTTCTCTTGGGCTTGGCGTTTTGGGGTCCTAAAACCGAGGGAAATTGGACCTACGGCAATATATCCGGCTCGCGTATGATGATCGCACTTCTCCTTTTTGCTCTCTCTCAGGGCTTAATCGGCTTTGTTGATGATTATGTAAAGCTCTTCAAAAAGCGCAATAAGGGATTAAGCGCAAAGCAAAAGCTCGTCTTGCAGTTTTTGACCTCTGCCATATATCTGTACGTAAACAGACTTTTGGGTATGGATACCAAAATCGGCACACCTTGGGGTGAACTCGAGCTCGGCATTTTCTATTACGTGATAATGCTTTTGGCTATCGTGTATATTATCAACTGTGCAAACCTTACCGACGGTATCGACGGCTTGGCGGGCAGTATTGCTTTAATAATCACGATTTTCTTCGGCATTTTCTCGGTTCAGTGCATCGAAAAATATATCGATTCCGGCTATGTGGGACTCGCGATCGCTTCTTGGGCGCTCGTTGGCGGCTTGCTTGCCTTCCTTGTTTTCAATTTCCACCCCGCAAAGATTTTTATGGGCGACACCGGCTCGCTTTTCCTCGGCGGCTTTATAGTAGGCGCCGTAATGTATACAAATCTTGAATTTTTGCTTCTTCCCGTAAGCGTTATCTGGATAATCGAAGGACTTTCGGTAGTACTTCAGGTTGCTTCCTTCAAGCTTACAGGCAAACGCATTTTTAAGATGAGCCCGATACATCACCACTTTGAAAAATGCGGCTGGAGTGAGGTCAAGATCGTATTTGTATTCTCCTCGGTTACCGCCGTTTTCTCCGCACTTGCATATTATTTCCTTTATCAACTCAACTTTTAATTAAAGGACTGTTTTCATGGCTTCGAACAAACCCGAAAAAGCGGCGAACGATGGCGCAACCGAAAAGAAAAGACGCGCCGTTCGTGTCAATCAAAATAGAATATACCGCTTAATCGGTGAAGTCGACCGTCCTTTGCTGATTACGATAATTGCGCTTGTTTGCATAGGCTCGGTAATGATTTTTTCGGCTTCTTACGCCGTTGCCGAATCGCGCTTCCACGATTCCTATTACTTCGCTCGATCGCAGGTAGGATTTGCCGTAGCAGGGATTATTGTAATGGCCGTTGTGGCAAGAATGCTCGATTATCGAATCCTTAAGCAGTTCGCGTATATCTTCTACGTAGTCGTGCTCGGATTGAATTACCTTGTGCCCTTTTTCGGAGAGACTATCAGTGGTGCAACCCGTTGGTTCGTTATCTTCGGTATTCAGTTCCAGCCCTCTGAGCTTTTGAAATTTGCGCTGGTTCTTGCCTGCGCAACGTATATAAGTAACCACCATTCAGAAATGTCTACCCTAAAGGGCGGCGCTCTGCCCTTGCTTGCTCTGACCGCACCCGCGGCAGGGGCTACGCTTCTTCAGTCCCACCTTTCGGCAACCATTATTATCTTGCTTCTGATGATAGTAATGATGTGGCTTTCGGGTCTTAAGGGTGTTTATTTCGGCGTAGTTATGGGAAGCGGCTTGACTCTTGCGGCGTTTGTACTCACGTTAGGACGCGGCATTATCGAAGCTCTCGTTCCACACGCGTTGACACGTCTTCAGATATGGGAAAATCCCTTCGCCTATATGTCAGCCGAATCCGGCGGTAAGGGATGGCAGCCTGCGCAGTCGCTCTACGCTATAAGCTCGGGCGGATTCTGGGGCTTGGGCTTGGGTCAAAGCAACCAAAAGCACGGATATCTTCCCGAACCTCAAAACGACTATATTTTTGCGATTCTCGCCGAAGAGCTCGGCTTTTTCGGAGTAATTTGTGTTATAATACTTTTCGGAATATTGGCATACCGCGGCTTCCACGTTTCGCGTAATGCGCCCAATCGCTTCAGCTCGTTGCTCGCGATGGGCATTACCTCGCAAATCGTTATTCAGGTTCTTTTGAACCTCGCCGTTGTAACCAATACCTTTCCGAGTACGGGCATAAGTCTGCCGTTCTTCTCATACGGCGGCACCTCGCTGATAATTCTTCTTGCCGAAATGGGCATAGTGCTTTCCATTTCACGTTATTCATTCATAGAACAGGGCTAATACGAAAGGTGTATTGAGCATGAAGGTCATACTTTGCGGAGGCGGCACAAGCGGACACGTTAATCCCGCTTTGAATATCGCCGCGACAATTAAAAATCGAATTCCCGATGCAGAAATTATGTTTATAGGAACCAAGCGCGGAATCGAAAGCACCCTCGTTCCAAAATTCGGCTATCCTATAGAATTTGTAGAGGTTTCGGGATTTTCGCGTAAGCTCACCGTTAAAAATATCAAGGCGGCATGGCACGCTTTGACCTCGGTTTCCGAAGCGAAAAAAATCATCAAAAAATTCAAGCCCGACCTTGTTATAGGAACAGGCGGTTATGTTTCTTGGCCTACCGTTAAGGCGGCATCGAAGCTTAAAATCCCGACGCTCATCCACGAGCAAAATGCATTCCCCGGTGTCACCACCAAAATGCTTTCCAAGGTGGTCGATAAGGTCTGCATTTCCTTCACGGGAAGCGAAAAATTCTTCGACGAAGCTGTAAGAAGCAAGCTTATCCTTACGGGCAATCCCGTTATTATCGACGGAATGAGCAAATCCGAAGCGCGTGCAAAGCTCGGGCTTTCCGATTCCGAGCCTTACGTTCTTTCCTATGGCGGAAGTATGGGCGCCGAAAAGGTAAACGAGCTTACCTTTAAGCTTATGGAGGACCTCACCGTTCCCCAAAAAATTCGTCATACACACGCCATCGGCAGAGTAGGATTCCAAAAGTTTTCCGAAATCGCAAAGGAAAAGGGCTTTTACGATTGTGAAAACCTTAAGATAGACGAATATATTTACGATATGTCTGTCCATCAGGCGGCAGCTGACGTAATTATATGCCGTGCAGGCGCGATGACTTTGTCCGAGCTTGCAATTCGCGGCAGGGCAGCGGTACTTATTCCCAGCCCTCACGTTACCGAGGATCATCAGTATAAAAACGCAAGATTGATTGCAGATGCGGGCGCGGCTGTTGTGTTCCGTGAATCGGAAATCAGCCCCAAGCTATTAAGCGACACGGTTTCGGATTTGCTTTCAAATCCCAATAAGCGCCGCAGAATGGAAGAAAGCGTCAAGAAATTCGCGATGCCCGATTCCTTAGAACGCATAGTTGATGAAGCATTTGCATTGCTGAAATAATAATCTTTTAAAGAAGGGAAGTGAAATATGTGGACGAGCTCGAGGTTCGTGATGCCGAACAGCAAAAACAGAAGTTTACAAGAAAAAATATGGCGATTTACGAAGCACAGCGCCGCCAAGAAAAAAAGCGCTCGCGCAGAACCGCTTTTTACGTATTTCTCTTCATTGCGATAACCCTTGTATTCCTCGCAGTTTGCGTCAGCGTTTTCTTGAACGTTGAAGAGGTTACTGTCGAGGGCTTGGAAAAATACAGCTACGAGGAAATTATCGAATACGTCCCGATCAATATCGGCGACAATATGTTCTCGTTTAAGTCAAAGGACATCGAGGCTGATATAGTTCGCGCCCTTCCTTACGTCGGCTCGGTAGAAATCAAGCGCGACCTTCCGACAACGGTGGTTATAAACGTTATCGAGGAAAAGCCCTATTTCGCCGCAGAGCTTGCGGGCGACGTTTATCTGATGTCATCTAATTTAAAGGTGCTTGAAAAGATAACCGATGTCGAAAATAATCAAGAAATCAAAGATTTAACAACTCTGCATTTAAACAGCGTCAGACGTTGTATAGTCGGAAGCCGTATCGAATTCGTCGATAAGCGAACCCTTGATGCTTTGACCGATTTATATACCTGCTTTGCAGACAATTATATCGAATCTAAAATAGTTTCTGTCGACGTTCGCTCTCGCTTTGACCTCTATATAAATTACGAGGGCAGGTTCGAGGTTTACTTGGGCGACATTGAAAATATCGATATCAAAATCAGATTTTTAATAGGTATTATCGATGAGCTCGGCGACGATGCAAAGGGAAAGATAGACGTTTCCAATCACCGAGAAGCCGCAGTTGCTCTTTCATAATTTCAAAAAATCACAAAAAACGACAATATTTGCAAAAAATATCGCTGTTTTTAAAGAAAAAAGAAAAAAACTCTTGCAATTCGTTAAAAAAAAGATTATATTATAATATGAATGAAAATAAGATAAGTTTTTTGGAGGTTCCAATATGCAAAACATGATCGAAGATCCCAATAAAGTGGTTATTAAGGTCATCGGCGTAGGCGGTGGCGGCGGTAACGCAGTTAACCGTATGATTTCCGCTATCGACGCGGCTGACGTTGAATTCATTAACGTCAACACCGATACCCAGATTCTCATTAAGTCCAGCGCTCCCACCAAGATCGCTATCGGCGACCGCATCACCAAGGGTCACGGCGCAGGCGCTAACCCCGAACTCGGCGAAAAGGCTGCTGACGAATCCATCGAAGAAATTACCGAGGCAATCAAGGGCGCTGATATGGTGTTCATCACCGCAGGTATGGGCGGCGGTACGGGCACTGGTGCTGCTCCCGTTATCGCTAAGATCGCTCAGTCCCTCGATATCCTTACCGTTGCTGTTGTTACCAAGCCCTTCCTTTTCGAAGGTAAGCGCCGTATGCAGCAGGCTGAACTCGGTATCGAAAAGCTTTCCGAAAACGTAGACGCACTTATCGTTATCCCCAACGAAAGACTTAAGCTTCTCACCGATAAGAAGATCACCTTCCTCAACGCATTCCAGGAAGCTGACGACGTTCTCCGTAAGGGCGTTCAGTCCATCTGCGAGCTCATCACCGTTGAAGGTATCATCAACCTCGACTTTGCTGACGTATCCGCAGTTATGGCAAGCGCCGGTCTCGCTCACATGGGCGTAGGCGCTGCAAAGGGTAAGGACAAGGCTGAACAGGCTGCTAAGATGGCTATGTCTTCGCCTCTTCTCGAAACCAATATCAGCGGTGCAAAGGGTATCGTAGTTCAGATTACCGGCTCGCCTGATATCGGACTTGACGAAATCGACTCTGCTGTTGCTATGATCACCAGCGAAGCACAGCCCGATGCTAACATCATCTTCGGTGCTGCACTTGATCCTACTCTCGAAGACGAAATGCGTATCACCCTTATCGCTACCGGCTTTAACGCTGATAAGAAGGGTACCGACGTTCGCCGTCAGATGGCTCAGGCTGAAGCTGCTGCTAAGGTCAATACCGAAGAAGCTCCCAAGGAAGCTGCTTCCGATATCGACGACATCCTCAGCATGCTCAACAAGAGATAAATTAAGCTTTAAAAATCCGTCCTTTGGGCGGATTTTTTATTACTAAATCAATGATTGAAAAGACTAACCTTTTAATCGCTTGACAATTGTTTTTTTAGCGGTTACAATAAGCTTAACAAAGCAAAAGGAGCATGCAATGTCGATAAAGCTGTGCGAAAATATAAAAAGACTTCGTGAAGAAAAAGGAATTACACAGGGTGAGCTTGCAAACGTTTTGACGGTAACCCCTCAATCTGTTTCGCGTTGGGAAAAGGGCTTGGCGTACCCCGATATCGAAAAGCTCCCTCAGATAGCCTCTTATTTTTATATTACGATCGATGAGCTGATAGGTGCGCCTGAGCCTACCTTGCATTCTATAAGCCGCGAGCTCGTGCAAATCCGTAAGGAGCTGTGGCAGGAAAAGACCCCCGAAAAGATGCTAAAATATCTCGACCTAATCGAAAAAAGCGTCAACATCGGCTCAAATATTTATCTAAGCGAATACATTTCTGCGTCTCGCGATCTGAAAAAAGAAGGAAATCTTATAACAAACGAGCGCGCCGATTCGATATATGATACGGTAAGAGCCAAGCTTTTGGAAATGCATCCGTCCGATAGACAAAGAAAGCTTCTTTCGATACTGATTAATGAAGACGAATCTAACCTGTCGCGCTGGTCTGATTTGGTTACCGACGATAGCACTTATGCAACCTGGAACGATTATATGATGAACCGTTATTGGCAACGCGGTGAAATCGACAAGTACGAAAAGATTCGCGTTGAATCTTCATTTGATGAGATTTCAAAGCTTCTTTATACGCTTACGCAAAAAAGTGCATTTAATACGTCTGTCAACGGTAAACATTTGTGCGAATCGGTCGAAAATTGCCTGCTCGCAAAATCGCTGATAGACGTGTTTTCAAAAAGAGACGACGATATTTTTCTTTTTGTGCGAATCGTCGTTGAAAGTAGGTTGCTTATATCAAATCTTTCAATTCGAAATATCGACGAGGTCCGTCACTCGTTAAGTTACTTGAAGCAATTAATTAATACCTACAAATCGTTAAGAGGAGGTGTGCTGAACGGCTCGGTTGATTTGTTCGCAGACTTTCAAATTCCATGTAACGATACCGACTTTGACCGCGCTTTGTTTGATCTCGATATATTTCTTTGGTCTGATGAATTCATCGACTTTAAAAACAGCGACGCACAAGCTTTGGAGTTTGTCGAATTTATCGAAAAACTTCACGCCGAGGAGGATCCCTTTTATTGCATAAAAGACCGCGAAAGCTTTATTAAGCTGTATAACCTCGCTTCCGAAAAAACCAAAAGCGTTCATTCAGATGATCTTAATTACGTTTTTGCGGCAGAAACTGCAAGCGGAAATATTTATGTCGAAATAATCGATGATTGCTATAATGAGTCGGAGTCCGAAAGAGCTTTTAAGGAAAAGCTAAAGCATAATAACGATACTCATGTGATTCGTCTTGTCGGCTTGCTTTGCGGAAGCGTCAACTGCGTCGGTCTTGACTTGCCTTCGTGTCGTTTTAGCGAAGCACTTTGTGATCTCGATTTGCGTAATCTTAAAACAAATATATTGCTTAAGTCTTTCCATGCATATACAATTAAACAGCTCGAAGTGATTCTTCCTCCTTCGATTATGCTAAAATATGAATCAAAAAACAGATAGGCGAACCTATCTGTTTTTTAGTTCTTCTTTTAAATTTAACGTTGAAGCTTAAAACAAGTACGCCTTGCGGCGTACCGCCCTACGGTGCAGATTTTTCATATTACAAAATGCGCGCCGATGGTCGGAGACGTGTTTTCGTCATATTTCAGCCAACCGCTTTTAAGTGCATGCTTGACAATATATCCGAGAGTATGACTGGTTGTCAAAATCGATCCAAGTAATGCGTCGACCAAGGTAGTGTTATTGCTAATGCATTTAGGCAAATCTTCAATTAGAATTTCTCTTGCGTTTTGATTGATATCGTTAAATAACCTCATCAAATCTTCGTGTATTGCTTTTTGTCTTTCGACATTTTTATCAAACTGCGCACTATGCTTCTTCTTTTTGCAGTACTTTAGATATACATCGGATATATTCTTGCTAATCACCGATACTCTCGGAATATATTCGCCATCTTTTTTATATGCATATCCGTATTCTACAAGCTTTTCTGCAATAGCGATATTGTTAGGCTTTTTATTGGCAATCATAATATATAGCTCGTTGGTTTCAGCTTTTGAAAGATTTGCGGGCGTTCTGTTTTGAATCCCTCGGTAACCAAATCTATAATGCGCAAAACCATTGCTTTGGCAATGATAACCGACTGTTTCGGGAGTGAAATCGCATTTTTCGAATGCTACAACATCCCAAACGCCGTTATTTTCACGCTTTGTATTTCCAAGTTTTCCTTTAGGCGCGCTTTCGCAAAGTGAAAATAACCCTTTGTAGAAGTTTGGCAGAAGCGTCCATTTTGCTTCTTCATAGCTTTGATATTTGCCGTAATAACTCAATCCTGCCTCATCATACTGCGCTATAAGACCGTCAATATTTTCGCTTATAAGCGAAATCAGAAGAGGGATAACGGATTCATAATATGCGTGAAGCTTTTGCTGTGCCGCAGAGCTGATAATAGGGAAGCTTGTTTCGTATTTTTCACCATTCTTAACGAGAAGTGTTTGCGTTGTCAAATTGCTAAGAGTGTCTTCTATATACGGCAAGGCAACTCCTACTTCAATTGCCAACTCTTCAGGTGACATAGGGGTGTCATAACACGCGAGGAATATGTTTTGGTTCAGTTTTGGGTCCAATAACGTCCAAGGTTGACCTAACTCTCCGGGTCTTGTGCAGATGTTGGTATAAGTGATTTCATCGGGATTATAGCTGCGTTTTCCAAATTCTCTTGCCATTTCCATACCTTCTTTCAGTATTTTTCTTGCACGGAAAAGCTTTGACTTTACCGTATTTTCGGGTAGCGAGAGCGATGAAGCAATTTCTTCGATGCTTTTATGCTCAATATAATAGGCGACTACGATTTTACGATAATCGCTTTTGATGAACGCCAACTCGCGACGAAGCAAGGCGAGCTGCTCTGATTGAATCATTTCATCAAGAGTGGTTGCACTTTCGTCTTCGATTTCGAAATCGTTAACGTCTGATATAGCAAAACTTTCGTTACGCCTACGTTTTGCTTTCGCCCACAAAGAATAACGATTGCGTGCAATCGACCATATCCAACCCGAAAAGCTTGTAGGAATTGTTCCATTGTTTAAAGCGGTGATGATTTGCAATGCGATATCCTGCGTCAAGTCTTCTGCTTCTAAGCTGTTACCCGTCTTTTTCAGGCAGAAGTAAAACAGCTTTTCCATATAGCTATCTACAAATTCCTCAATAAGCATAGCCTTCTCTTTTTGCATACGCTCTCCTCCTTTCACTCATATAGTGTACGGTTTTTGAATTTGGTTGCATTGAAATAAACAAAACGCACCTTTGAATTAAATAAAGTGCGTTTGTTTTATTAGATTGTCTTTTGTTCAATTAAAGCTTTGTTTCGTATAGAAAGCCTGCATTTGCTTCGTATGCTTCAAGATCTGTTGCACAGACGTCTTCCTTTGAATCGGTCAGTACAGCTTCAACAAAGTTCGCACCGCCTGCCTGAAGCGCCGCAAGCTTTGCGTGACCGCTTGTTGCGCAATGCAAGCCGTTCTTAAGAGCGATGCTTATGCTTTCGCCATCATCGGTTCCGAACGCCTTCGTCGGGAGGATAACGAAAGGGGAAAGGAGCATCTTCGTCTTTTCAAAGGGCTTTTCGGCATATAAATCTGCGTTTTCGACGATGGCTTCGGCGATCTGCTCGGGTGTTGCAGAGGTCGAATCGATAATCAAATCGTAATTGTTGTAATCGAAATTATCTACCGAGTAAATGTCCTTAAAGCGCTTGTTTTCTTCAAGGCTGCGTGCAATAAGCATTTCCTTTGCCTCGTCAACAGATGCATACTTTTCTACGTTGCCTCTGTCGGCGGCGAAAACGCGCTTTGCAGCCACGGTAGGGTCGACGTACATATAGACCTTGAAGGTGTTTTCTGCGAAATGCCACGCCATTCTGGAGTCGTATATGAGCTTGTCACCCGCACGCTCGCGCGAAAGCTGTACGACCGCATCGTCAATAACGTGGTCGAGTGCGGGATCCTCGGACATACGCTTGTTAAGCTCAAGGGTAGAAATGCCCATTTCCTCCGCAATCTTGCGTTGAATGGTGCCGGTTGAATATATTTCGTATCCGTACTTTTCCTTTAAAATCGCGCAAACTGTCGATTTACCGCTTCCTAATTTGCCCGAAAATGCGATCTGCATATCTATTTCTCCTGTTCCTTATCAAAAATGTGATTAAGCACCGCAACAGCGGTTTCAAGACATTCGCGTACTTCGATTTCGTCTACCTCGTCGGGAATATCGGCGGGGTAACGGGTTTCAATGTAAAACTGATTTACAAAAGCACAATCCTTATTGAATTTGCGTATCTCCTCGTCAAAGCGGGAAGCACGACGAATTAGAAAAATAAGGCTGTGCCCCTCTAAAAGCTCCTTGGTGTCCTTTAAAACGTAACCCTTTAACGCTTTTTCAATCGCTTGCTGACAATGAAACGCAACTAATGAATTATCGGCTTCGGCTTCAAAAAGAATCTGCGCGCCGCGTAGGTCCTTTTGAGCCTTGTCATACCAATCAAGATATCTTCGGCTGTCCATATAAAACCTTGCCTTCCTTCAAAATCACACTTGCGAAGCTTGTTTCGTCCTTGATACATTCCTCCCATTCGGAAGGGGTGTAAACAAGCACGTCGATGGGAAGCTCGGATTCGATTTCGGCGCACAGGGTTGCGGCCAAGCGACGCTTTTTGTCGGTTTCTGCAATTACGCAAATATCGATGTCGCTTTCTTCGCGCTCCTTGCCCTTTGCGCGAGAACCGAAAAGTATAACGGCTAAAACGCCGTATTCCTTTGCTTTTTCAATAATAGAATCAAACAAATTCCTCGCCTCCTTCTCATAATATTATATATTTCGACCCGTCCAATGTCAAGTAAAAAATAAACCCCTTTGGTAAACAAAGAGGTTTATTTAAATTATAATTCCTTTTTCATCATAACGTGGGGACAGCCCTCTTCAAAGTCGCGTTCACCTGTTTTTGTGTACCCGATCTTTTCGTAAAATTCACTCGCTCGTTCTTGCGAATGGATGAAAATGAGCTTTCCTCCGGCGTTTTCAATGACTTCCTCGGCAGCCTTAACGATCTTGGCACCAAAGCCTCTTTGACGATATTCGGCGCGAACCGCTATTCTGCCTATAATATAGCTTCCGTCGTCCTTTTTGATAATGCGACTGGTCGCCACGCTTTTTCCGTCGAAAAAACCGACGAGATGAAGTGCGGTCT
This sequence comes from Eubacteriales bacterium, assembly GCA_045644305.1. Lineage (GTDB taxonomy): Bacteria > Bacillota > Clostridia > Oscillospirales > CAG-382 > Coliplasma. Next base: position 1,215 of record JAZRGS010000101.1, on the reverse strand, counting down.
TGTCGTCGCCGTCGAATTCCTCTTTAAAGCCTTGCTCCTTAACGAATACCTGCTCGCGGATATCAACTGCATAAACAGGAAGCTTGGGAAAAATCCTGACGCTCCACATTATTCGTAAATGGGATGAGCCGCGCAGAGCTTATCAACCTCGGAAATGATGTAATCACGGCTGTTTTCAAGGTCGGTAGCACAAAGCTTGATGAGCTTTGCGATTGTCTTCATATCCTCTTCCTTGAAGCCGCGCGAGGTTACGGCAGGGGTACCGATACGGATACCGCTGGTAACAAAGGGCTTCTGCGGGTCGTTGGGAATAGCGTTCTTGTTAACGGTGATGTGAACCTCGTCAAGGTTGTGCTCCAATTCCTTGCCGGTGATGTTCATGTTACGAAGGTCGATAAGGAGAAGGTGGTTGTCGGTACCGCCGGAAACGAGGTTAAAGCCCTCTTCCTTAAGAGCGATTTCCAATGCCTTGGCATTCTTAACGATCTGCGCCTGATATTCCTTGAATTCGTCGGTAAGCGCTTCGCCGAAGGCAACAGCCTTTGCAGCGATTATATGTTCAAGAGGACCGCCCTGAGTACCGGGGAAGATCGCCTTGTCGATCTGCTTTGCGTATTCTTCCTTGCAGAGGATAAGACCGCCGCGGGGTCCGCGAAGAGTCTTGTGAGTGGTGGTGGTAACAACGTCTGCATAGGGGACGGGGCTGGGATGCTGACCTGCAGCTACAAGACCTGCAATGTGTGCCATATCAACCATAAGGATTGCGCCAACCTTGTCTGCGATTTCTCTGCAGCGCGCGAAATCGATAACTCTGGGATATGCACTTGCGCCTACAACGATCATCTTGGGCTTGCATTCAAGTGCGGTAGCTTCCATCTTGTCATAGTCGATCATGTGGGTATCATCGTCAACGCCATAAGGAACAACGTTGAAATATTTACCCGAAATGTTAACGGGCGAGCCGTGCGAAAGGTGACCGCCGTGTGCGAGATTCATACCCATAACGGTGTCGCCGGGCTGAAGGAATGCAAAGAAGGTAGCGAGGTTAGCGCTCGCGCCGCAATGGGGCTGTACGTTTGCGTGTTCAGCACCGAAAAGCTTCTTTGCGCGTTCGATTGCGATGGTTTCAACCTTGTCAACCTCTTCACAACCGCCGTAATATCTGTGAGCAGGGTAACCCTCTGCGTACTTGTTGGTAAGAATGGTGCCCGCGGC
>JAZRGS010000100.1:0-8466 GCA_045644305.1 Eubacteriales bacterium | reverse complement strand
AAATGTTTTCGCCCATACCGTAGGTAAGCATATCGGCGCGCGAATCGACAAGCACGCTTCTGCGCACGCTGTCCGACCAATAATCGTAATGCGCAAATCGGCGTGTCGACGCCTCAAGACCGCCGATTATTAGCGGCACGTCGCCGAACGCCTCGCGGATTCGGTTACAATATACTATAACCGCTCTGTCGGGTCGGTTGCCGATTTTCGCACCGGGAGAATAATAATCGTCGTTTCTGCGCTTCTTCGACGCGGTGTAATGAGCCACCATCGAATCGATATTGCCCGAATTGACCAAAAAGGCAAGCCTCGGACGTCCGAAACGCATAAAATCGGTTTTGCTTTTATAGTCGGGCTGGGGAATAATCGCTACCGAATATCCTTCCGCCTCAAGCACGCGCGAAATGATCGCGGTACCGAACGAGGGGTGATCGACGTATGCGTCGCCCGTAACGATAACAAAATCGGGCTGATAATCTATTTCATTTGCAAAAATCGGTAAAAAAGGCATAATTCGACCTCTCCTTTTCTTTTCAAAATCATTTTACCATTAATTGATTAAAAAGTAAAGAAAAAACACAAATTAACTATTGACAAAAAACAAATCATATGTTATATTCTTAATAGAAACTATTACTAATAAGGATGGTGCTTATGATCAAAGAGCGTAACACTCGGCAAAAAGCGGTTATACTTTCTGCTGTACAGGGCACCAAAACCCACCCCACGGCAGAGCAGGTACACGCGATGATCGCCGACGAAATGCCGAATTTGAGCTTGGGAACGGTTTATCGTAACCTGAACAGGCTTGCCGAAATCGGCACGATAAGGCGAATTTCGGTCACAAACTCCCCCGACCGATTCGACGGAGACCTTACACCGCATCACCACGTATGCTGTACACAATGCGGAAAATTCTGCGACTTCTTCGATATGGAGTATAACGAAAATCTCGATAAGCTCATCGAAGCAAAGACAAAATTTTCCTCGGTACGCCACGAAACGGTCTTTTACGGTAAATGTGAAGACTGCAAAATCAACGAATTAAATTAAAAAAAATAAACCAACAATCAAAAGGAGCAACATTATGGAACTCAAGGGCAGCAGAACAGAACAGAATCTTATGACAGCATTCGCGGGCGAATCTCAGGCTCGCAACAAGTACACCTATTACGCAAGCGAAGCAAGAAAAGCAGGCTACACCGTTATCGCGGACATCTTTGAAGAAACCGCAGGCAACGAAAAGGAACACGCTAAGCTTTGGTTCAAGATTCTTCACGGCGACAAGGTTCCCGATACCGCAACCAACCTTCTCGACGCAGCTGAAGGCGAAAACTATGAATGGACCGATATGTACGCAGGCTTTGCTAAGACCGCTAAGGAAGAGGGCTTTGACAGAATCGCATACCTCTTCGAAGCAGTAGGCAAGATCGAAAAGGAACACGAGGAAAGATATCGTGCACTTCTCGAAAAGCTCAACACCGAAACCATCTTCGTTTCCGAAGACGTTCAGGTTTGGATCTGCACCAACTGCGGTCACGTTCACGTTGGCAAGAAGGCTCCCGAAATGTGCCCCGTTTGCCAGCATCCCAAGTCCTACTTCCAGAAGAAGGTAGACAAGTTTTAATTGACCTTAATAAAGCGTCCGACTTTTCGCCGGACGCTTTTCCTTTAAATCTCGAAAAAAAAGACGGCGTGTGCCGTCTTTTTATTTTACTTAATGATAACCTCGTGGCCGGTACGAGCGGATTCGTAGATCGCATCGAGGATCTGCATAAGGACAACGCCGTCCTCTGCGGGAGCGATACATTCGCAGTTGCCGAGGCAGCATTCTACGAAGTGGTCGATTTCGCGGTTAAAGAGACCGTCGAAGGAAAGCGCCGAATCGCCGAAGGGCTTAATGTCGACAAAGGTGCCGTTCATATCGCCGAAGTATTCGACCTGAGGGCTGATCTTTGCGCCCGCCTTGGTGCCGAAGAGCTCGATTTCGCCGCGGTCGTTCTTAAGGTTGAGCTTAAAGGATGCTTCTACCGAAAGGGTAAGACCGTTATCAAAGCGGATCATCGCCGCCGCCATATCTTCAACGTTGTACTTGAAATCGAAGCCTGCGGTGGTGGAAACCCAGCTCTGACCGCCGCCTGCGCGGTTGGGGTCGAGGTTGTTATAGGTAACACCGAACGCAGAAACAGGCTTGGGGTTGCCCGCGAGGAAGCGAACGAGGTCGATTACGTGAACGCCGAGGTCGATAAGAGGGCCGCCGCCCGAATATTCCTTGTCACCGAACCAGCCGCCGGGACAGCCGTTACGGCGAAGATAGCTTGCCTTTGCGTAGTAAAGGTCGCCCAAGGTGCCGCCGTCGCGGAATTTACGGATAAGATCCGCGTCGTTACCGAAGCGGCGAACGAAGCCGACCATCAAAAGCTTGCCGTTCTTCTTTGCACATTCAAGCATTTCCTCTGCCTCTGCGGTGTTCATAGCCATAGGCTTTTCGCAAAGCACGTGGCAGCCTGCATTGAGAGCCGCGATGGTTGCTGGCTTGTGAGAGGAGTTCCAGGTGCAGACCGAAACCGCGTCGATCTTTTCCTTAGCAAACATTTCGTTAAAATCGGTGTAATATGCGGGAACGCCGTTTGCCTCGGCATATTTCTTTGCCTTTTCGCCGTCGAGGTCGCAAACTGCGACGATTTCGCACTTGTCGGGAATCGCCTTATAGCCGCCCGTATGAACGTTACTGATACCGCCGGTACCGATAATTGCAATTCTTAATTTTTCCATTTTATATCTATACCCTTTCGTTTTATTCTTATTTTGATAATATAATCAAAACTTGAATTTGTCAAGAATATGTCAAAATTTTAACAAAAAATCGTATTTTCAAAGAAATATTGACAAAATATGCTCTATCGCTATAATAAAATAGAAAGATTTTGAGGTAAAATATATGATCCGAGAATTTATCAAATACTACAAGCCGCACAAGAAGCTTTTCATCTTCGATATGTTCTGCTCGTTCTTGATCGCGCTGACAGACCTCTTTTATCCGCTTATAACCAAAAACATCATAAACGATTACGTTCCCAACCGCAACCTCAGACTTCTTATCGTCTGGGCGAGCATAATTTTGGTTTTGTACCTCTTGAAAATGGTGCTGAACTACATCGTTTCCTATTGGGGTCACGTCGTCGGCGTAAGAATGCAGGGCGATATGCGTAAGGATATGTTCGGAAAGCTCCAACGTCTCCCCTTCTCCTTCTTCGACGAAAACAAAACCGGCACTGTAATGTCGCGTCTTATCAACGACCTTATGGACGTTTCCGAGCTTGCGCACCACGGCCCCGAGGATCTTTTCCTTTCGATCATTATGTTCATCGGCTCGTTCATCGCGCTTTCGACCATCAACATCTACCTAACGCTTATAATTTACGCGATCATTCCGTTCATCGTATTTTTCGCCGTAAAAATGCGTAAAAAGATGAAAAACGCCTTTACAAAGACCCGCGAAGAGGTTGCCGAGGTCAACGCAAACGTCGAAACCTCGATTTCCGGCATACGCGTTTCGCGCGCGTATACGAGCGAAAACCACGAAATAAGCAAATTCAACGCCGCGAACGAGCGCTTCAAAATCGCGCGCGGCCACGCATACAAGGCGATGGGTCAATTCCACTCGGTAATGACCTTTATGACCGACTTTTTATACCTTACCGCGCTTGTTGCAGGCGGATTGTTCTTCTACAACGGATTCGCGAATCCCGATTCGGTCTGCGCGATCGACAGCGGCGAATTTGCGGCGTTTATCCTTTATATGGCGATGCTTTTGAAGCCGATAAACCGCTTCATTTCGCTCTTTGAGCAGCTTCAAAACGGCATGACCGGCTTTCAGAGATTCCGCGAAATCATGGAAAAGGATTCCGAGCCCGAAAGCGAAAACGCGGTTCATCTTACCGCTCCCAAGGGCGATATAGCATTTGAAGGCGTCAGCTTTTCTTACCCCACGGGTGACACGGGCAAGGGTGTTTTAAACAACCTCGATTTGAAAATCGATGCGGGCAAGACTGTTGCGCTGGTTGGTCCCTCGGGCGGCGGTAAAACGACGCTTTGCAACCTTATCCCGCGTTTTTACGAGCTTGAAAGCGGCAAAATCACAATTGACGGAACCGATATCACCGAAATTTCGCGCTATTCGCTTCGCCGTAACATAGGCATCGTCGCTCAGGACGTCTTCCTTTTCTCGGGTACCGTGCGAGATAACATCGCGTACGGCGATTTGGACGCAACCGACGAGCAGATTATCGAGGCGGCAAAGCGCGCAAATATTCACGATTACATCATGACTCTCGAAAAGGGCTATGACACCAAGGTCGGCGAACGCGGAATCAACCTTTCGGGCGGACAAAAGCAGAGAATTTCGATAGCGCGAGTATTCCTCAAAAATCCTCCGATACTTATACTCGACGAGGCAACGAGCGCGCTTGACAACGTCACAGAAATGCAGATTCAGGCATCGCTTGAGGAGCTCGCCAAGGGCAGAACCGTTATCGTCGTCGCGCACAGACTATCAACCGTTCGCAACGCAGACGAAATCCTCGTCGTCACTCAAGACGGCATCGCCGAACGCGGTAACCACGAAGCTCTTATCGCTAAAGACGGCATTTATGCCGGTCTTCACGCAAGAAGCTTAAGATAATCAAAAAAGGAAGAGTTAACCTCTTCCTTTTTCTTTTTCTATTGAATTTCAAACGAAACCGTAACCCTGCTTCCGACGCCGACTGTCGATTCAAAGCAAAGCTCGGTGTTATGCGCCTTCGCGATTCTGTCGCAAAGCGCAAGCCCCAACCCAGTTCCGCCGTCCTCGCGTGAGCGCGATTTATCGGTTCGGTAAAACGGCTCGGTTATACGCGCCATCTGCTCCTTCGTCATGCCGACGCCGTTATCCTCGACAAAGATGACCGCACGGCCGTTTTCGATGTAATTGCCGACTGTAACGCTGCCGTTCTCCTTGCACGCCTTTATCGCGTTGTTCACGAGGTTTGAAATCAGCATTTGCGTCAAAAGACGGTCGCATTTGCAATAAACGCTTTCGGCGCGAACCTTAATTTCGACCCCCTGCTTCGCCGCGGCAAACGACAAATTCTTAGCCATATCGACAATTATCGGAGCGAGGTTCAGGTTTTCGGGCTTTATCTCGGTCTCACGGATAAAGGCATCGTCAAGCAGGCGCTCGCCTATCTGCTTCAGCCTTTCGGATTCCGAAATGATGTACTGTATCGCCTCGATCCTTTCGTCCTCGCAAATGTTTGCGTTCAAAAGATATTCGGCGTATCCTCGTATCGAGGTCAGCGGAGTGCGCATTTCGTGCGCGAGGTTATCGAGCATTCTTTGCTTGGTTTTGGCATTTTCCTCAAGCTCGCGCATCTGCTCGCTTACCCTGTCAGCCATTCGGTTGAAATCGGATGCAAGCAAAGAAAATTCGTCCTTACCCGAATCATCGGCGCGTGCGTTAAAATCGCCGTCGGCTATTTCGGAAGCCGTTTCACGCAGGCGCTCAAGCGGATAGGAAAGCTTGCCGAGAACGAAAAACAAAATAACCGCAAGCAACGCCGATGCGCCGAGCGACGTCAGCACAAAAACCACCGAAATGCTCTTGAAATCCGAATCGAGATAGCTTACGTCCTTTGCATAGGTCATGGTATATTGACCGCTTGCGATAGTTTCGGTTATAAAATACAGCCGCTTGCCGTCGATTCGCTGGGTCGAGCTTTCTCCCGGCGCGGGCATCACCGCGCCCGAGGGCATATTGCTGTAAATTTCCTCACCGCCGCTTGAAGAAAAGCTTAAATTGACCGACTTTTCGGAATAGTGCTTGCCGTAAAACGACATAACCTGCGCTCTGCCGTTGGGTCCTAAATAGGTTATATCGTCCTCAAAGGCGTTTTTTATAACGAAATATTCCGAATAGCATACCCCTTGTGCCGAAACGGCATTTTTCTGATTGGTGTAAAAGGCAAGTGAAAAAATACCCAAATTCAGGAATATCAAAAACAAAACAAGGGTGATTATATAGGCTTTATCCTTGAATCTCATAGCTCGAATCTGTATCCCGTTTTATAAAGTGTTTTTAGCCTGTCCGTCAAGCCGAGCTTCGAGCGGAGCTGACGGATATGCACGTCGACGGTGCGGGTATCTCCCTCGTAATCGTAGCCCCAGACAAGCGAAATCAGCTTCTCGCGCGATAACGCGATGTTACGGTTCAAAATAAGGGTTTCGAGAAGCGAATATTCCTTCGGGGTGAGAATTATTTCGAGAGAATCGCGAAAAACCTTTTTCGCAGAAAAATCCACCACCACGTCGTCAAAGGCGAGCGTTTCATCCTCCTTCTTCGTGCGGCGCAGAACCGCGCGGACGCGCAAAAGCAGCTCCTGAATCTCAAAGGGCTTTACGATATAATCGTCCGCGCCGAGCGAGAGCCCCTTTAATCGGTCGTTGATGCCCTCCTTCGCCGTGACGAAAATAACCGGCGTTTGGTTTGCGTGCTTGATAAGCTCAAAGCCGGAATAACTCGGAAGCATCACGTCGAATATCATCAAATCGTACGCTTCGCTTTCGATAAGCTCCAACGCCATTTCGCCATCGCCCACGCCCACGCAGGTGTGTCCTATCAATTCAAGATTGCGCTGTATCAGATTACGTATCGGTCTTTCATCCTCAACTATAAGAATTCTTGCCATTTTTTCACCGCCTGATATGCTTTCGATTATATTATAACATACTTCATTCGAATTATAAATCCCATTTGTAATGAATTTGTTATAAAAACCGAAAAAAGAGAAACTTGTTTTGGTGTCCTTTAATATTGACTTTAGATTTAAAAGGTATATAATTTACTTGTTTTCGAGAGGTGATAAAATGGCAAACGTAAAATCGAGAATGAATATGACCGAGGGGCCGCTTTTAAAGCAGCTTCTTATTTACGCGCTTCCGCTTATGGCGACGGGCGTTTTGCAGTTTCTATACAACACAGCCGACACCGTCATCGTCGGCAGATTCGCCTCCGACGGCGAAACCGCGCTTGCGGCGGTCGGCTCGACAGGCTCGATAACCGCACTTCTTACAGGTCTTTTTATCGGCTTGGCTGTCGGCGCGAACGTTTCGATATCGCACGCATACGGCTCGGGACGCGAGGACCACGTTAAGGATATCGTCCACACCTCGATACTTTTGTCCTTCATACTCGGTATTTCTATCGGACTTATCGGCTTTTTCAGCGCGCGTCCGCTTTTATCGCTTATGGGAGTACCCGAAAGCGTTATCGGCTGGTCGGTGCTTTATATGAAGACGATATTTATCGGTATGCCCGCACAGATGGCTTATAACTACGGCGCGGCGATTCTGAACGCGCGCGGCGACACAAAGCACCCGTTTTACTTCCTCGCTATCTCGGGCGCGGTAAACGTCAGCCTTAATCTGCTTTTCGTTATCGTTTTTCATCTCGACGTTTTGGGCGTTGCGCTCGCGACGATCGCTTCGCAATATCTCGCCGCGTTTCTTATTCTCCGCCTGCTTTCTAAATACGACGATTCCTGCAGGCTCAACATCAGAAAGCTTTATATTAAAAAGGATAAGCTTATTAAAATCATCAAAATCGGCGTTCCCGCGGGTATTCAGGGCTGTCTATTCTCGGTTTCGAACGTGCTTATCCAATCCTCGATAAACTCCTTCGGCCCGAACACGATGGCGGCAAACACCGCCGCCGCGAACATCGACGGTATAATTTACATTTCGATGAACTCATTCTATCAGGCGGCGCTTGCCTTTACGGGACAAAACGCGGGCGCCTTGAAGTATGACAGAATCAAGAAGATATGCCTTAACTGCCTTATGCTGGTCACGGTTTTCGGCTTGATTCTCGGCTCGGTTTGTTATATCTTCGGTCCGAGCCTGCTTTCGCTTTTCGGTGTCGACGGCGATATCGAAACCAGCGAAACCGTACGCGTCGGCATGAAGCGCTTGGCGATAGTCGGACTTCCCTATTTCCTTTGCGGTATGATGGAGGTAATGTCGGGAATGCTGCGCGGGCTGGGAGCCTCGCTCATTTCGGCAATCGTTTCGCTTTTAGGCTCCTGCGTGCTCCGCGTCATTTGGATATTCACGGTGTTCCGTCAGTACAAAATGATAGAAATACTTTATATATCTTACCCCGCCACTTGGCTGATAACCGCAGCCGTTCATTCGATTTGCTTTATAATTATACTTAAAAAAATGATGCAAAGAACGGCAAAATACAACGAGGCAATATGAATTACGAGGAAATCCAAACCGCGAATTCAATAATTTTTTCACGTCTTTCGCTGCTTTTGAACAACCGACCCGATTTTATAAGCGGAGATATGGTAGTCGAGCTTGTCGACAATTATTCGATGTCGGTTCAGGACGCATATTCGCTTTTGCTTTGCGCGTCTTTGGGCTTTG
>JAZRGS010000099.1:0-3296 GCA_045644305.1 Eubacteriales bacterium | reverse complement strand
TTCTTTCCTGCGATTCACTGATAGCAAGCTCGGTGCCGTCCAAGCCGTCATACTTTTTGGGAACGGCATTGAGGTCGATCACAAGACCGTCGGCAAGCTCGCCGATAGCAACAGATACACCGCCTGCGCCGAAGTCGTTACAGCGCTTGATGAGTCTGCTTGCTTCGGGATTGCGGAAGAGGCGCTGAAGCTTACGTTCCTCGGGTGCGTTACCCTTCTGTACCTCTGCTCCGCAGGTTTCCAAGGAGGTTGCGGTGTGGGACTTAGAAGAGCCGGTTGCACCGCCGCAGCCGTCGCGACCGGTTGCACCGCCCAAAAGGATAACTGCGTCGCCTGCATCGGGACGCTCGCGGCGAACGTTTTCAGCGGGAGCGGCAGCGATTACCGCACCGATTTCCATACGCTTTGCAGCGTAGCCGGGATGGTAAAGCTCGTCAACGATACCGGTTGCAAGACCGATCTGGTTACCGTAGGAGGAATAGCCTGCCGCTGCGGTGGTGACGATCTTTCTCTGAGGAAGCTTACCCTTAATGGTTTCGGAAACCGGCTTTAAGGGGTCAGCCGCGCCGGTAACTCGCATTGCGCCGTATACGTAGGATCTACCCGAAAGCGGGTCGCGGATAGCGCCGCCGATACAGGTTGCGGCACCGCCGAAGGGCTCGATTTCGGTAGGATGGTTATGTGTTTCGTTCTTAAAGAGGAGGAGCCAAGGCTCGGTCACGCCGTCAACCTCGATGTCGAGCTTAACGGTACATGCGTTGATTTCCTCGGATTCATCAAGCTTATCAAGCTTGCCGTTCTTCTTAAGGTATCTGACCGCGAGCGTTGCGATATCCATAAGGCAGACAGGCTTGGTTCTGCCAAGCTGTGCGCGGGTAGCAACGTATTCGTCGTATGCCTTCTTAAGAAGCTCGTCCTCAAAGGTTACGTTATCGATAACGGTGAGGAAGGTGGTGTGACGGCAATGGTCGGACCAATAGGTGTCGATCATTCTGATTTCGGTGATGGTCGGGTCACGCTGTTCTTCCTTGAAATAGGACTGGCAGAAGGTGATATCGTCGATATCCATCGCAAGGCCGTATTCCTTGATGAATGCCTCAAGACCGCTTCTGTCGAGATTGATAAATCCGTCGAGAGTCTTTACGGTTGTGGGGATTTCATAATCGATAGCGAGGGTTTCGGGTTTATTAAGTTCTGCCTCGCGGGATTCTACGGGGTTGATAACATACTTCTTGATAGCGGCAATTTCGCTTTCGGAAAGCTTGCCGTAAAGTGCGTAAACGCGTGCGGTACGGATCAAGGGTCTATCGCCCTGCGAGATGATTTGAATACACTGAGCCGCAGAGTCTGCGCGCTGGTCAAACTGACCGGGGAGATATTCGACGGCGAAAACGAACGCGTCGTTAATATCGTCAATATTGTCCGATACGATATCAAGCTGAGGCTCGGAAAATACCGTTGTCTTTGCATAAGCGAAAAGCTCTTCGCTTATATTTTCCGCATCGTAACGGTTGAAAAGTCTTACGTCCTCAAGGCTTTCGATGCCCAAAAGCGTGCGCGCGTCGGAAAACAACGCCTTTGCTTCAAAGGCAAGCTCTTTTTTCTTTTCTACAAATACTCTGTAAACCATTTATTTTACCTCCCACGCCTTTAACGCGCGTGCGCCGATATCGCGGCGGTAATAGGAATTTTCGAAGCTGATTTTTTCAACCATAGCATAGGAAGCCTTTATTGCTTCGGGAAGTGTTTCGGAAATCGCGGTTGCGCCCAAAACTCTGCCACCCGAGGTAACAAGCTTGCCATCCTTGATTGCGCCGCCTGCGACGAAAACGTTTTCTGCGATTTCATCGGGAATGTTGATTTCATATCCCTTTTCATAGCTTTCGGGGTAGCCCTTGGAAGCCATAATTACGCAGGTTGCGTGCTTATCGGAAAACTTAACCTCGGTTTCGGAAAGGGTTCCGTTTGTGGTTGCCTGCATAACCGTAAGCAGATCGGATTCAAGCAAAGGAAGCACGACCTGAGTTTCGGGGTCGCCGAAACGGCAGTTATATTCGATAACCTTGGGACCGTCCTTGGTAAGCATAAGACCGAAATAGAGACAGCCCTTAAAGGTTCTTCCCTCTTTATTCATCGCGTCGATGGTCGGCTTGAAGATTGTTTCCATGCAAAGGCTTGCGATTTCATCGGTATAATACGGGTTGGGTGCAACAGTGCCCATACCGCCTGTATTTAAGCCTGTATCGTTATCGCCGATACGCTTGTGGTCCATGCTCGAAATCATGGGAACTACGGTTTTGCCGTCGGTGAAGGAAAGAACCGAAACCTCGGGACCTTCAAGGAATTCCTCAACGACAATTCTGTCACCGCTCTTACCGAACGCCTTGTCGCACATCATGCTCTTTACCGCATCGATTGCTTCTTCGCGGGTAAATGCGATGATAACGCCCTTACCGAGCGCAAGGCCGTCAGCCTTGATAACGGTAGGAATAGGCGCGGTTTCCATATACTTAAGAGCGTTTTCTACGTTATCGAAAACCTCGCAAGCTGCTGTGGGAATACCGTATTTTTTCATCAATTCCTTCGAGAACACCTTACTGCCTTCGATGATAGCCGCGTTAGCCTTGGGACCGAAGCAGGGTATTCCCTTTTCCTCGAGTGCGTCGACACAGCCGAGCACAAGAGGATCGTCGGGAGCGACGATTGCATAGTCTATGTTATTTTCAACAGCAAAGTTGACGATTGCGTCAATATCCTTTGCGCCGATATTTACACATTCGGCATCGCGCGCGATACCGCCGTTACCGGGAAGTGCGTAAATCTTTTCTACGTTTTTATTTTGCTTGATTTTGGTGATGATGGCATGCTCTCTGCCGCCGCCACCGACAACAAGTATCTTCATGTTTCCTCCGAATCAATGGTGGAAGAGGCGCATGCCGGTGAACACCATCGTCATGTTGTATTTGTTGCAGCAGTCGATAACTGCGTCGTCGCGGATGCTTCCGCCCGGCTCTGCGATATACTTAACGCCGCTCTTCTTTGCGCGTTCGATGTTATCAAAGAACGGGAAGAAGGCATCGCTGCCGAGAGAAACGCCGTCGATAGAATCGAGGTATTCGCGCATTTCCTTTTCGGTGAGGGGTTCGGGCTTCGCGGTGAAGTATCTTTCCCAAACGCCGTCTGCGCAAACGTCTTCCTCGTTCTTGTTGATGTAGCCGTCGATTACGTTATCGCGGTCTGCTCTGCCAAGATCGCTTCTGAAAGGAAGGCTCAACACCTTTTCGTGCTGACGGAGG
>JAZRGS010000098.1:0-22295 GCA_045644305.1 Eubacteriales bacterium | reverse complement strand
GTTGCGGGCGCCTGCGGTAACGTCGGATTTTTCGGCGTGCCTCTGCTCGAAAACCTCATTCCCGGCGTGCCCGAGGTCAGAGTTTATTCTGCCGCGTTCTCGATCGCGATGAACGTTTTGGGCTGGACGCTCGGTCTGCTGTTAATGACGGGAGATAAAAAGTACATAAAGCTCAAGGCGGTATTTATCAATCCCTCGGTAATCGCGTTTGCGGTATCCTTTGCCTTGTTCGCATTCAAATTCAAATTCCCGCCAATGCCCGCGGAATATATCGAAACGCTTGGCAGAATGTCGACGGTTGTCTGCATGACGATTCTCGGTATGCGCCTCGCGACGAAGAAGCTTTCGAGCATCTTCCTGAACTCTCGAATTTACATCGCGGCGGCATCGAAGCTTATCCTTTCCCCTATCGTTATCGGCGCGATATTCAGCCTTTTGCCCTTGAACCAAGACCTAAAGACCTCTGCGTTTATCCTCGCCTGCTGTCCCGCGGCGACGATGATTCAGGGGCTTGCCGAAACCCACGGCGGCGACGGACGCACCGCGGCGGACATCGTGCTTTCTACCAGCCTTATGTGCATAATCACGATTCCCTTTATGTGGACGCTTTATAATCTTTTGTTTTTAGCATAAATCATTTATTAACCTGAAAAGGGGTATTTCTGATGAAAAAAACGGTTGCAATCATCTTCGGCGGCGAATCCTCGGAATACGAGGTAAGCTGTGTTTCTGCGGCTAACGTTGCCGAAAATCTCGATACAGAGCTATACGTTCCCATCCTTGTCGGCATCACAAAGGACGGAAAATGGTGGATCTTCCGCGGAAGCACCGACGATCTTCGCAACCACGTATGGCAGGAAAAGCGCGCGCTTCTTTCGCCCGCCATCATTTCGCCTTGCAAGGCTCACCACGGCATACTTGCGCTCGACGGCGCAAACGGCAGCTTCGAAATCATCCGCGTCGACGTCGTTTTCCCCGTGCTTCACGGCAAAAACGGCGAGGACGGCACCATGCAGGGTCTTTTAGAGCTTGCAGGGCTTCCCTACGTCGGATGCGACACCTATTCCTCCGCCGTTTCGATGGATAAGGCGGCAACCAAGACCATCTGCGAAAACGCAGGCATCCCCGTCGTACCCTTTATCACCGCCTATGACACCTGCGATATCGAAGCGCTTGTCAAGGAAAGCGAAAGCAAATACGGCTACCCCGTATTCGTCAAGCCCGCAAACGCAGGCAGCTCGGTCGGCATCACCAAGGCGAAAAGCATCGACGAGCTCAGAAGCGGCATAACGCTTGCGTTTGAGCACGACAAAAAGCTGCTTATCGAGCCGAATACGGTCGGACGCGAAATCGAGGTTGCAGTCTGCGGTAACAAGAAGCCCTTTGCTTCGGTTTGCGGCGAAATCAGACCCAACGCAGATTTTTACGATTATGAAACCAAATACGTCAACGACAAATCGGAATGCCTCGCACCCGCACCTCTTGACGAAAAAACAAGCGAGGAAATCCGCGCTCTCGCCGTCGGCGTTTATCAGGCGCTCGGCTGCTCGGGATTGTCGCGCGTCGACTTCTTCCTCACCGAAAACGGCGCATTCCTCAACGAAATCAACACCATTCCCGGCTTTACTCCGATAAGCATGTATCCCAAAATGATGGCGTGCATCGGAATCGAATACAAGGACCTCATAACCAAGCTTTTACAGCTTGCCGAGGGGTGTGAAGAATGATTTCCAATGCCGAAAAATCACTCCCGATCGGCGTTTTCGATTCGGGGCTCGGCGGTCTGACCGCATTTAAGGAGCTTAAACGCCTGATGCCGAACGAGGACATCGTCTATTTCGGCGACAGCGCACGAATCCCTTACGGCACGAAATCGCCCTCGGTCATTAAAAAGTTTGCCCTTCAAGACACGCGTTTTCTGCTTTCGAAGAGGGTCAAGGCAATTTTGGTTGCCTGCGGAACCGTAAGCTCGAACTGTATACAGGACGTTTCCGAGCTCGCCAAGGTTCCCGTCGTCGGCGTAATCGACGGTGCCGCAAAAAAGGCGGCGGAGATTGCAAAGAGCGGCAACGGACGCGTCGCGGTGCTCGGCACAAGCGCAACCGTAAACAGCCGCGCTTTTGAAATCGCGCTTCAAGGCCACGGCGTTTTTGAAATTTCGAACCGTGCCTGCCCGATGTTTGTTCCGCTTGTCGAAAATTGGCATCACGGAATCGACGATGCGGTTACCAACGCAATCGTTTCGGAATATCTTTCGGACATCGCCCCGATGAAGCCGGATGCGGTCATCTTGGGCTGTACCCATTACCCCCTTCTTGCCGACGTTATCCAAAAATATCTGCCCGAATCGACGCTTATCAGCTCGGGCGCGGTTGCGGCGTATGAGCTCAAATCGCTTTTGGAGCAAAAGGGCTTAACCAACGAAAACGGCGGAAAAACCGAATTTTACACCAGCGGCGGAAGCGAGCTTTTCGCAAGCAACGCGTACAGCTTCTTGTCCGAGCCTGCCGAGGCAGTACATATCGATATCGAAAATTTTTAAAGGAAAATACATGAAAATTCCCATAGACATCCGCGTAAGGAGCGAGCGTATCGGAACCGACCTTGCGCGAAAGAACGAAGAACACAAGGAAACCGACGATTTCCGCGTTTCGGGCACAATGAAAAAGACGAAGGGCGGATTTCACATCGAATACACCGAGGAAAACGACACGGTGACGACGACCATCGACACGTACGAGGACGATACCGTTTCGGTCAACCGCGTAGGGCCGATAAATTCGCACATGGTCTTTGCCGACGGAAAGGCGCACACCTGCATTTGCAACACCGGATTTTTCCCGCTGCAAATGCGAGTCCGCACAAAAAGTCTCGAAAACTCGCTTTCGATGGAGGGCGGCAAGATCGACATCGTTTACACCGTAGAAATTGTCGGAAACCTCGCCGAAAGGAACCGAATTTCCTTTTCGGTCTCCCCCGACGTTAGCATCATCAAAAGCTGAAAGAAAGGCGACGCAATTTATATTGCGCGTTAACTGAAATGGGCATCAAAAACCCCGCCGAGGAGCTTATAATACTTCCCAAGGAAGTGTTGTCACACATAAAAAACGCGTCTGCCGACGAGCTAAAGACGCTCATATATTACTTTGCCGAACGCGACGCCGATTCTTTGGACGCCGCACGCGAAATCGGCTTGACCAAGGCGCAGGTCGAATCTGCTTATGCCTTTTGGAGAGGTACGGGCATTTTCGTTGAAAGCGAGGGCAAGAAAAAGCATATCGCCTCCGATACGAGCGTTTACAGAAATTACGACGCGGCAACCCTGTCCGACGCAATCGAGCACAACGCAGATTTCTCGTTGGTTTGCAAAATCGCCTCCGATAAGCTCGAAAAGATGCTTACCAAAAACGACATCAGCTCGCTTTTCTATCTTTTCGACTTTGTGCGAATCCCCGCTCCCATCATCTGCGGAGTTATCGAATTCTGCTGTGAAAACGGCAAGAAAAGCCTTCAGTATATCTTCAAAAAAGCCACCGCGCTGTACGAAAACGGCATCGATACATACGAAAGGTTCGAGCAATATCTTGCAAACCTCGCGGCGGTCAATTCCAACATCGGCAAATTAAGAAAGCTTTGCGGTATGGGCGATCGCGCGCTTACCTCGAAGGAGCAAAAGCTGTTCGATTGCTGGTTCGGCGAATGGGGACTCCCCTTCGAAACCGTCGAGCTCGCCTATGAAAAAACCATCGATTCCACCGGCAAGCTTTCAACCACCTATATGAACGGCATACTTCGCCGTTGGCACGAGGAGGGCTACGTTACGGTTGCCGACGTGCAAAACGGCGACAAGGGTCCCAACACAGGCAACTCCAGCTTTGAGGGCGATGAATTCATCGAAGCGGCGCTTTCGCGCGGATTCGACGATTAAACGGCGGATAATGATATGACGATTAACGAAGCTTTAAATATCAAAACCAAAAGAAGAATGGACGCGATCGAGCAAGCCGAGCAAAGACGCAACGAGCTTCACTCAAAAGTCCTTCGCATTGCGCAGATCGACGCCGAATTGCAGGACATTCCCCTGCTCCTTATTTCGGGCGAGGACCCCGATGCGTTAAAGCGCATTTCGGAATCGCTCTCAACCGAGCGCGCTCGTATTTTGGAGGCGTCGGGCTTTGAAGCCGATTACGATTCCCCGAAGTTTGAATGTCCCGACTGCAACGACGGCGGCTATTGCGGCTTGAAGCTTTGCCATTGCATCCGCGAAATGGCGGCATCGCAAAATTATCAGGAAAACAAGCTTGCGGGCGGTCTTATCGGAAAGACCTTTCAAAACTTCTCGCTCTCCTATTATGCCGAGGGCAAGGAAAGAGAGCTCATCGACTCGATTTACAGAGGCTGCAAGAAATATGCCGATGCCTTCCCGAATCACAGCCGCGCAGGAGTGCTCTTTACGGGCGGCACAGGGCTTGGCAAGACCCACCTTTCCGCCGCTATCGCAAACGTCGTGGCAAGCAAGGGCATGAGCGTTATTTACGAATCGGCACAGCAGATATACGACACGCTCGACGCGGTCAGATTCAACAGAGCCGAGCTCAACGAACGCAAAAAGTACGAATCCTGCTCGCTTTTGATCATCGACGACCTTGGCGCCGAATGTATCACGCAATACAGCGTTTCTGCAATCACAAGCCTTATCGATTACCGAATCGTCAACGGCAAGCAGACGGTTATTTCGACAAATCTTGACCACAACGCGATAAAAAAGACCTACGGCGAGCGCCTTTATTCAAGACTTTTGGGCGAATTCACCGTTCTGAAATTCGTGGGCAAGGACATAAGAATGCAAAAAATAAAGGGTGTTAACGAGTGAAAACTGTAAACATTTACACCGACGGTGCCTGCAAGGGCAACCCCGGCGCAGGCGGATGGGCGGCTATTCTCGAGTGTGACGGACGCGAAAAAGAGCTTTGCGGCGGAGAAAAAAGCACGACGAACAACCGAATGGAGCTTACCGCCGCTATCGAGGGATTAAGCGCGCTTACAAAGGAATGTAAGGTCGTTCTTTACAGCGATTCGCAATACCTCGTGAACGCAATCAACAAGGGCTGGCTTGCGTCGTGGAAGAAAAACGGCTGGCGCAAGGCGGACAAATCGCAGGTCTTGAACGACGATTTGTGGAAAAGGCTCGATTCTCTTTTACAAAAATACGAAACCGAATTTATTTGGGTGCGCGGTCACGACGGCCACGCATACAACGAGCGCTGTGACGCACTCGCGAGCGGCTTTGCCGAAAGCCTTAATTAACCAAGCATAGGAACCATAATGAACAACTTCAACCTCAAAAACTTTTTATTATTACTGATTGCGGGCTGTGTCAACGCATTCGGCGTAACCTTCTTTTTGGCGCCCGTAAATTTATACGACTCGGGCATTTCGGGTACCTCTATCCTGCTTTCGCAGATAACCCCCGAATGGGCAAGTCTTTCGTTGTTCCTGCTTATCCTTAATATCCCGCTTTTCCTTTACGGATACAGAAAGCAGGGTCTGCATTTTACGGTATACGCGATTTTTACCGTTGCGATGTACTCATTCTTCGCGTTTTTGATAAACGACGTGCTTCCGGTTGACGTCAGCATCGCATCCCCGCTTGCAAAGGACGATCTTTTGCTTTGCGCGCTCTTCGGCGGACTTATTTCGGGTGTCGGCAGCGGTCTTGCGATCCGTTTCGGCGGCGCGATGGACGGCATCGAGGTGCTTGCGGTCATCTTCGCAAAGCGCATGGGCATCACCGTCGGTACCTTCGTAATGGGCTACAACTTCGTGCTTTACGTCATTTGCGGACTTGTTCTTAAGGACTGGATTTTGCCGCTTTACTCGATAGTGGCATACATGGCGGCGCTGAAAACCGTCGACTTCATCGTCGAGGGTCTCGACCGCGCGAAGGCGGCGATGATTATTACATCAAAGCCCGACGACGTTGCTCAGGCGCTTTCCGACGCGTTCGGAAGCGGAATGACGCTCATCGACGCAAAGGGATTTTATTCCAATTCGCAGATGACCGCGATTTATTTCATCGTCAACCGTTTTCAGGTCGGACGGATGCAGCATATCGTTCACGAGCACGACCCCAAGGCTTATATCACTATAACCGAGGTCGCAAACGTGTTCTCCTCAAACGCAGACAATTAATAAGCAAATGGCGCAAATTAAACGGTTTGCGCCATTTTAATTTGTTAACGCGATGTTGACTTATTTTCGATATTGTGGTATAATATAATAAAATCAAGCAAAGGAGATTAGTTATGACAGAAATTTTAATCGCTCTCGTGGTTATTGTGATCGCGATTATCTGCGCAAACATCAAAATCGTTCCTCAGGCACACGAATTTGTAATCGAATGGCTCGGTAAGTACAAGGGCACTTGGTCTGCCGGCTTCCACATCAAGGTGCCTCTTTTCGAAAAGGTAGCAAAGAAAATTTCCTTGAAGGAGCAGGTTCTCGACTCGCCTCCTCAGCCGGTTATCACCAAGGATAACGTTACAATGCAGATCGACACCGTTATTTACTATGCGGTTTACGATGCCAAGCTTTTTGCATACGGTGCGGAGCACCCCATTTCGGCGCTTGCAAACCTCGCGGCTACCACCCTTCGTAACCTCGTAGGTGAGCTCGAGCTCGACGGCACCCTTACCTCGCGTGATACCATCAACGCGAACATGACCGCAATTCTTGACGAAGCAACTGACAAGTGGGGCATTAAGGTGCACCGCGTAGAGCTTCGCAACATCATTCCTCCCGCTGAAATTCAGAACGCGATGGAAAAGCAGATGAAGGCAGAACGCGACCGTCGTGAAACCCTGCTTCAGGCTGAAGGTCACAAGGCGGCTGCAATTACCCGTGCAGAGGGTGAAAAGCAGGCGATGATCCTTGCGGCAGAAGGTGAACGCGACGCAAGAATCGCACGTGCTGAAGGTGAAGCTCGCGCAATTTACCTTGCAAAGAAGGCGGAAGCAGACGGCTTGGTCGCTCTTCGCGAAGCAGGCGTCGACGCGGCTGTGCTTGAATTGAAGAAGTACGAAGCGCTCGTTGCTATGTCCGACGGCAAGGCATCGAAGATCATCATCCCCACCGATACCGTTGATATGGCAAAATCCAACGTCATTTTCTCGGAAACCTCGGGTCTCGGCGACGTAACCCAACCTGCACCCGATGATCCCGCACCCGCAAAGAAGCCCGACCCCTGCTGTGACGACGAGCCTATCAAGCCCAAAAAGAAAAAATCCACCCCCGATATTTTCAACATCTAAAAAGAGAAACCCCGAAGCTTAATGCATGACGTTCTTAACCGAGAATATAAAAGTGTACTTGTTTTTCGTGAAGAACCGGCATCGCATTTGTAAGTACAAATGCAATTGAGCGCTAGTCTAAACCCACTAACAACAGAAAAGAGAAGATTCGCATCAAACGAGTCTTCTCTTCTTTTTTGCCTGTTAAGTGATATGCCGACTAAAGTCAGCGTGATATTTTCGCTTTGCGAAAGTGATATTAAGCCTAAAGGCTTAGTGATATTCTATTCGCCTTATAACTCGCGTAGCGAATACCACTCGGCGTAAGCCGAATATCACTGCGAAGCAATATAACTCGCCGTAGGCGAATAGAGCTGCGTGATACTCCGCTTGGAGTATCACGCTAAGCTTCGGGGCTTTTTTTATTCGAGATTTTTGATCGCATTCGCTATAAGCTCGAATTTTTCGGGAGAGAGCTCGGTAAGCGGTGCGCGGAGAATATTTTTGCAGAATCCGAGCTCGGCGAGCGCCGCCTTGATGGGAATGGGGTTCACCTCACACCGCAAAGCGTCGCAAAGCGGAATAAGACTTGCCTGAAGCGAGGCCGCGGCGTCGATTTTTCCGTCGAAAAACAGAGTGCAAAGCTGCTTTACCTCAAAGGGAATAATGTTCGACATAACCGAAATAACCCCTTTTCCTCCAAGCGAAAGAATCGGAATTATCCTATCGTCGTTGCCCGAATATATCGGAAGCGATTCTCCGCACAGCGATATGGTTTTTGCGGTGTCCGAAATGCTGTCTCCCGCGTCCTTCAAGCCGACCGCAAGGTCGTTGGCGGCGATTTTTTGCGCAGTTTCGGGCTCGATTTTCATGCCTGTCCTTGCAGGAACGCTGTATGCGATAAAGGGCAAGCCCGACGCCTTGGCGATTTCATCGTAATAATTAACAAGCCCCTTTTGCGTGCATTTGTTATAATAGGGTGTGACGACCAAAAGCGCATCGGCACCGACGCTCGCGGCATATTCCGACATCGCGCAGGCGCGTTTCGTATCGTTACAGCCCGTCCCCGCGATTACGGGAACGCGTTTTCTGACCTGACGGACGGCAAAATCGATAAGCTCCTTTTTTTCGTCGTCGGTAAGCGTCGATGATTCCCCTGTGGTGCCGCAAACGACCAGCGCATCTATTCCGCGCTTCAGCTGAAAATCGATCAATTTCGCGAACGCGATATAATCAATCCCGTTTTCGAGGAATGGTGTTATTATCGCGGTTGCGGCTCCGCGAAAAACAAGCGACTTTTTCATACGAGATTTTCCTTTTCTGTTGAATTTTAGCGTTTGGTGTAGTATAATTCTTTTGTATTGAAAATTCCTCTCGATAATAATTATATTCAAAACCAAGAAAACAGGATAACGATATGGATCTTCTTAAACGCTCATCATATTATTACGACCTTCCCGAGGAGCTTATCGCTCAAACGCCGAGCGCCGTGCGCGACCAATCGAGGCTTTTGTGTCTTGACAAGGAAAGCGGCAAGACCGAGCACAAGGTGTTTTGCGACGTCATCGACAGCCTCAACTCGGGCGACTGCCTTGTTATCAACGATACGAAGGTAATACCTGCGCGCCTTTTCGGCCACGCAGAGGGTCGCGAGGGCGAAATCGAAACCGTGCTTCTTTCGCGCGTTGAGGGCGTCGAGGGCGAGGTTTGGAAATGCCTCACCCGTCCCGGTAAAAAAACAAAGATCGGGCAGAGGGTCATTTATTCCGATGAGCTTTCGGGCGTCGTCACCGACATTCTCGAGGGTGGATTGCGCGTTATCAAATTCGAATACAACGGAGTTTTCAACGAAATACTTGACAGAGTGGGTCTTATGCCCCTCCCTCCCTACATAACCGAAAAGCTTGCGGACAAAAGCCGCTATCAGACGGTTTACGCAAAGACCGACGGCTCTGCCGCCGCGCCGACCGCGGGTCTGCACTTCACTCCCGAGCTTTTGAAAAAAGCAGAGGAAAAGGGCGTTGAAATCGTCCGCGTTCTGCTTCACGTCGGCTTGGGCACCTTCCGTCCCGTCAAGGAGGACGACCTTTCGAACCACATCATGCACGCCGAATACATCAAGGTGACGCAGGAGGCGGCTGACAGAATCAACGCAGTTCACGCGCGCGGCGGCCGCGTAATCGCCGTCGGTACGACAAGCGTGCGCACGCTTGAAACCGCAACGGGCGACGACGGAATCGTCCGTCCCTTCGAGGGCGAGACCTCGATTTTCATACACCCCGGCGTCAAGTTCAAATGTGTCGACGCGATCATAACCAACTTCCACCTCCCCGAAAGCACGCTGATTATGCTTGTTTGCGCATTTGCGGGATACGAAAACACGTTAAACGCGTATAAGGAAGCTGTTGAAAGAAAATACCGCTTCTTCTCCTTCGGCGACGCGATGTTGATTGACTAACCAACAATCAAATTTTCTTATATCGCATACACATTGGAGACGCGATGTTCATTCAATAAACCCAAAAAATTCGTCAATTTTGTTGCGCTACGTTTATTAAATAGCCTACAAAGCGCAATTATTTTCCTCTTGAATGTTTTGCGTATTTATGTTAATATTAATTAAATCCTAAGGAAAGGAGCTGAAATATGCTTAAAATAAACAATCTTTGCTTTTCGGCAAACGACGGAGCCGAAAGAAAAGACATTCTCAAAAACATCAATTTAGATATAAAAGACGGCACTTTTTTGGTGTTGACGGGTCCCAACGGCGGCGGTAAGACCACGCTTGCGAAGGCGATTTCGGGTATCGTTCAGCCGACAGGCGGCAGCATCATCTGGAACGGCTTGGATATCACCGATATGTCGATAACCGAGCGTGCGCACGCAGGCATCAGCTACGGCTTCCAGCAGCCTCCCAGATTCACGGGTATGACTGTCAAGGCGTTGCTTCAAATTGCCGCAGGCGGCAGAAAGCTTTCGCGCCTCGATTGCTGTAATTATCTCAACAAGGTCGGACTTTGCGCCGCGGACTACGTCGACCGCGAGGTCGATACCTCGCTTTCGGGCGGTGAGGTCAAGCGAATCGAAATTGCGACCATCCTCGCACGCGGAAGCGGACTTATGATATTCGATGAGCCCGAGGCGGGCATCGACCTTTGGTCCTTCGCGAAGCTTACCGAAACCTTCCGCGACCTTCACAAGGAAAGCGACGCGACGATCATTATCATCTCGCATCAGGAGCGCATCATTTCGCTCGCGGATGAAATCTGCGTCCTTTCGGGCGGCAACATCGCACAGCACGGCACTCGCGACGAAATCTTCCCCAAGCTTCTTGCGGGCGACGTCAACTACGGCTGTCAATATATGAGAAAGGGCGAATGATATGGAAAAACTCGATTTCAATCTTTTAAAAGAAATTGCCCTTATCGATTCCGTGCCGACGGGCGCTTATAACATCCGCAAAAACGGCTCCTCGGCAGGCAGATTTTCGACAGAAAATATCCGAATCGACACCAAAACCGACAAAAACGGCATTGATATCAACATCAAAAGCGGAACCAAGGGCGAAACCGTCCACATCCCCGTAATTATCACCGACACGGGTTATACCGAAACCGTTTACAACGATTTCTTTATCGGCGACGACTGCGACGTTACCATTATGGCGGGCTGCGGTATTCACAACTGCGGCGACAGCGAATCGCGTCACGACGGCGTCCACACCTTTTATATCGGCAAGAATTCGATCGTGCGCTATGCCGAAAGACATTACGGCGAGGGCGATGGCAGAGGCGAACGCATTATGAACCCCGAAACCATCGTTTACATCGGCGAAGGCTCGACAGTGCAGATGGATACCACCCAGATTCGCGGTATCGATTCGACCGCACGCAAGACAAAGATCGTTGTCGGCAAGGATGGCAGCGCGATAATCAACGAAAAGCTCCTCACCCACGGCAAGCAATATGCCGAATCGGACATGGACTTGATTCTCGAGGGCGAAAATGCGAACGGCAGAATCATTTCACGCTCGGTCGGTCAGGACGAATCGAAGCAGATGTTCCGTCCCTGCGTGACCGGCAAATCGAAGTGCTTCGGACACATCCGCTGTGACTCGATCCTTATGGACAAGGCAACCATCAGCTCTATCCCCGCCGTTGCGGCTGAGCACCCCGAGGCTAACCTCGTTCACGAGGCGGCTATCGGCAGAATCGCGGGCGACCAGTTGATCAAGCTTATGACGCTCGGTCTTACCGAGGAAGAAGCCGAAGAAAAGATCCTTGCAGGATTTTTGGGCGAAGAAAACTAAAAACGAAAGCGACCCTTTGAGCGATACACAATAGTGATATATCGCCAAGGTCGCTTTTTTCTTTTTGATAAATAATGTAAATCCATTGACTTTTATGTCGAAATGTAGTATTATAATAACGTTAAACTGAATAGAGCTAAATGAACTCAGCAGGAGATAAGGCATTTGCCTTTCCAAAGGGGTAATACTCTCGGGTGTCAATATGACGGAGACTGTTGACGGATAGCAATCTGGAGAAGTTCGCTATATGCGGATGCCGAAGGGGCAATGGTTTTTACCGCAATCTCTCAGGCAAAAGGACAGATCGATTTTTTCACGCGAAGTGTATTGTTACGTCGTTTTTTCACCGCTATCCGATTGGTTGGCGGTGATTTTTGTTTTGTTCGGTTGACAAATACTTAATAGGAGGTTCATTTCAAATGAACAACTTTTTGCAGGCGGTAGAAAACGTCAACGGCAAAATCAACGGTGTCGTTTGGGGCGCTTTCGGTCTGTTTCTACTTATCGGCACGGGCGTAGTCGTTACCCTGCTGACAAAGTTTTTCCAGGTCACACACATAGGAATGTGGTTCAAGCAGACGCTTGGCAGTCTTTTCCGCAAGGACGTTATCAAGCACAGCAAGGAAAAGGGATCGATTTCCCCCTTCCAGGCGCTTTGTACGGCGCTCGCGGCGACTGTCGGTACAGGTAATATCGCGGGTGTCGCAGCGGCTATTTGCGTCGGCGGCGCGGGTGCGGTATTCTGGATGTGGGTTGCCGCATTCTTCGGAATGATGACCAACTACGCAGAAAACGTTCTCGGTATCTATTACAGACGCAAGAACGAAAACGGCGAATGGTCGGGCGGTGCGATGCATTATCTCGCCGACGGCTTAGGCGGCAAAAAGGGCTTGAAAAAGCTCGGTAAAATTCTTGCAATCCTCTTCTGTATCTTCACCATGCTCGCATCCTTCGGTATAGGAAGCATGGGTCAGGTCAACAAAATCGTTACCAACGTAGCCGACGCGTTCGACGTTTCCGCGCTTTCCTCGATTCAGGTGTTCGGCGACGTTTCGCTTTACAACATCATCCTCGGCGCGCTCATTATGCTCCTCACCGCACTTATCACTCTCGGCGGCTTGAAGCGAATCGCAAACGTTGCCGAAAAGGTCGTTCCTTTCATGGTCGTTGCATTCGTGCTCGGCAGCCTTGCTATCATCGGCATCAATTACGCGAACATTTTGCCCGCATTTAAGGCGATCTTCGTCAATGCATTCAAGCCCGAGGCATTCGTCGGCGGCGGTATCGGTGCGGTTGTAAGCAAGGTAGTTACCCAGGGCTTCAAGCGCGGCGTATTTTCTAACGAGGCCGGTCTCGGTTCGTCGGTTATGGTTCACTCGAACTCGAACATCAAGGAGCCCGTTAAGCAGGGTATGTGGGGTATCTTCGAGGTTTTTGCAGACACAATGGTAGTTTGCACCATGACCGCGCTTGTTATCCTTACCGCAGGCGGACTCAACGGCGGTGTATTCAACGTAATCACCGGCGAAATCGCAGAAGGCTACACCGACGCAACGCTTGTTGCAGGTGCATTTAACTCGGTATTTTCTTGGGGTAACATCGGTGCAAGATTCATTGCTATCGTAATGTTCTTCTTCGCGTTCACCACCGTTTTGGGCTGGTCGCATTACGGCTCCAAGGCTTGGGAATATCTTTTCGGTGCAAAAACCACCTATATCTTCCGCATCATTCACGTTTGCACCATCATCTTCGGTGCGGTTCTCTCCTCCTCGCTCGCTTGGGACATCTCCGACACCTTCAACGGTCTTATGATGATCCCCAACCTTATCGGCGTTCTTGCTCTCTCTCCGCTCGTTGTGAAAATCACAAAGAACTATTTGAGAAGAGTTAAAAAGAACGAGAATATCGAGCCTATGTACAATTTCGATCCCGAAACTCAGGCGCAGGAAATCGAACGTAAAATAACCGAAGAATAAACAAAGTATAAATAAATACTTTCCGATATAATGAACCCCGGCATATATAAAATATGTCGGGGTTCTATTTTGCAAATCAAAGTAATAACAGATGGTCTCGCATCATAATCTTCTTGCAAATAAAATCCGCAAGTGCAGATGTAATGACTTCTTGCATACAGGCAAAAAATTATTGGACATTCAATACATGATACCATCCATCTCCAAGCGATTTTACCTTAACTCTTTCTTCTTCGTTAGGCGAATTCACCCACTTTGGTTTTTGTTCGGGGGAATAAACAAGAGCATATACACCACTGGAAATGCAGAATGAAATTCTACCTTCGTGAATTCTGATTACGTCCAAATCCGAATCCTTATCGGGAAACGCACCCTTGCGTATCACTTCAAGCGATGCTGCGACATCATCGGGCAAGATTAAATAACTTTTGGTTTCTGGATTAAATATACCCTTGCTTGATATCGACACCCATTTGTCAGATTTGTTTGAATATGTTTCGGCAATATAATCCTTCACTTTGTTGAAATCATCCGCGAATTCCTCATATTCTGCAGAATATTTCCACATATGATTGTGATAGACCAACACTAAATTAAACACCAGAACAGATCCGATTACTATCAAAATTGCCGCAAAAATCCAAAGTATTCGTTTTTTCATATTCAAAGTCCCTCTTTATGTATATATTAACAAATATCCATGCGAGTGTGTCGGTTACAGTGACATCAAATTCAATCACAGTTAGAAAAGGTTTATATGCTGAGTTATATGCCGAATATTGTTGTAACACATACCATGAGCAAAAACCTTGTAACACACCGTATTTTTCCACATCTGGTTGATCTAAACCAAAATGATCATATAAGGTGTAGTGTAGCGTATATGAATAACTGTTTCCGCTAATGTTGTACGAGGTCACTTCAATTTTGTTGCCCCACAAACCGTCTATGCATATAGTCAAACCGTTGATTTTGTCGGATATGGTATTATAAACCGGTTGATGCACATTGTTATCATGTTATCACGAAAAGCGTTTATTGTCAATATATCCTTCCTCTAAACTCGTATAATGCCAACTGAGACTAAACAATAACCGATCCAATTCCACCGCTTTGCGAAGATTGGGCTACGCTGCCAAAGTCGCTCTCAACGTGATTAATGTGTCAGCGTGTCGATATCTAAATTGAATCTATTAAACACACGAACAGTGTGAGTTCGATAACGGCGCCGAGATAACCAACGCCTTCTTTTTATGCACAATTACTTTCCGCTACAAAAAAACCGTAAAGGGTTAATTCCCTTTACGGTTCTTTTTTATTGTTATCAGCCCACAGGGGTATCGTCAGAATCGGGGGTGGAGGATTCCGCGGTGATGTAGCTTTCGAAGTTGTACATAAGAGTAGCAACCTGAGCACGCGTCAAGGGGTCCTTGGGAGAAAGCTTGTTGTCGTAGCCCTGAATAAGACTCTTTTCAACCGCCCAAGTCATTTCCTCATAATAGCTTTCGTTGAGGGATTCCGAGTCGTCAAAATTGATAAGACAGAAGAAATCGTTAACGGTGGTATCCTCGTTCAACGCCTGAGCGAGACGATAGAAATAAACAGCGGAAACCTCGCGAGAAACCGAATCGTTGGGACGATACTTGTCATCCGCTTTAACGATGCCGTTTGCATAGCACCACTTAAGCTCGTTGATATACCAAGCGCCGTCGGGAACGTCGCTGAAGGGAAGCTCGATATCGGCATCCACCTCGGGAGAGCCTGCAAGTCTGTACGCGAACACAGCCATCTGTGCACGTGTTGCCTGACCGTTGGGTTCGAAGGTGTGATCGGTCATACCGCTGATGTAGTTCTTCTTATAGGAATAAAGAACCTCATCGTAATACCAAGAGTTCATCGGAACGTCATTAAAGGGAAGATCCGAGCAGGTTACGTACTTGACAGTCCAATAACTAACGTTGTTGGGGAAGCAGGTCTGAACCGCGATCTTCAAATACTTACCGTTGGTAAGCGAGCCTGCGGGGATGGTGTAGGAAACGGTCTGGTTCATATACGAGGTCTGGTCGTATATAACGCGGCCGTTTGCCGCCTCGTTTGCATTACCGGGATCGGGCTCGCCTGCAAGCTCAACGATCTTGAACTTGTAGCCTGCCGCACCTGCGATATCCTCCCAAGTTGCGGTATAGCCTGCGTTGAGATATCTTGTATCCGAGCTGGTAATAGCGGTTGCGCCGTTCGAAACAGCGCCGATGCGCTTGGTGTCCTCGTCGAGAAGGATATAACCCTTATAGTCGCCGTACTGAGTACGACCGAACTTGCCGTTAACAACCTCAAACACCTGCATTACCTCGCCCTTAGGTACGGTGACAAGAGTGTTCGAGCTGGTCGATGCGGAATCGCGGAGATACTTTGCACCGAGCATCTGATAGTTACCCGAGGTCCAGGTAACGGTCGGCTGAGTGGTTGCGGGCTTGCCGGTTGCCGAGATAAGGCAGAACCAGTCAAGGTCAAGCTTACCGGTCGAAAGTCTCGACTGTGTGACCCAAACGTTACCGCGGTTGGAGTTGGTACCTCTTGCGGACGAGGGTGCGCTGTCGTATACGTGGAACTTATTAGTGTTGTAATCGTAGCCGACAAGAGCGATAAAGTGGCCGGGAACGTGACCGATAGCAACGCCGCCGTTAGCAAGGTGCTTCTTCAAGGTCGCGTTAGCCGCTGTCGACCAATAGCCGGTGTTGCCGCTGCCGCAGTCGACGGTGAATCCATAGGTTCCGCCGTATTTAGCCTGAACTCTGGGATAAAGTGCGGTACGATAGGTGCCGCTTGCGCCGTATGCGCCGATCGAATATGCCCAAGAAGCAACCGAAACGACGTCCATACGCTTGCCGGTAAGATAACCGACGGCATTAACAAGCGAGAAAATGCCACAGCCGGTCGCGGAAAGAGTTCTTCCGCCGTAATAATAAGCCTTCCACTGACTGTCCGTCTGGCAAAGGTTAACCAACGGAGTAGCGGCGGAGGCAGAAACCGCAGTGCTTATCACAATTGCACAAAGCATGGTTGCGACGAGAAGCAATGCGACCGATTTCTTTAAAAGCTTCATTTTGCCCTCCAAAAGAATACGCGGAAACGATTTTCCGCTTCATTAATACAATAACGTTTCAATTATACCTATTGCTTCCGCCATTGTCAAGCAATACACGCTTTTTCGACCTTTTGACCAAAATAAGGCTTTGGATTTTATCCATTATGACCTTTCAAAAGAAAACGCAGCTTGGAATCACCAAGCTGCAGCATCGTTTTTATTTTCTCGGCAACACTATTTTGCGGTTTTCTTCCTTGCTCGATTGGCGGTAGATTACCACCTTTCTGCCGTTAACCTGAACAGCCTCACAGCCAAGCTTTTCGCAAAGCGTGACCATAGCCTCCTTGGGAGATTCGGGGCAGGTTTCGAGCACAGTCAATTTTATCAATTCGTGTGCCTCGAGCGCCTTTGAAACCGTTTCGATCACGGTTTCTCCGATGCCGAATTTGCCGATCTGTGTGGTCGGCTCTATTGTGTTTGCCAATGAGCGCAAATACGCTCTCTGCTTCGTCGTTATCATTTTTTTCAATTTCGCGATGAGCCAAGCAACGGACTTGTTAACATCTCTCCGCGATGCCTTTCTGTATTTTGTTGACCTCGACCCACGCGGAGTGAGGCTTATGTTTTTTGTTAAGGTTTACCGCGGGCTCTACTTGGTGCATTATGCACCCGCGAAGCCTTTCTTTTCACCTTTATTATTTCTTTATTTCTTTGAAAAGTTTTGAGGGGCTTCGGGGAACTTTTTCAAAAGTTCTCCGAAAATCTAAAGTGCATTATGCACCTGTGCTGCCGAAGCCGCCGTGGCGTTCCTCGACGCAATCGTCGTCAACCGTGATTCCGTAAGGAAGGAAAATCCCCTGTGCGAAGGCATCGCCCGCCTTAACCGAAAAGGGCTTAACCGCACCGACGAGCTTGATTTTTATGTGACCCTCGTTGTCGGCGTTGAAGTAGTCGGAATCGATCACACCTGCGGTGTTCGCAAGCCTGACGCCGTATTTGAAGCCCGAGCCCGAGCGCGGAAAAATGACCAAAACCCAGCCATCGTCTATCCTTGCGCGCACGCCGGTATCGATGATAATTTCCTCACCAACGTCAAGCGTAAAATCGTACGGGGCGATAAAATCATAGCCCGCAGAGCCTGCCGTTGCACGGCGCGGAAGAATGATGCTTTCATAACCGTCGCGCCCGAACTGTTCCTTTGAAACCTTGAAAAATTCAGCTATACGATTCATTTTCTCAACCTTCCTTTATCCCTGCCATCCGCCGTTGACGTCGAAAACGCTTCCCGTGATATAGCGCGCCTTGTCCGATACCAAAAACGCCACACATTCGGCAACCTCGTCACAATTACCCATGCGCTCAAGCGGAATTTCATCGCACAGCGCCTCTACGTCCTCAAAGGTCAAATCGTCGTTCATGTCGGTGTCGATTATACCGGGACACACGCAATTTACGCGTATACCTGCCGGCCCGACCTCCTTGGCAAGCGCCTTGGTAAAGCCGATGAGCGCCGCCTTGGACGCCGAATAATCAACCTCACAGGACCCGCCGTACTCGCCGAAAACCGACGAAACGTTTACAATAGCTCCGCCCTTTTTGCTTATCATAAACGGCAGAATCCGACGCGCAAGATTGATCGGCGCGAACATATTGATTTCGTACATTTTCCTTGCGTCTTCAAGGCTTATCGAATCGAACGGTGCGACAAGCGCAACGCCCGCGTTATTGACCAGAACGTCTATATCCTTACAGCGCTCGGCGATATATCCGACAGAATCGGGATTGCTCAAATCCGCCTGCACGACCGAAGCGTTTCCGAGCTCGCAGGCAAGCCTTTCCGCCTCCTCGACGCTTTGGTTACAATGGATATAAATGTAATATCCCTCTCGCGAAAGCGCACGGCTGACAGCCTCGCCGATACCGCGCGCACCGCCGGTTATCAATGCTTTTTTCATTTATTTTCAATCGCTTTCAGCAAATGTTTCAGGTCGCTCTTCGAATATTTATAGACCGAATCGCAGAAGCTGCAGGTCATTTCGGTGACCTCGTCGCCGTTTTCTATCATATCGATAATTTCCTTGGCGCCGAGCGAAATCAATGCGTTATCGGTCTTTTCGCGACTGCAAACACACTTGTATTCACATTCGATTTCATCGAACATATCGTATTCGATTCCGTCGAACACCTCGTCGAACACGTCCTCAAGCTTGCCCTCGGTCAAAATTTTCGTAACAGGTCGCATCTTCGCGGCGTTCTTTTCAAGCTGCTCGGCAACCTCCTCGTCGGCAAACGGAAGCAGCTGCACAAGCGCGCCGCCCGCTGCCTTAACGCTGTAATCGCGGTCGACAAGCACGCCAAGCGCGCAAACCGTGGGGATCTGCTCGCTCGTAGCATAATAATACGCAATATCGTCGCCAACCTCGCCCGTCTGTATCGGCGAAATTCCGACGTAGGGCTCGTTTCCGCCCGCGTCGCGAAGAATATAAAGCTCGCCCTTACCGATGCATCCTCCGACGTCCAATTTTCCGTCGGCACGAAGCGGAAGATCGACCAAAGGATTCTGAATAAATCCGCGCACGTTGCCGCACCAGTCGCTTGTTACAACAATCGAGCCGCCGGGGCCGTTGCCCTTGAAGCGAACAGTCATAACGTCGTCCTTCTCGCCGAGCATCGAGCCCGCAAGCGAGGTAACGACCAGCGTTCTTCCGAGCGCCGCAGTCGCTACGGGACTGGTGGTGTGAATTTCTCTTGCGCGCTCAACTATATCGCGCCCGTCCATTATAATGGCTCTCGCAGAGCCATCTCTTGTCATTGCTCTTAAAATTCTTCCCATTCTTTTTTAGTTCCCGCGGGTGCGTGACGCACCTATTCGGTTCCCGCGATAAAAGCGGTTAAACGTGCATCGTCCCATCCGCGTGGGTTCTTCCTTTTTTTAATTCCCGCGACGAAAGGCAGGCACATCTTGTCCCCCTCTCTCCGCGTGGGTTATTCCTTTTTTTAGTTCCCGCGGTGTGAGGGGTTATTATTTGTTTTCCTCTCTCCGCGTGGGCTATCCTTCTTTTTTATGTTTTTCCAAAAAAACGTTTTACTCTTTGGCAATTGCCTTCTTCTTACCGTCCGAAAGCATAAGCTCGAATTCGGTTCCCGAAGGAAGCTGATCCACGCTCTTAATCGCCTTACCGTCGGCGCCGAAAGCGACCGAAAAGCCGCGTCCCAGAACCGAAAGCGGATTCAAGCTGTTAAGCTTCTCGGACTTCGCCAAAAGCATCATTTTTTCGCGGTCGATTCTCGTTCCGACAATATTGTAAAGCCTTTCCTCCTCGCGCGCGAGCGTCATTCTTCTTTCGTCGAAATAGCCCTTCGGGCTTTGAAGCACGGGGCGGGTCGAAAGTACGTTAAGCCTTTGACGGAAATAATCGGTCTTCGCCGTAAGGTTTTGAAGCATTCGCTTTTCAACGTTCGAAAACTGCTTCTTCAAATCGCGCACGTCGGGCACGGCAAGCTCTGCCGCCGCGGACGGCGTAGGCGCACGCAGATCGGCAACGAAATCGCAAATGGTAAAGTCGGTCTCGTGTCCGACCGCAGAAATTATCGGCGTCTTACATTCATAAACGGCGTGTGCAAGCCCTTCGTCGTTAAAGCACCAAAGATCCTCGGCGCTTCCTCCGCCTCGTCCGATAATAATTACGTCGCAAATCCCGCTTGCGTCAAGGTTCTTCAACGCGCTTATCAGCTGAGCGGGCGCGTTAGGTCCCTGCACGAGCGAGGGATAAAGATACAGCCTTGCGGCAGGAAATCTTCGCCTTGTGACGTTAATCATATCCTGCACCGCGGCACCGCCGGGCGCGGTAATTATGCCTACCGAAAAGGGGATTTTCGGGATTTTCTTCTTATGCTCCTGCGCAAAAAGTCCAAGCGCTTGAAGCTTTGCCTTCAATTGCTCAAACGCGATATAAAGCGAGCCGACTCCGTCGGGCTCCATCGCGTCGGCATAAATGCGATACTGTCCGTCGCGCACAAAAACCGCAACCCTGCCGGTACAAACCACCTTCATACCGTTTTCGGGCTTGAACTTAAGCTTCGATGCACCGCCGAACATCGTCGCGGGGATTGCAGAATTTTCATCCTTAAGCGTAAAATAAATATGTCCGCTTCCGCCGTAAACCCTCACATTGGAAAGCTCGCCCTTAACGACGACCTTGTTAAGCATCGGAGAGGTGGCAAGATAATCCCTTATGTAGGTGTTCAGCTGCTCGACCGTAAGTGTACGGACGGTTTGCTCGCTCATTCCGAAACCTCGGCTTCAATAACCGCTTCGCTGTCCTCTTCGGCTTCGGCAGACAACGCCTTTGCCTTAGCAAGAGGCTTTTCAACGCCCTTGGCATATTTGCCGAGAACGCCGTTGATAAAGCCGACCGAGTCCTCCTCGCCGAAATGGCGGGCAAGCTCGAGCGCCTCGTTAACCGAAATTTCAACAGGAATTTCTGGGAAATAGTCTATTTCGCACGCCGCAAGTCTCAAAACCGTAAGGGTAACCCTATCGATTCTGTCGATTCTCCAATTATCGGCACAGCGTTCGATTTTTTCATTGATGTCGCCCAAATTTTCATCCGCACGAAGGAAAAGCGTCTTTGCAAACTCGCTTATTTTTTCCTCTCTGTCTTCCATCGCCGAGGCAATAATTTCCTCCGCGGTGCGGTCGTAATCAAAGCTTCTTTCGAAAAGCAATGCAATTGCAACTTCTCTCGATTCGCGTCTTGTCATGTGAGTCACCTCATGTACAAACATATTAAATCATTTTATTATATCACTTAATTTCGAGCATGTCAAACATTATCGCTAAAAAATCGCAAAAAGCACTTGAAAAATCGAGAAAATTTCGTTATAATTATAATGTTAAAATATATTTTTGTAACCGAAAGGGTAAATTTTTATGTCTAACGGAATTTTCGGCGCAGAAAAGCGCCCCATCGTAACTATCGTTATGGACGGCATCGGCATTTGCGCGCGTGAAGAGGGCAACGCCATCAAGGCGGCAGACACCCCCACGCTCGATATGCTTGCTTCGAAATATCACTGCTTCAGCCTCAAGGCTCACGGCACCGCTGTCGGTCTTCCCTCCGACGACGACATGGGCAACTCCGAGGTTGGTCACAATGCTCTCGGCGCAGGTCAGGTATTTGCTCAAGGCGCAAAGCTCGTTTCCGAGGCTATCGAATCGGGCAGAATGTTCGAAAGCGCTTCCTGGAAGGCTGTTGTTGCAAACGCAAAAGACTCCACCCTTCACTTCCT
Source organism: Eubacteriales bacterium (assembly GCA_045644305.1). Classification (GTDB taxonomy): domain Bacteria; phylum Bacillota; class Clostridia; order Oscillospirales; family CAG-382; genus Coliplasma. The sequence continues at coordinate 344 of JAZRGS010000098.1, read as the reverse complement.
CGGACTTTTCTCCGACGGTAACGTTCACTCCCACATCGACCACTTGAAGGCTATGGTTGTACGCGCCAAGGAAGAAGGCCTTAAGAAGGTCCGCATCCACATTCTTCTCGACGGCCGCGACGTTGGCGAAACCAGCGCGCTCGATTACGTGCTTCCCTTTGAGGATTTCCTTTCCTCGCTCCGCGACGATAGCTTCGACGTTTGCATCGCTTCGGGCGGCGGACGTATGGTTATCACCATGGACAGATACGAAGCTAACTGGGCTATGGTTGAAAAGGGCTGGAAGACCCACGTTCTCGGCGAAGGCAGATGCTTCGCTTCGGCTGAAGAGGCTATCAACACCC